>CAMDKO010000005.1 GCA_945901155.1 Pedobacter schmidteae
AGGGGCGAATTGAATTGATAAATTCAGGAATTCGCTGCAAGGCATTTTCAGTATCCAAAAATTTTACAAAAGCACTACCAACAATAGCTCCGCGGGTATATTCAGCAGCTTTATTAAAACTTTTCTGATCTGAAATACCAAATCCAATCATCGTTGGATTCTTGAGGTTCATTTCACGGATTCTGGAGAAATAAGCATCTGCCTCATTTGAAACAGTTAAATTCTTGCCTGTTGTAGAAGATGAGGAAAGGAGGTAAATAAAGCCATTACTTAAATCATCAATTTTCCGGATACGTTCTTCTGATGTCTGAGGAGTAACTAAAAAAATATTACTAATCGAATTATCAATAAAATAACCCTTGTAAAATTCCTCATACTCAACCATCGGGAGATCAGGAACAATCACTCCATCTACACCTACTGCAGCACATGAATCACAGAAATTCTTAACTCCATATTGTAATACCGGGTTAACATATCCCATTAATAATACAGGAATAGAAACACGCTTACGAAGTTCTTTTAACTGGTCAAAAAGAATAGCTAAATTCATTCCATTTTGAAGTGCCTTTTGTGAGCTATTCTGAATAACAGGTCCATCTGCCAATGGATCGGAGTAAGGAAAACCAATCTCCATGAAATCAGCACCAGCTTTTTCAATGGCTTCAGCAATATCGAGCGTACTATTCAAATCGGGATATCCTGCTGTAAAATAAATGGATAAAAGCGGTTTTTTCTTATTTTGGAATAATTCGTTAAGTCTGTTCATAGTAGTGCAGGTATCAATTGCTTGATGATTACATCAAATTAGTATTATTATAAATTAAAATAATTCATATAGGTGTCTAAATCTTTGTCGCCACGCCCTGAAAGGCAGATCACAACTGATTCCTTACCTGTAAATATCATTTTCTCGAGGTGTGCAAGGGCATGTGCTGTTTCAATAGCAGGAATTATACCCTCCAGTTCAGAACATAATCTACCAGCTTGCATGGCTTCATCATCAGTAATACTTACATATTCGGCACGGTCTTGTTTAAATAAATGAGCGTGCTGAGGGCCAATACCAGGATAATCAAGCCCAGCAGAGATCGAATAGGGTTCAATAACCTGACCATCATCGCTTTGCATCAAAATAGAGCGGCTACCATGTAATACGCCTTCTCTACCCAACAAGGTAGTAGCGGCCGATTCTCCACTATTTACACCTAAACCAGCTGCTTCTACAGCGATCAGCCTAACATCCTGGTCATCCAGAAAATGATAAAACATACCCATAGCATTACTTCCACCACCAACACATGCCATGACAATATCCGGATTTTCAGAACCTGTTTGCTCAAAAAGCTGTTTCTTGGTCTCTTCCGAAATGATGGATTGAAAACGTGCAACCATATCCGGATAAGGATGTGGCCCAACAACAGAACCGATAATATAATGAGTATCTATTGGATTATTGATCCAGTCTCTCATCGCTTCATTTGTTGCATCTTTCAAGGTTTTGCTACCCGAAACTGCCGGAACAACCTTTGCTCCCATCATTTTCATTCTGGCTACGTTTGGCGCTTGTCTTTCAATATCAACTTCGCCCATGTAAATAATACATTCCAAGCCCTTGAGTGCACAAACTGTTGCTGTGGCAACGCCATGCTGCCCCGCTCCTGTCTCAGCAATGATTCGCTTCTTTCCCAATCGCTCTGCAAGCAAAATCTGACCTACAGTATTATTGATCTTATGGGCTCCGGTATGATTCAGATCCTCTCTTTTAAGATAAATTGTGGTACCATATCTTGCAGATAAACGTTCTGCATGAAATAAAGGAGAAGGCCTGCCCACATAATCTTTCAACAAATTATGGTACTCTTCCTGAAAACCAGGTTCATAAATAATCTTAAGATATTGCTGACGAAGTTGCTCTACGTTAGGATATAACATTTCTGGAATATATGCTCCCCCAAAATCGCCAAAATACCCCTTAGGGTTTACTCCCCATTTAACCGAACTGCTTATAAATTCTCTGTTCATATACTATATTTTTGTCTTTTCAGACTAGTTTTATTTACCAATTAATTCAAATACTGATTTAAGACTACTGATATCTTTAAGCCCTGGCTCCAATTCAAATTTACTATTCAGATCTATACCGTATAACTTTTCAGGCACTAAATTACTGATCTCAGAGATATTTTCAGGACTTAAACCACCACTCAGAAAGTAAGGTTTTAGTCCGCTATAGTGATCCAATATTTTCCAATCGAAGGCTATGCCTGATCCCCCATGTTCGGCAGTTTTAGTATCAAACAAAAAGTAATCAACCACATCGTTAAATTGTGTAAGCTGATTGAAATCAAAACCAGGAAAAATTCCAAATGCTTTAATGATTTCAAGCTTTCTGAATGGCAACCTAACACGGAGTAGTTCTTTTAACTGCTGGCAATAGATCACCGATTCTGAACCATGCAGCTGAACTGCATTTAAATCATATTCATCAATTATACTTATTATTGCTTCGATTGTTTCATTAACAAAAACTCCTGTTAACTTGATAGAATCAGGCAATGAGCTTAATATATCTTTATCCAGATTTGCAGCAAATCGTTTAGACCGAGAATAAAAAATCAATCCAAGGTAATCAGGCCTCAATTGAGCAAGATCAATGATATTACCCGAATCTTTCATTCCGCAAACCTTGATTTTCATGATAACATTTTCTTAAAGCTATTCAGGGCTTTCTTACTTTTCAATGATTCTTCTGCTTCATAAAAACAGTCGGCAAATGACAGTTCAGGTTTAATTGTATGAATAGCAACTGCTGCATTACAAACCACAACATTGTTTTGCTCGGTAGTTCCCACACCTTCCAAAACGGCTTTAAAAATATCTGCTGAATCTTTAACTGTACTACCTCCACCAATTTTTTCAGGATCAATTTTGTCAAATCCTAACTCTGCTATTGAATGAATATGTTCACCAGATGCCGAAAAAGTTTTAAAATCACAGGTTAAAGATATTTCATCATATCCTTCAAGTGCATGAACAATAGTATACTTCGTATCAGATTTTTGATACAGATAAGCATACAAACGTGCTAGCTCAAGGCTAAATACCCCTACCATTTGATATTTAGGTCTTGCAGGATTAACAAGTGGCCCCAACATATTAAAAAAAGTTTTCACGCCCAACTCCTTTCTAATGGGTGCTACAGTTTTCATTGCCGCATGAAATAATGGCGCATGTAAAAAGCAAATTCCAGCATTATCCAAAGATCTTTTTAAGTGATCCGTGTCATTTGAAAAAGTATAACCAAGATATTCCATCACATTTGATGAACCGCATCCCGAAGAAACACCGTAATTTCCATGCTTTGAAACCTTATAACCAGCACCAGCAACTATAAATGAAGCAAGAGTTGAAATATTAAAAGTATCCTTACCATCGCCGCCTGTTCCGCAAAGATCAATCAATTCATATTCATGCAGATCAGCCTTCAAACATAATTCCAGCATCCCATCTCTGAAACCCTCAAGTTCTTCAACAGTAATATTACGCATACAATAAGCAGCCATAAACGCTGCCATTTGTGAGGCATTGTATTTTCCCAGAGTGATATTTGTCAAAATCTCTTTCGATTCATATCTTCCAAAGGTCTTTTGCTCAAAAAGGTGATTCAATATTTTTTTCATACCATTTTATATTTCAGGCTTTCTAGTCAGATATCTTATACCTAGAGATTTGCACTGATTTTAACTCAAATTTATTTTTTAATAAAAAAGGGTTGCTCTTTGAGCAACCCTTAGTATTATTTTTTTTATACAGAAAAATATATACCTAGCTAATTGCCGAATGTTTGAACATTTGCCACCACCAGATCGTATATATTTGCTTTAGCTTCATAGTTTAAGCAAATATGAATAAAATTTCATTAGCTGCAAACCATTTTCCGAATTTTTAAAAATATGAGTATCAGCAGACAATTCAAAAGAATAATTAAGCCAAGACCGCTGCAAAAAAATCAACGAAATCTGGAAAGTTTTCCTCTACTCAAAAACAAAGTATACACCAATGAAAGCAGGAATAACATTCCTACAAATTGGTGCAGAATAGCATAAATCAATGGAATTTCTGAATTAGTATTTAATACAGTGAGCACACCTAAAAGTATTTGAACGACTAAAAACAGTACAGGTAAAAACCTGAAGTTATACAATAAGGTTCCTGCAGCTAATTTTTGAGCCTTTAAAAACCAAATTATTACTGGAATACAAATAATATAAGCAAGCCCCCTGTGAATGAATTGCACTGTGATCAGATTATGTGTTATATCTTCCAGGAAACCTCCTTGGCTAAACATACCTGTGGGCCAAAGCATTCCGTTGATATCAGGCCAAGTAATTGCAGCAAATGCGGCATGCAATCCGGCCATAAACGCTCCATATATCAACTGAAATGTAAGTAATATCAATAACAAAACATTGATTTTTTTTAGTTCAGGGACATGCAGAACCTGATTTTCAGAAATACTCAGCTTTAGTGCGAACCAAAACACATAACATAAAAGTATCAGTGCTGAAATAAAGTGAATAGCCAGACGAATGTGACTAACATATAAATTTTCATCGTTTAGTCCACTTTTAACCATAATCCATCCTATTGCTCCTTGTAAACCACCAAGTAGAAATAGCATGATCATTGGTTTAACCATATTCTGCTGAATTTTCTTACTAATAAGAAAGTAAATGAATGGAAAAATGAATACCAATCCCATAAGCCTTGCCCAGTCACGATGAAGCCATTCCCAAAAGAATATAAACTTAAAATCACTTAAAGAGAAGTGACTATTGAGATGTTTAAACTGAGCAATCTCTTTATACTTATTAAAAGCATCTAGCCATGCTTGTTCATTCATTGGCGGGAAGGCCCCTAAAATGGGCTTCCACTCGGTTATAGACAAGCCTGATCCTGTTAAGCGGGTAATGCCCCCAATAACAACTTGTATCATGATCATAACTAAACCAACATACAACCAAATGACTACAGAACGATTATTATTGGGCAAACCCATGGTCAGTATTTAAAAATAAGGGAACTGTGATAATGGATTCAAATATCTGTATTAAAAAATTATTGTCATGAAAATTTAAACAAGTGAATGTCAAAATTGAAAAAATCATGCATTTTATTTTACTAATTAAAATGCTTCCACTGAGATATTTTAAAACTCAATATTACATTTATCAAATTGGTGTTTTTATTTTTACCCATCCCTTTAGCAGACATTTTTTTAACATTTTTAATATTGAGAGTCAAAAAAATGTCAAATAAAAATCAAATAAATAATAAGACAAAATTTAATAATATATTATTTATAATAATAAAATATTAATAATCAACTACTTATAATATATTAATTTATTATAACCCAAAAATAAACTTATATTTTTCGTGTGATATTTAATCCAATTAAGGTCGAAATCAAAAATAATAACTGTTAGGTTGCTTTATTCAGATAAATACCAGGAAACCTGAGTAAATTTATGATACCAATTATATTCTTAGGTGTAAAGCCTGTGAATAAAAAATACGCTAATTCCTTTTGTATGAAAAAACAGACAAACTCAGTCTTGAAGGCAATAAGGACAATGTCTTTATTCCTATTATTTATTGGATCAAACACAGAAAACCTGATTGCATCAGGAATGCAGTCAAACTTACGTGATTCGATCACCTTTACTCAATATAAAGGAAAGGTTGCTGATAGCCAAAACAGAAGGGAATTAAGTTTTGCAAGCATATCATTATTGGGGACTAATATTTCAACTGTAACTAATAGTGAAGGTGAATTTTCCATTAAAATTCCTATCGGTAAGATTAATGGTGAATTGATGCTTAGCTATATAGGCTATAAAAACAAAGTAATCAACCTGAAAGAACTAAAGACAGAAAACAATCTAATAAGTCTTGATCCTTATAATATTGCACTTAGCGAGGTAATAGTAAGTACAAATGATGCAGAATTACTTTTGAAAAAAGTATTGCAAAATAGAGAAATGAATTATAGTGAAGATCAAAACCTAATGACTGGCTTTTACAGGGAGACAATTAAAAAACGCAAAACCTATGTTTCACTTTCTGAATCTGTAGTAGAAATTGAAAAACAACCATATATCAGCAATACAAATGATTTAATCCAATTATTCAAGGGGAGAAAAAATACAGATTACACCAAACTTGACACGCTGACCTTTAAACTTCAGGGCGGACCATACAACACCATTTTTCTGGACATTATGAAATATCCTGATATTATTTTCACTGAAAATCCATTAGCTAACTACACGTTTTCACTTGAAAACAACACACAGATAGATAATAGAAAGGTTTATGTTTTATCTTTCAAACAGCGCCCTCAGATCACCGAACCACTTTATTTCGGAAAATTATACATTGATACCGAGAGTCTGGCAGTGATTAGTGCCACTTTCAACCTCAATGTTGAAAACAGAAAAGCAGTAAGTAATATGGTAACCCAGAAAAAACCTGTTGGTGCAGACGTCTATCCAACAATAGCAACTTACCAAATTAACTACCGTGAGAGCAATGGAAAGTGGGTTTTTGGATATTCCCGTGGCGATATTATTTTCAGAGTAAACTGGGATAGAAAACTATTTAATACAACTTATGAATCAACCATAGAACTAGCTGTAACAGATTGGAAAAAAGGATTTAATGACCCAAAAAAGTCTACCGAAAAACTCAGACAAAATGTGATCATGATCGATAAAGTATCAAATTTTGCTGATTCTGAATTCTGGGGCGAATTCAATATCATTGAACCGGAAAAATCAATTGAAACTGCAATTAAGAAAATACAAAAAAAGATGTAGATTTCGTTTTTTGAAAGTATTTAAACGATCAGTTAAGAAAAAATTATTAACGGATCTCCTGCTTTGAGAACAATTTCTTATCGGCATAAAACGTACCAAAAGGAATTAATGATGCAATAAAGCCCATGGTTAATTTCCAGAATGACCATTTATACAAATAGCTAACCTGGACTAGTAAGATTATATAAAGAATAAAAAGTAATCCGTGAACCATACCTACCACATAATTGGGGCCTGGCATATCATACCTATATTTAAGTATCATGGTAAATCCGATCAATAGGAATGAACAACCTTCAACAAATGCAATGAAACGGAATCTATCTAATGGAGTTTTAAACATGTTACTAAAGATTTAAATTTTTCTCGAAAATATAGATAATCAGGAAAAGTAAAATCAGATGAAAGTAAATCCTTCAATTACTCGCAAAAAAAATACATCAACGATACTTATTCATAAAGGTCAAGATCATACTATACATTTGATTGTTCCGAAAAATCATTTGCGCGATCATTGCTTTATGCTTTTTTCTTTTTATGATATTAATTTCTGTTGGTTTATTTGCCTCAGTTAGTACTTTATAAAGGCGATCTGACTGAAGTTTAATAGCAGGATAAGTTCGCTCACCAACAAAGATCAGAAATGGGTTTTGTACATTTTCAAGGTAAAACATAGGCGAACCTATTTTCCACTGATTCTGATCAGTTGAAAAAGTAGTTAAAAAGCTTTCTGTTTGCTTATTTTTCTCTACTGCATTCAGATATTCTAACATATCAAGTCCAAATCCATCATTCAGGATCACTCCCTTTATTGGATTTATAATCCCGGCCTTCTTAAAAAATCTTGGATCATTATTAATCAATGCAGCCAGATGCCCTCCTGCAGAATGCCCCATTACAAAAATTCTGTCTGGACTTCCGCCATAGGTTGCAATGCTATCTTTTACCCACTTCAGGGCCTCAGAACAGTCATAAGCCATTTCTTCATATTGCGATTTGGGGCTTAAACTATAATTTATGATTACTGAGATAACATTTTTGCTAGCCAAATTTTTGCCTAGCCACCAATAGGTTTCTTTTTTTCCACTGTCCCAGGATCCTCCGTGAATAAAAACCAAAACATCTTTAGGAGTGTCTTTATTTTTTGGATAATATACATCTAAAAAATTTCTGACATTTTGCGATTGACCTCTGTATGAGATATCTCGTTTTATCCCAATACCCCCAAAAGCAATTGAAATTTGAGAAAGCAAAAAAAGCATTAGAAATAAGTATAGTTTCATTTAATTAGCGGATTTTTTTCTTTTGTAAAATGATTATAAACCAAGCCATCTAACCAAGAAGGCCATATTTTATTGAGGAATACAGTAAGTTTTCCTTGCGAGGTCATGATCAGTGAACGCTTACGCTGTTCAATTCCTTTGACAATGATTGCTGCTACTTCATCAGAACTCATCATTTTGTCTTCGTCCATACTGGTTTCACCCTGTGAGGTTCCATCTTTTGCAAGTGCAACATTTCGAATATTAGATGATGTAAATCCGGGAGATGCGATCATTACATGTAAACCGGTTTTTAAGTTTTCAACCCGCAATGATTCCAGGAAGCCATTTAAAGCAAATTTTGAAGCAGAGTAACCGGTTCTTCCTGGAAGACCGCGGTATCCAGCTATCGATGAAACTCCAACAACAGAACCCTTATTTTTAATTAATTCAGGCAAGGCATATTTGGTACAATAAACAGCACCCCAAAAATTAACATCCATCAAATTACGTAAAACAAGCAAATCAAGATCCTTAAATAAGGCACGCATAGAGATACCTGCATTATTTATAAGTACATCAATTCGATTAAAAGTAGTTTTTGCCTGATTGATTAACTCCATACAATCTAACTCTTTTGAAACATCACACTGAACAGCAATAGCCTTAATTCCAAAACGTTTTTCAAGATCTTGGGCTATTTCACAAAGCGTAACATATTGACGTGCACCAAGCACCAGATTGGCCCCTCTTTTTGCAAACTGCTCTGCACAGGATTTACCTATTCCTGATGATGCGCCGGTTATTACAACCGTTTTATTTTTGAGATCCATTGTCAAGGATTAAAATTTATTTAAATCAAAATGATTGGCACCAAAATCATCTGGCAAGAGAATTTTCATAAGGAATGCGCGTTGCAATTGATCTACCCAAAGTAATTTCATCTACATATTCTAATTCTCCACCAAAAGCTATGCCACGGGCAATGGTACTGATTTGAATTCCTGAATCTTTAAGCTTCTTATACAGATAAAAAATAGTGGTATCACCCTCCATTGTTGCACTTATGGCAAGAATAACTTCATTTATCCCTCCTAAATTAACACGTTCAACGAGTCCATCTATGGTAAGATCTGATGGCCCAATACCATCCATTGGAGAAATTAAACCACCTAACACATGATAAACTCCCTGAAAAGTACCGGTATTTTCAATGGCCATCACATCACGAGTATCTTCAACTACACAAACTAATGATTTGTCGCGTTTTACTGAACTACAAATCTGACAGATAGGATGATCAGAAATATTATAGCATAATTCACAGAATCGAATATCCCTTTTTAAAATAGTAAGGGCATTACTAAACTTCTCAACCTCAGCATTTGGCCTATTAAGCAGATGCAATACTAAGCGTAAGGCTGTTTTCTGACCAATTCCAGGCAATGCAGAAAATTCATTGACTGCGTTTTCTAACAGTTTAGAAGAAAAATTCATTCTGCAAATTTAAATTTAAAACTTAATCTTTACACATCTTGTTGAAGGATAAATTCAGACACTAATCTTTATGCCGAATTGTACCAATACGTTAAATGAATTAAGAACTTAATTGTTAATTTAGCTTAGTATCAAAACAAATAAATTTTATGGCTCCAGGAATTTTACTTAGTTTTTTAATTGGATATTTTCTGATCTTATTAGGAATATCATATTTCACTTCAAAAAAATCATCTGATAACTCTACTTTTTTTACAGCAAATAGAAATTCTAAATGGTACCTGGTTGCTTTTGGAATGATCGGAACAGCATTGTCTGGAGTAACCTTTATCTCTGTTCCAGGCGAAGTAGGTAATCCGGCAGGGAATGAATTCAAATACTTTCAGTTCGTAATTGGAAATGCAATTGGCTTTATCCTGATAGCAGCATTCTTACTACCACTGTACTACCGAATGAACCTAACTTCTATCTATACGTATATTGAAGAGCGACTTGGTACATACAGCTATAAAACTGCTGCGAGTATTTTTCTTTTAAGCCGTACCATTGGATCTTCATTCAGACTGTATTTAGTGGTGATTGTATTGCAGCGATTCATTTTTGATTCGTATGGAATACCATTCTGGGCCACCGTTTTGATTTCTCTTGGCCTAATCTGGTCATATACGTTTAAGGGGGGCTTAAAAACAATCATCATAACAGATACGCTACAAACAGTATTTCTTGTATCCTCAGTAATATTAACCATATTCTTTATCTGTAACAGCTTAGACCTGAACATATTTCAGGCCTTTGAAACGATAAAGAACAGTGGTTATTCCAAAGTATTTTTCTATGAAGATTTCATGACCAGTAAATTTCATGTAAGTAAGCAATTACTGGGAGGAATTTTTGTAACCATTACAATGGTAGGTCTAGATCAGGATATGATGCAGAAAAATTTGAGTTGTAAGAATATTGGTGAAGCACAAAAAAACATGTTTACATTCACCGCAGTATTTGTGATAATTAACATCTTCTTCTTAAGTGTTGGAGCATTACTTTATGTTTACGCCAATAAGTATGGAATTGCGATTCCATTAGATAGCATAACTGGAAAACCACGAACCGATTTTCTATTTCCTGAAATTGCATTTAACCATTTGTCGGCAATTCCAGCAATTGTTTTTATGTTGGGTCTTACAGCCGCAACCTTTGCAACTACAGATTCAGCATTAACAGCTTTAACCACTTCGTTTTGTGTTGATTTTTTAAGTTTCTCAAAAAAAGCGGATATTAACTCAGCTTCATCCATTCGAAACCGCCATCTTGTACATGTAGGTTTTTCCTTACTCATGTTCCTTGTTGTTGTTCTATTTAATATTGTGAACAATGCTGCTGTTGTAAGTGCAATTTTCACGGTAGCATCATATACCTACGGGCCATTACTTGGTCTTTATGGATTTGGCCTGTTTTTAAAGAGTAGAGGTGTAAGAGATAAACTGGTACCATTCATCTGTATATTATCTCCGGCAATTTGCTTTTTCATCAATGCAAATTCAAAAATAGTAATGGGTGGATATGTATTTGATAATGAACTAATCGTTGTCAATGGATTTATAACATTCATTGGCTTATTAATAATCAGCAAACCACAAAGCACAAATACCCAATTTTAATTCGATAAATTACACAATGACTATAGACGATAAACTAAGAAATGCATTTGAGAATAAAAATTGGCAAGAAATAAAAGTTACTGACTCTTGGCAAATATTTAAAATCATGTCTGAATTTGTGGATGGTTTTGAAAAGCTTGCTAAAATAGGGCCATGTGTTTCCATTTTCGGATCTGCAAGAACAGCACAAGAAAATAAATACTATAAAATAGCTGAGGATTGTGCCCGCATTCTAACTGAACGTGGCTATGGTGTGATTTCAGGAGGTGGCCCTGGTATTATGGAGGCAGCCAATAAAGGAGCTTTTGAGGCAGGTGGAAAATCTGTAGGTTTAAATATCGACCTTCCTTTTGAACAATTTCATAATAAATATATTGATCGCGACAAGATTTTAGAATTTGATTACTTCTTTGTTAGAAAAGTAATGTTCATGAAATATTCACAAGGGTTTATAGTATTGCCTGGAGGATTTGGAACAATGGATGAACTGTTTGAAGCATTGACCTTAATTCAAACCGGAAAAGTAGCACGATTCCCAATTGTACTTGTGGGTAAAAACTACTGGTCAGGTTTAATGGACTGGGTAAAGAACACCATGTTAAACGAAGAGAATAATATAAAAGAGGATGATCTTAATCTGTATCGACTGGTTGATACGGCAGAGGAAGCCACAGAACATATCTTCAGATTCTACGATAAATATGTTTTAAAACCGAATTTTTGATGCCATTCAAGAAATAGTAGCAGCAAATCTAATATGGGAAACTCTGAAAAGTATAAAGGCTATAAATAAAAAAATCGGGCTTAGGCCCGATTTTTTTTCAATCCTATATAAAGTTAGATTATCCCAGATATGATTTTAATATCTTACTTCTAGAAGTATGGCGTAAACGCTGCAAGGCTTTGTCTTTAATTTGACGAACACGCTCACGAGTCAGGTTGAATTTTTCACCGATTTCTTCAAGAGAAAGCGGATGATTTGTACTTAGACCAAAGAATAAGACAATTATTTCACGCTCTCTTTCAGTTAGTGTTGACAATGAACGTTTAATCTCTTCAGATAACGATTCATTGATCAAATTACTATCTGTATTGGGATCACTATTCTCAAGAACATCTAGTAATGTATTTTCTTCTCCCTGTACAAAAGGTGCATCCATTGAAACATGGCGCCCGGAGTTACTTAATGTGTCAGAAATTTTTTCAACTGTCGTTTCAAGATTCTCAGCTAATTCTTCAGGAGATGGCTCACGCTCAAACTCTTGCTCAAGCCTTGAAAAAGCTTTACTTATTTTACTCAGTGAACCCACTTGATTCAAGGGCAAACGAACAATTCGGGATTGCTCTGCAATAGCCTGTAAAATTGACTGACGAATCCACCAAACAGCATACGAAATAAACTTGAATCCTTTAGTTTCATCAAAACGTTTTGCTGCTTTGATCAGTCCAAGATTTCCTTCATTTATCAAATCACCCAAGGTAAGACCTTGATTCTGATATTGCTTTGCCACTGAAACTACAAAACGCAGATTAGTTTTTGTTAAACGCTCCAGAGCTGCCTGATCGCCCTCTCTAATTTTTTGGGCAAGAATTACTTCTTCTTCGGCTGTAATTAGATCTACCTTACCAATTTCGTGCAAATACTTGTCGAGTGACTGAGATTCACGATTGGTAATCGATTGGGTTATTTTGAGTTGTCTCATTTATGAATAAATACGCTGTATTAAAGTGTGCAAATTTAATTAAAATCTGCAAGCAAAGCGATTTTTTTTATCGAAAAATAACTGATTTTAAAGAATTTACCAATTATTATTGGAATTTCAAACCCCGCAAAAATCATTCCACAGATTATAATATTGATATAATAAACAAAATTTATTTTATCAGATTTTAATAGATACGGCTATGTCAAATTTCTGTCTCTAAACCAGACATCATCAGGTGTCGAATTATACTTCTCCATTAACGCAACAAGACTTCCTGGATTATCATGGGATAAAACTAATTCACGGTTAATTGGCTTCAGGAATTTCTGATCAACCATCCTATCCATCTGCAAAAGTAATGGATCGTAAAAACCTCCAACATTTAATAATCCGATGGGGTTATTATGAAGGCCTAACTGCAACCAAGTAAGCACCTCGAAAAACTCTTCCATGGTTCCAAATCCTCCAGGCAAGGTTATTATGCCATCCGAAATATCAGCCATTTTCTGTTTTCGCTGATGCATATTTTCGGTAATAATCAGTTCTGTAAGTCCGGTATGACCAACCTCCTTATCCATCAAAAACTGTGGAATTACTCCAATAGCTCTTCCACCACGAACCAACATTGCATCTGCAATAAGGCCCATTATACCAACCCTACCTCCGCCAAACACTAAGGAGATATCTTTCTGTACAAAAACATCAGCCAAATCTTCTATTGCCTTAAGCAACACAGGATCCCCATTAAAATTTGCACCACAGAAAACGGAAATTGATTTCATAGATTAATGGTTAGTAATTAGTAGTTAGTAATTAGTAGTTAGTATAGATTTGTATTAATAATTCAACTTTTAGCTTTCAACTTATAACTTACAACTTTCACCTTTTAACTTAATACTTATAACCTATAACTTATAACTTAAAACTTACCTACTATAGTTAGGCGCTTCTTTAGTAATTGTAATATCATGAGGATGGCTTTCGCGCATTCCAGCTGCCGTGATTTTAACAAATCTTGCATTTTGAAGATCATCGATTGTTACCGCACCGCAATAGCCCATACTCGCTCTTAGACCACCAATAAGCTGATACATTACCTCTGCAAGTGATCCTTTGAAAGGCACTCGGCCCACAATGCCTTCGGGAACCAATTTTTTAATATCATCTTCAACATCCTGAAAATAACGATCTTTTGAACCTTGCTCCATAGCTTCAATAGAACCCATTCCGCGGTATGATTTAAACTTCCTGCTCTCGTAAATAATAGTCTCGCCTGGCGATTCTTCAACTCCAGCAAATAAAGATCCTGCCATGATCGTACTGGCACCTGCAGCAATTGCTTTTGCAATATCACCAGTTTGTTTTATTCCTCCATCGGCAATCACTGGCACTCCCCTTCCCTTAAGTGCTTTTGCGCATTCATATACCGCATATAATTGCGGAACACCAACACCTGCAATAATTCTGGTTGTACAAATAGAACCAGGTCCAATCCCAACCTTAACAGCATCAGCACCCGCATCGGCCAATGCAATAGCAGCCTCGCCGGTTGCAATATTTCCAACAACCACCTGAAGATCAGGATATTTTGCTTTTACATCTTTCAATTTTTGAATAACCCCCTTAGAATGTCCGTGTGCCGTATCAATAGTGATCACATCCACTCCGGCTTTAACCAAAGCATCTACTCGCTCAATAGTATCTGGGGTAACTCCAACTGCTGCACCAACTCTCAATCGTCCATGCTCATCTTTACACGCATTTGGAAAATTTTTGAATTTCTGAATATCCTTAAACGTAATCAAACCGGTTAAATAACCTTGTTTATCTACAACTGGAAGTTTCTCAATTTTATAATCTTGCAGAATTTCTTCTGCCTGCTTCAAGGTCGTGCCCTCTGGTGCCGTGATCAGATTTTCACTGGTCATCACATCCTTTACAGGACGTTTCATATCTTTTTGAAAACGAAGATCACGGTTAGTAATAATCCCAACCAATTTTCGGTCTGATGAGATAACCGGAATTCCACCAATCTTATAATCTTTCATAATCAGAAAGGCATCTGAAACCAAAGCATTTACATCAAGGGTTACCGGATCCTGAATAATTCCACTTTCAGAACGCTTTACCTTACGAACCTCTTCTGCCTGCTGCGCAATACTCATATTTTTATGAAGCATGCCTATTCCACCGGCCTGAGCAATTGCAATTGCAAGACCCGATTCTGTAACGGTATCCATAGCAGCCGAAACAATAGGAATATTCAGTTTTATTTTACGAGTAAAATAAGTGCTGGTATCGACATCACGTGGTAAAACTTCGGAATAAGCTGGGATTAATAGTACGTCGTCATAGGTTAGGCCTTCTGCGACGAATTTTTCTGGATCTAGATGCATAGCAAATAATTGAGGGGTTATTACTTGCCAGGCAAATATAGAAATAAATATTGAAAATCCGAATTAGGATTTGAACTAGAAGGTATACTATCTAATTCGAAGCTTATAACATGCAAATCGAATCAGATAGTTTATCATCATTTCTTTCCAACAATCACTTTTTCAAAAGAATTGAAATTTAAATATTGATTAGCAAGTGCTTGTAATTCTTCAGGGCCAATATTTCTTACTGTATTGATATAATTCTTATAATAATCATAGTCGAGGCCTGAGAAATAAACATTTTTAAATTTATCTGCATGAGATAGTGCATTTTCCAAACTTCCTAGCATTGAACCCAGCATATAATTCCTTACCAGTGCCAATTCACCTTCAGTTACAGGCTGCTCTTTTAATAGTGTGATCTCTTTTTCGATCTCAGTTAATGTAGCGGAACAGACCTCTGCGCCTACCTCTGATGCAATAAAAAAGTATCCCGTATTTTTTAATGAAACCAATGCAGAACCAATACCATAGGTAAATCCCTTATCTTCACGAATATTGGCCATTAATCTGGAACCAAAATATCCACCAAGAATTGTATTTAAAACCTGTAGCCCAGGAAAATCAGCATGTTTCCGATTAATTGATACTTGTCCAATTCGGATGGCAGATTGCAAGGCATCCGCCCTTTCCAGAAAATGCTCTTGGCCAGAACCCATAGTAAATTTGAATTCATTCTGCTTTATATCAATTGAATTATCCCAATCGGTTCCAAAGTACTTGTCTATAAGTGTAATCGTATCCTCATTAACCTTCCCTGAAATGATAACTGTGCAATTTTTAGGCTGGTATGCCAACTTAAAATAGGTGTTTAATTGATCTCTACTCAACTTGTCATAATCGGTAGCTGCAATATCATAGCCATACAGCGTATCACCAAACAAAACATGGCTAAATGTTTTACGGCTCAGAAAATCGTTTTTTTCTAAACTTACACTCAGCTTTTGCTTTTGATTGCGTATCAGGGTATCGAGTTCAACTTGCGGAAAAATCGAATCTGAAATAATAGCCTTTACAATGGGTAAGGTATTTGCTAGATGCTTATTTAACGTAAATAAGATTACCGTTGAATGATCATTGGCATATTCAGTTTGAAGAAATGCACCATAGTAATCAATTTTATCAGCAATTTGGGTTGAACTAAGCTCTGAAGTACCATCATTCAACATGGTATTGGTAGCGAATGTTTGTAGTGGTTTAGCAGAATCGTAATTAGTATTAGAGAAGATAAATTCTATGCGAACAAGATCTTGCTCTCCCCCATCAATACTGAATAGTTTTAATCCATTAGCCAGTACCAGAGGTTTGGCCCTGATCAGCTCTATATTCTCAACTTCACCATAAACCGGCGCAACTGCTCTATCAATCATATTAATTAGCTAAATAGTATAAAGTAGATGAATTTTCTTTCCGGAATATCTGTTTTGCCTGCGAACGAATTTCTTCAGAATTTACATCTAGATACTTTTGCGTTTCTAAATTCAATTCATTGGCATCTCCAAGAAGTTCGAAATAGGCAAGGTTCATTGCTTTGTCAAGCAGGCTCATTTCAGAAAAGACCATGGTCGATTCCATTTTGTTTTTAACCTTAGTCAGCTCTGCATCTGGAACTAATTCGGTACTGATCCGATCCAACTCCTCCCATATTGCTGCTTCAGCAACATCCATAGATACTCCCGGCAGGGGCTTTCCTTCAACAACAAATAATCCAGCATCTAAACTACCCGTGAGATAAGCATTTATATCACTAAATAACTTCTTGTCTTTTAATAAATTACGAAACAATCTGGACGAGTTACCTCTTGAAAGAATATCTGAAATCAGATCAACCGCGTAATAACCCTGTTCAGTTCGTGCAGGCATATGAAACACCTTATATAGTGCATTTAAAGGCACATTCGCTTGCACAGTTTCTTTTCTTTCGTCGGTCTGAACACCTTCTTTAGGCAATAATCGGGGTATTTTCTTGCCGGCAGGAATAGTTCCAAACCATTTTTCAGAAAGCCTTTTTACTTCTTCAAGTTTCACATCCCCACCCACTACCATAATGGCATTTGAAGGGTTATAGTGACGGTTAAAAAAGGCTTTAACATCATTAATATTTGCATTTTCTATATGATCAAGCGACTTGCCAATGGTTGCCCATTGATAAGGATGCTGCTTATAGGCCATCGGACGCAATTTGAGCCAAACATCACCATAAGGTTGATTGAGGTAACGCTGTTTGAACTCTTCACAAACCACATTGCGCTGTACCAACAGGCTTTTCTCAGAAAAGGCAAGACTTAGCATGCGGTCACTTTCTAGCCAAAAGGCAGTTTCAAGGTTTACAGAAGGAAGCGTAATGTAATAATTGGTAATGTCATTGCTTGTGAAGGCATTATTCTCACCTCCTACTCGCTGTAAAGGTTCATCATAGGATGGAATATTGACAGAGCCTCCAAACATAAGATGTTCAAACAAATGGGCAAAGCCGGTTTGATCAGGATGTTCATCGCGGGCACCCACATCATACAGAATATTTAAAACCGCCATTGGGGTTGTGGGGTCTTCATGTACCAGTACTTTAAGACCATTTGCAAGCGTAAAGCGTTTGAAAGAAACCATAAATTGGATCGGATTGAGATTGCGAATTTAGGGAAAAATATGAAGAGGAATTGGCTAATTCTCTCCTTTAATAATTTACCAATTGTCAAATTCCTCACCCGATAGCTATCGGGTTGCTAATTATCATTCCCGAAGTTACTAATTCTCCCTATCTTTGTTTATGCTTATTTCCGATCTGCTTGCCCGGGCTCTAAATTTCGAATTTCTTTCTGCCGAAGAAGGATTATTCCTGTTCAAACATGCGGCAACATCCGAACTGATGTACACGGCCAATGAGCTGCGTAAAAAGCAGGTACCCCATAACAAAGTAACCTGGATCATTGACCGTAATGTCAATACAACCAATGTGTGTATTGCCAATTGTAAATTCTGCAATTTTTTTAGAAGGCCAGGTCATGATGAAAGCTATATCACTGATATTGAAACTTATAAAATCAAGATCGAAGAAACCTTCCGTTTTGGAGGCGATCAGCTTTTATTACAGGGTGGGCATCATCCTGACCTGGGTTTATCTTTCTATGTGGATCTGTTCAAACAACTCAAGCAATTATATCCTACCTTAAAATTACACTCTCTTGGTCCGCCGGAAATAGCCCATATCTCCAAACTCGAAGGCATGAGCCATACCGAAGTCCTCAAAGCCTTAATGGCCGCCGGGCTCGATTCCTTACCCGGTGCCGGGGCAGAAATATTAAACGACCGGGTTCGCCGGTTGATCTCAAAAGGCAAATGTGGCGGGCAAGAATGGCTGGATGTGATGCGTGCGGCGCATCAATTGGAATTGACCACTTCGGCCACCATGATGTTTGGGCATGTAGAAACACTGGAAGAACGTTTTGAGCATTTGGTTTGGCTGCGCGAAGTGCAAGCAGAAAAACCAGCCGATGCAAAAGGATTTATAGCCTTTATTCCATGGCCTTTTCAGGATGATGGAACGCTGCTTAAGAAAGTAAGAGGCATTACCAATCAAGTAACTTCTGACGAATACATCCGAATGATTGCCTTGAGCCGTATCATGCTACCCAATGTAAAAAATATTCAGGCATCTTGGTTAACGGTTGGGAAGCAGGTTGCTCAGATTTGTTTGCATGCCGGCGCCAATGATTTTGGCTCAATAATGATCGAAGAAAATGTAGTTTCAGCCGCTGGTGCCCCACACCGCTTTACCTCGCAAGGCATCCAAGATTCGATACGCGAAGCAGGATTTGAACCTCAGCTCAGAACACAGCAATACCAGTTCAGAGATTTGCCGAAAATGACTGAACAGCAGGTGATTGAGTACTGATACTCAAAAAAATATACCGTTCACTCATTTTTATTGGATTTATGTTTTAATTACAAATATTTTAGTAAGTATACGTAATCATTATAACATGTCAATAAACGCACTTATAGTTGACGATGAAGAAATTTCACGTCAATGCCTATATTTCATCATAAGCGAGCATTTCCCTGAAGTCAAAATCAAAGGCATAGCACAATCAGTTGCCGAAGCAAGAAAAATGCTAAAATCGGGTGAAATTGATTTGGTTTTTCTTGACATAGCTATGCCAATTGAAGATGGATTTAATCTATTACCAGACCTGCAAAAAGCAAACTCAGTTGTAATTTTTACAACTGCCTATGATCAATATGCATTAGTAGCATTAAAGGCAAGTGCAATTGATTATTTATTAAAGCCCATTAATATTAACGAACTAAAGAATGCAGTATTAAAAGTTATTAAATTAAAAACCCGAAATGGGAACGACAAAGTAATTTCTGATAATATCAAAGCACAACTCAACAGTCTTGAAGAAAATCTTAGCGATATCAAAAAGATCACTAAGATCAACCTTTCACATTCAAATGGGTTTCAAATTCTCAATATCAATGAAATTATTTATGTTTTAGCAGATAGTAATTATTCAATTTTTCATCTTGAAAACAATCATAGCATCATTGCATCAAGACATCTTAAAGAATATGAAGAAATACTTAAGAATTCGGGTTTCAGTAGGATACATAAATCAACTATCATTAATTTGAAACATCTGAGTGACTATACCAATAAAAACGGTTTGATAGTAAAATTATCAGATAATTCAGAGCATGTGGTTTCCAGAAGAAGATCTTCCAAATTCCTTGAAACCGTCAAGAATTATTTTAAACATTAATGCATTTAAAACGAGACATTTCTAAAATACCTACCGTTAACAAAATTAAATATACCGTATACTCATTTTAAAAAATTTTCGAACCAAATTGATATACTATTGATTTAAAATAACCCGAAAAAAATTATTCTATTAAAGATGTAAATTATCGCATAGGGGTAATATTGGTTATTAAAAGGCGGTTGAAACGTTTGGGGCGTTTCACCGCCTTTATTACTTATTAAAAAACATATTTATATTTTAATATTAGTTCAATTGTTTATTCAATTTCATTTAATTTTTCTTTGAATCTGATTTAAAACTTGCGAAGTTGAAAAACAAAGTCTTGATTACTGCCTCCTCAATCAAATTGCTTCTAGTTATATTTTTTTCTTTTTATTTATTCAAACCCACAATTTTATACAAAAAGTCTTTTGAAGATGTTTTCAGGACATTTAAAGGGATACCAGTATTAGAAAAATTCAAACAGGCAAATCTGGTAATGAAATTGTAATTCAGATACCTGTATAAAAGCAGGGAGCACCTCTGCTCCAAATCATTATACCTTAACCACTATAAAATCAGGATTGATTTTATAAATGATTCAAATTATATCTAGAAATATTATAACTCTGGGACAAACAGTGCTATAAATATCTTTTTATATCACCGAATAATATTGGTTATTTTAAATTTCAATTCAATATTTTTAAATCATTTTTTAGGAATATAATCCAATGTATTATGTTTGTCTATGAGCCTTGATAAACCAACAAACCTAATCGAAGCATTAATCTTCGCTTCCGAAAAGAGCATTACCGCAGAAGAAATTTATCAGGTTTTAACTGAACTGCTAGAAGAACCTATAGAAATTAAATTCATTCTTGAAAAGATTGAACAGATTCAGGCAAAATATCTGGACTTGGACCTTGCCATAGAGCTTGTTCACTTGAATGCTGGCTATCAGTTTTTAACCAAAAAAGAATACTATGGGGCAATCAATCAATTACAAATACAACGATCCAAGAAAAAATTAAGTCAAGCGGCACTTGAAACCCTATCAATTATTGCCTATAAACAACCAATCACAAAACTTGAAATTGAACAAATAAGGGGGGTTAATTGTGATTATACGATTCAAAAGCTTTTAGAAAAAGAGTTGATCAGTATTAGTGGAAAGGCCGAAACTATTGGGAAACCCCTTCTTTATACCACTAGCGGTTTATTTATGGATTATTTTGGGATTAATTCAACAAATGACCTGCCACAAATTAATGAGCTGATCACCGAAAATAATACGATTGGAGAACAGGCAGAATAAGAGATTGTTTTGTGAAATAAAAAATAAAAAAAGAAGAGCTGAAAATTCAAAATCTTATTAATTTTATATTCAATAAAAACACCATAAATAAAGCGTAATTTTCTACAGATGAAGTCGCCAAAAAAAACAACCACAAGCGAAGGGTCAGGCAAGAAAGCTGCTAAAGGCCCGGTGAAGAAGCAAACTAATTTGACTGATCCAAAGGATTTATCACGTCCAGTGTTGGATGATGAAGATGACTTTGACTTACAACTAGATGATGACATTCAAGATTTCGATAATTTCGATGATGAGGACGACGATTTTTAATGAGATAAGTCCTAATCAAATATTCAGGCATTCAGTTCTCTGAATGCTTTTTTTATTTAATGCCATTAAACCTTATGATTTTAAAAGAAGTTGATCATCCACAAACGGCTACCGAATTTTTAGATGTAGCACGTGAGCTTTACAGAAATGATAAGTTCTGGGTTTGTCCCCTTGATAAAGATATTAAAGCAATTTTTGATCCAAAACTGAATAACTTTAATAGCCATGGATCATGCACCAGATGGGTATTAAAATCTGATGATGGAAAACTAATTGGTCGAATTGCTGCGTTCATCAATGAAAAAAAAGCCTATCAGCCTAAACAAGCAACTGGAGGCATAGGTTTTTTTGAATGTATTGACAATACAGAAGCCGCAACATTATTATTTGATACCGCACAACACTGGCTCGCTTCAAGGGGGATGAAAGCTATGGATGGGCCCATCAACTTTGGTGAGAATGACAGCTTCTGGGGGCTATTAATTGAGGGGTTCACTATTCCCTCTTATGGCATGAACTATCATCACGCCTACTATAAAAAACTATTTGAAGATTATGGATTCACTGTTCTTTATGAGCAGATCACGAATCATTTGGATGCAAAAAAGCCATTCCCAGAGCGTTTCACAAAAATTACTCAATGGGTTGCCAATAAACCAGGCTATACTTTTAAGCATTTAGAAGTTGGGAAACTGGAACAATTTGCAAAAGACTTTGCAGAAATCTATAATGATGCCTGGCAGGATTTCGAAAATTTTGTACCTCTTGAAACTAAAGGTGTTCTAGAAATTTTCAATAAAATGAAAACGGTCATGGATGAAAAACTAATTTGGTTTGCTTACATCAATGAAGAACCCGCATCAGTAATTGTCATTATTCCGGATGCAAATCAAATGATCAAAAGTTTTAATGGAAAACTTGGTCTGATTGAAAAATTAAAATTTCTATACTACCGGTGGAAAGGAGTAAGCAGAATGCGCGCGGTAGTGATGGGTACTAAAAAGGCATTTCAAAAATTTGGCTTAGAATCTGTCCTATTTATCAAAATTAAAGAATATGTTGTTCCATTGAATCAATACGAAGAAATGGAATTATCCTGGGTAGGTGATTTTAATGACAAAATGTTATCTATCCATGAAGCAACAGGTGCAACACTCGGGAAAAAACATGTTACACTAAGAAAAATATTCTAATAAAAAAGGGCTTTCCAATTTGAAAGCCATTTTTTATTATTTTCTAACCTCATACAACTCGATGACCTTTTTCTGTAAATCAATAATTTCTACTTCACGTTCATGAAGTTTCTGGTTAAGCGTAACAACTTCCATATTATAGTTTTCTTGATCTTCAGCCCCATGGGTGTTAAGCAATTGAACTACAGTTAGTTCAAACAATTTCGCTATCTGCTCTAATCTGGACAAGTTGATATCGGTAATTCCAGTTTCAATTTTTGAAAATGCCGGAATAGAAATTCCTAGCTGTTTAGATACGTCTTCCTGACTCCAACTTTTTTGATGTCTAAGCAGGCGGATCTTTTTTCCTAATGTTTGCATGGGCTTTATTTTTCGTAATAGATGTTTGTATAGATTTTTCAATATAATATAAATTAACTAAAATATAAAAAAAAAGTTAATTTATCAGGTATACAGATAATTTATTTTCTTTAAAAAAAAATAAATTGTGTTTTCTACTTTATATATCTAGGTTTTAAAATCACTCCATTTTGTATCTTAACTATGATTAAACAAGACTTTTTGTGTGAATTCATAACAGAAAAAATAATTATTTTACTTTATATTAATTTTATTTCATATAAATTAATATAAACAGTAAAATAGTTTTAAAATAACAAAAAAATGAAATAAAAATAAGAAATAAGAAATTTAATTACAGAAATTATCATAATCTGATTTTTTTATAAAAAATCAAGAAAATAAATTTAAACAAGAAACCTAAACTTGGCAGAAACCCAGTTATTAAGCGCTATATGTTGTTTAAAAATAAATCCTATTGAAAAACATTTTTCTTTAATTATGTTTAGATCAGGCTCTTCATAAAAGCCACTAAGAAAAAGTATGGTGCCGGGTTTTGCAAGCTCAGCATAACGGTTTAATTGATCAAGCAAAATATTACGATTTATATTAGCCAGAATAGTATCAAATTTCTGATCAGGAATCACTTCTTTTGATCCGCATAAAACCCGGATATTATTAATTCCGTTGATTTCCGAGTTTTCAATTGTACTCTCAAAACAAATTTCATCAAAATCAATAGCTAAAACTTCTTTTGCACCCATTTTTGAAGCCAATATTGCAAGAATTCCGGTACCGCAACCCATATCCAGAACGTTTTGTCCTTTGAAGTTTTCGCCAAGCATGAATTCCATCATCAGGGCAGTAGTTTGATGATGGCCCGTCCCAAATGCCATCTTTGGGTCAATCACTATCTCATATTCATACTCTGGATGAGGTACGTGGAAGGTTGCACGAATATAACAGCGATCAGCAACCTGAAGAGGCTCAAAATTACTTTCCCATATTTGATTCCAATTTTGATGAGGAATAATTGTAGCAGCGAATGTAAAGGAGAACATATCACCATATACCATCTTCAATTGTTCAATTGCATCTGCATTGAGTTCTGATAATGGAATATAAGCTTTAAAACCGATTTCAAAATCTTCAAAAGTATCGAAGCCAATATCGGATAAGGCATTGATCAATAAATCTTTATGAAAATCTTCTGTAGTTGAAAGATTAAATATTACTTCACTGTAAACCATTATTTAATTCAGAGCTTTGATGATATCCACAAAATCACGTGCTTTTAATGAAGCACCCCCAATCAATCCACCATCGATATCTGATTTTGCAAAAAGCTCTGAAGCATTTTTGGGGTTACAACTTCCTCCATATAGAATTGTCATATTGTTAGCCAAATCCTGATCGTATTTATCGGCCAGTAGGTTTCTTATAAAAGAATGGATTTCCTGCGCTTGCTCAGGACTTGCAGTTAAGCCAGTTCCAATAGCCCAAACAGGCTCATAAGCAAGAATTAGTTTACTATAATCTGTTGCTTGAAGATGAAAGGAAGCTTCAGTAATTTGTTCTTTTATCACTTCAAAATAGGTCTCATTATTTCTTTGCTCTAGGGTTTCACCTATGCAAAATATCGGAGCCATGCCATTTTCTAGAACAGAATCAAGCTTTTGAGCCAACAAAGAATTAGACTCGGAAAAATATAACCTGCGTTCTGAATGCCCAATTATGACATATGATGCACCAGTTGAAGCAATAATTGAAGCTGAAACTTCACCTGTAAATGCTCCGCTATCTGCTTGATGACAATTTTGTGCCCCAATTGATAAGTTAGTACCAGAGTCTACTAATTGTGATAAGCTACTCAAATGAATATAAGGCGGACAAATAATTACCTCCTGATTGCCTTTAACTTCCTCCTTGATAAGTTGTTGAATTTCATTAAAAATAAGAAGTCCTTTTTCAAGGTCCATATTCATTTTCCAGTTACCGGCAACAATGTTTTTTCTCATTCTATATTTTTCTCAATAAATTAAAATCTTCTGTATTGTTCTGTTAGTTGAAAAATATGAATTAAAATTTTCTGCTCCATTTCATTAAAATCAATATTTCTTCGTGCATATACCTTCATGACAGTTTCAAACATATTTTTTAATGAATAAACCTCACGGCCCTGACTCCCACCCCAAGAAAAATCAGGAACAAAATTTCTAGGGAAACCAGATCCAAAAACATTTGCACCAACACCCACAACAGTACCTGTATTGAACATGGTATTTATCGAGCATTTAGCATGGTCGGCCATAATTAAACCGCAAAACTGAAATCCGGTTTTTCTAAAGTTTTCATTTGAATAATCCCATAGACGTACTTCGGAATAATTATTCTTCAAATTCGAATTATTGCTATCGGCACCAATATTACACCATTCACCTAAAACTGAGTTTCCTAGATATCCTTCATGACCTTTAGCCGAATTTGCAAAGATGACTGAATTATTGATCTCGCCACCAGCTTTTGAGTGCGGACCAATTGTTGTCATTCCATAAATCTTGGCTCCCATTTTTAATATCGAAGCTTCACACAAAGCAAATGAACCGCGAATATGACAGCCTTCCATAACAATTGAATCTTTCCCTAAATAAATTAGTCCCGTTCTGGAATTAAATGTTGAACATTCGGCATCAACACCCTCCTCAACAAAAATCTGATCGCCCAAAATAATATTTGTATTACTCAGGCTGGCAGATGTACGCCCATTAGTCAATAGCTCAAAATCTTTGTGAAGTTCATGATCATTCAA
Source organism: Pedobacter schmidteae (assembly GCA_945901155.1). Taxonomy (GTDB): domain Bacteria; phylum Bacteroidota; class Bacteroidia; order Sphingobacteriales; family Sphingobacteriaceae; genus Daejeonella; species Daejeonella schmidteae_B. The sequence continues at coordinate 26,159 of CAMDKO010000005.1, forward strand.
GGAAAAAATATGTTCAGGATAGGCAATCCTGGTAATAGCATTAAGGTATTCAACTCGCCTGTAAGCAGAAAGCTTATTGATATTAAATTCTTTTGCAGCTGTTTCATTCAATTGAACAGCAATCAATAACTGATCATGAAAAAGGGCTTCGCCTTCTCTGATTTTAGTTATAGCATCTAATAAATCCTTATCGGGGCAAATAGCAGAATTGATGAGTAGATTTTCAGCATCAATTATTAGAGGGTATTTTTCCTGAAGGTAGCCTTCAGTCAGGTAGGAGATCTCCGAATTTAAATAACGTTTCCACTTATCTGAAATAGTCAATATACCTACTCTGAATTCAGAAACAGGCCTTGTAAATGACAAGGGTAATAAATTATTACGAAACTGATCGTCAAAAAGAATTATACCCATATAACAAAAATAAAAAAAGTCCCGACTTAATGAGTCGGGACTTATAATTATTATTTAAAATAAAATTATTTTTTTTCGTAACGGGTACGGAATTTATCAATCCGACCAGCGGTATCAACCAATTTCATTTTACCTGTGTAGAATGGGTGTGAGGTGTGTGAAATCTCTAATTTAATTAGTGGATATTCATTACCATCTTCCCATTTAATACTTTCTTTAGTATCAATACATGACTTAGTTAAGAAAGAATATTCGTTAGACATGTCCTTGAACACAACTAATCTGTAATTTTTGGGATGCAATTCAGCTTTCATCTTCAATACTTTTTAAGAGGTGCAAATATAGGAAAAAATACAATTAGTAAAAAGTAATTTTTGAAATTATGTTGATCATCTGTTTTATATTTTGTCAAAACCCATTGAGAATAAGCCTAGATGGTCTGTTTGCATTAAATACGAGTTTATTTAATTTCCTGGCAAAGCTCTATCAACACCCCGTGTGATGATTTTGGATGTACAAAACAAACCAATTTATTATCTGCCCCTATCCTGGGATGATCGCTCAGTAGTTGAAAACCATCGCTTTTAAGTCTGGCCATTTCTTCGACAATATCATCAACTGCAAAGGCAATATGATGTATACCTTCGCCTCTCTTTTGAATAAACCCATGAATAGAACTTTCATCAGAAATTGCTTCAAGCAGTTCGATCTTACTTTCACCTACTTTAAAGAATTCTGTGATCACCTGTTCAGAATCAACTTCTTCTGTTTTATAACTTTTACAACCCAATAGCCGTTCATACAAAGGTGAGGCATATATCAAGCTTTTAACGGCAATTCCAATGTGTTCTATCTTATTCATGGCTGTATTAATATGTCATAAAAATGACCATTTTATCTATACCTACATAGACAAAATTGATAATTAGTGAAAAATATATTTCGTATCTTTGAATCAAATTAAACGAGACAATAAAATATTCAAAATGGATTTGCCTATATACTTAGATAATAATGCTACAACACCAATGGATCCACGGGTTCTTGATGCCATGTTACCTTATTTCAATGCAAAATTTGGGAACGCTGCCAGCAGGAATCATGCTTTTGGATGGGCTGCAGAAGAAGGTGTTGATTACGCACGTGAGCAGGTTGCAAAGTTGATTGGAGCAAATGAAAAGGAAATAATTTTCACATCAGGAGCTACTGAATCAGATAATCTTGCTATCAAGGGTGTATTTGAGATGTATAAAGATAAAGGAAATCATATTATTACCTGCGTTACTGAACACAAAGCAGTAATAGATGCATGTAAACATGTCGAAAAACTAGGAGGTGAAGTAACATACCTTGGAGTTAAATCTGACGGACTAATTGACCTTGCCGATCTGGAAGCTGCAATGACTGAAAAAACCATTCTTGTAGCAATCATGTACGGTAATAATGAGATCGGAGTTATTCAGCCAATTAGAGAGATTTCTGCAATTGCACATAAACATGGAGCTCTGTTCATGACAGATGCTGTTCAGGCAGTTGGTAAAATTCCTGTTGATGTAAATGCTGATGGAATAGACCTGATGGCATTTACAGGCCATAAAATGTATGGACCAAAAGGCGTTGGTGCATTATATGTTCGCCGTAAAAACCCAAGGGTTAAAGTTACTGCACAAATGGACGGTGGAGGTCACGAAAGAGGCATGCGTTCAGGAACTTTAAATGTGCCTGGAATTGTAGGTCTAGGAAAAGCAGCTGAAATTTGCCGGCTTGAAATGGATGAAGAAGCAAAACGTCTCTCTAAATTACGCGATAAATTACAGGTTGAACTTACTGTTTTAGAGGAAAGTTATGTAAACGGAAATACAGATCATCGTTTACCTCATGTTGCAAATATTTCGTTCAAATATGTTGAAGGTGAAGGGTTAATGATGGCCATGAAAGATCTGGCAGTTTCTTCAGGTTCTGCTTGTACATCTGCATCATTAGAGCCCTCATATGTATTGAAAAGCCTTGGTCTATCTGATGATCTGGCACATTCTTCTATACGTTTCGGCTTGGGCCGATTCACAACAGATGAAGAAGTTGACTTCGCGATTAAACAAACTCTGAAGGCAGTTAATCACCTACGCGATCTATCACCACTTTGGGAAATGTTCAAAGAGGGCATTGACCTAGATAAAATTGAATGGGCTGAACATTAGTAAGTACTAAGTAATAAGTAATAAGTAGTAAGTTAGCTTCATTTCATAATAGCTCTTCATACTTCATACTTCATGCCTCAGATAACAGATAACAGATAACAGATAACTTACAAAAGACAACAGACACTAAATATCAAAAATTATGGCATACTCAGAAAAAGTAATCGATCATTACACTCACCCACGCAACGTTGGGACTCTTGATAAAAGCAGTACTAAAGTTGGAACAGGCTTAGTTGGTGCTCCAGAATGTGGTGACGTGATGCGCTTGCAGATTGAAGTTGATGAAAATCATATGATCACTGATGCAAAATTCAAAACATTTGGATGCGGATCAGCAATTGCATCTTCTTCTCTTGCAACCGAATGGCTGAAAGGTAAATCTATAGATGATGCAATGAAGATTGACAACATGGATATTGTAGAAGAACTTGCTCTTCCGCCCGTTAAAATACATTGTTCAGTTTTAGCTGAAGATGCAATCAAAGCCGCAATCAATGACTACCGTGTAAAAAATGGTTTGGAAGCCTTAGAATCGGCTAAATCTCACCACTAAGAATCATCATGGCTGAAAACAGCTTTGAATCTTAAGTAAAACTAAAAATGGTAACAGTTACAGATAAAGCAAAAAATAAGGTTGAACAATTAATGTCTGAAAACGAACTCGATAAGAGTTATTTTTTACGTGTTTCTGTTCAGGGTGGCGGTTGTTCTGGCTTATCTTACAAAATGGATTTCGATAATGAAGAGAAAACCGGAGATCAATTTTTTGAAGATCAGGGTATTCGACTTGCACTTGATATGAAATCATTTCTCTACCTCGCTGGTACAGAACTTGACTTTTCAGATGGATTAAATGGCAAAGGCTTCAATTTCATCAATCCAAATGCATCCCGAACTTGCGGATGTGGTGAAAGTTTTTCGGTATAAAATATTGATAATCAATCTCTAAGGTTCTTTTAAAGAAGAAAAATAAAAGCAAAAGGCTCATTCATGAGCCTTTTGCTTTTATACAGGTAATCTGTTATACTTGTTTATTATAAATTTCATATTCTCTCACAATGAATCAAATTACAAAGTCTACTACAATACCTAATTTACTTAGGAATGTAGTCGGGTACGTTCACGATGAAAATACAACCTTTTTACTTCATAAAGTAAAGGAGAACTGGGTAGAGATCAGTTATAAGCATGTATTAGACAATGCAGATGCTATTTCAAGTTATTTTCTTGAGATGGGAATTTCTAAGGGCGATCGTCTGGCTCTGATTATCGAAAATTCGGTCGACTGGATTTATTATGATCAAGGCCTTCAACAGATTGGTGGAGTGAATGTTTCTATCTATCCCACCCTTTCAGAAACTGAAATAGAATATATTTTGAACGATTCAGGAGCCAAGACATTACTTGCAGGAAGTCCATTCCTGTTCAGAAAAATATTAAAAATTGCTAATAATTGCCCCAATCTTCAGAGAATTATCCCTGTATTTGATGATTACCAAAAATATCTTCCCGATTCAGAACTTAATGCAGGAGTAATTAGTTTGAAAAACTTAATCCAGGAAGGTGAAAAAACTTTAAACCAATATCAAAAGAAAATAGAAAGTGCAAGAGAGGCCATCCTTCCAAGCGATCTAACATCCCTTATTTATACCTCTGGAACAACCGGAACACCAAAAGGAGTGATGTTAACCCATTCCAATTTTGTGCAAAATGTTAAAGTTTGTCTAGAACAAATACCAGTCATAAATAAAGATGATCTTTTCCTTTCCTTTCTTCCTTTATCTCATGTATTTGAGCGTACAGCAACCTATCATGTATGTTGCGCGGTAGGCAGTAAAATAGCTTTTGCACAAAGCCTCGAGCTACTTGCAAAAAATATGGCAGAAGTTAAACCTACTGTTATGAGTTGTGTTCCTCGTTTACTTGAGCGAATTCATGATAAAGCAATGAAAAATGGCACATCGGCAGGCGGAATTAAAGCAAAGATCTTTTTATCTTCAATTGAAACAGGAAAAGAGTTCCGGGAAGTACATGAAGCCGGCAAAAAGCCAAGTTTAATATTAGGTATCAAGAAATCTATAGCAGAAAAGCTAGTTTTCAGTAAGATCAAGGAAAAAACTGGTGGTCGTTTGAAATTCATGCTTTCTGGAGGTGCTGCATTACCTAAAAATGTGGGAGAGTTTTTCGGAAATCTTGGAATAAAGGTTTTGGAAGGATTCGGACTAACAGAAACCTCTCCAGTTATGGCGGTCACGGAATATCACCGCCAAGTTTACGGAACTGTTGGCCGCATTATCCCAGGCATTGAAGTTGCCATTCAGGATGTAGAAAGTAAAAATATCATCGCTATCCAAACAAATGAAAGCTTTGACGAGAACTTTGAATGTATTGAAGGTGAAATAATTGTGAAAGGGCATTGTGTGATGAAAGGATATTGGAATAAGCCTTTAGAAACTGCCGAAGTAATTGATAAAGATGGCTGGTTCCATACAGGTGATATTGGAAGATACTATAAAGGCAATTTGCAAATCACAGATAGAATCAAGAATATGCTGGTAAATGCCTATGGTAAAAACATTTATCCTACTCCTGTTGAAAACACCTACTTAAAGAGTCCTAAAATCGAGCAAATATTTTTAATCGGAGATAAAAGAGAATATGTAACTGCCATTGTTGTTCCTTCAAAAGAAGTTCTTCAGGAAACTTTTAACTTAAAAGAAGAGTTCTTTCAGGAGCAAGATTCATTCATAAGGGATCAAAATATACTGGAATGGTTAAATGCTGACATTCGTAAATATTCAAATGAGCTTGCTAAGTTTGAACGCTTAAAATCATTTTTGGTGAAGCGCAACCCCTTTAGCATTGAAGAAGGAGAGATCACTCCTACTTTAAAGGCAAAAAGAAAAGTGATTGAGAATAAATATTCTGAGGATATTAATGATATGTATTTGCAGGAGACTGAAGCAGATTAGAAGGGGAAAGCTTAAAGGGGAAAGCTGAAAGCTGAAAGGGGAAAGCTAAAAGCTGAAAGGGGAAAGATGAAAGCTTAAAGGGGAAAGATGAAAGTGATTTAATATTCATTGGAAAATTGCGGTTTTTTGTTCTTTCTTTTATGGGAGCTAAGCTTTCTTAACATTATTACGTCGAAAACCCTATTTTTGCAGAAATTTTAAATCAATGAGCATCGGATTATCTGAATTAGAGATTATACGCCGTGAGGCCTTAGGTGAATTACGTAAACTGGGAATTGACCCTTATCCACCTGAAGCCTTCGAAGTAAATGTTAACGCACAGGATATATTAAACAATTACGAGCGGGATAAAACCTCGTATAAGAATGTCCATTTTGCAGGTAGGATAATGAGCCGTCGCATTATGGGAAGTGCTTCATTTGCAGAGCTTCAAGACTCTACTGGTAGAATTCAAGCCTATATTAATCGCGACGAGATCTGTCCGGGCGAAGACAAAACTCTTTACAATACTGTATTTAAGAAACTTTTAGATATCGGCGACTTTGTTGGGGTCAGTGGATATGTTTTCACTACTAAAACCGGAGAGATTTCTATTCATGTTAGTGAAATAAAGATCCTTTCTAAATCATTAAAACCACTCCCAGTGGTAAAACGCGATGACGAAGGCAATATTTACGATGGGTTTACGGATCCTGAAATGCGTTACAGACAACGATATGTAGATCTGACAGTTAATCCGGAATTTAAGCAGATCTTCATCAAACGTTCAAAGGTGATCAATACCATGCGATCCTATTTTGAAGATCAGGGATGGATGGAAGTAGAAACTCCGATCCTCCAGCCCATACATGGCGGTGCGGCAGCAAGACCATTTAATACGCATCATAATGCTTTGGATATGCCGCTTTATTTGCGGATTGCTAATGAATTATACCTTAAACGACTGATTGTTGCGGGCTTTGACGGAGTATTTGAGTTTGGAAAAATGTTCAGGAATGAAGGTATGGATCGTACCCATAATCCTGAATTCACATCCATGGAAATTTATGTAGCCTATAAAGATTATATCTGGATGATGGCAATGGTTGAACAATGTCTGGAAAAGGTAGCACTTGCCATTCACGGTCAATCAAGCGTGAAATCGGGTGAACATATGATCGAATTTGCTGGACCGTATGAAAAACTATCCATGTATGATTCCATCAAAAAATACACCGGCATTGATGTGTCAGCAATGGATGAAGAATCTTTGCGCAGAACTTGCAAACAACTGAATATAGAAATAGACCCAACCATGGGAAGAGGTAAGCTTATAGATGAAATATTCAGTGAAAAAGTGGAAGAGTTTCTAATTCAGCCAACCTATATAACTGACTATCCAATTGAAATGACCCCTCTAGCTAAAAAACACCGCAGTCAAGAAGGGCTTGTAGAGCGTTTTGAACTATTTGTAATGGGCAAGGAAATAGCAAATGCCTATACAGAACTAAATGATCCTATTGATCAGCGTGAACGCCTAGAGGAGCAGCTACTACTTGCAGGACGAGGTGATGAAGAAGCAATGGCTATGGATGAAGATTTTCTGAGAGCTTTAGAGTATGGAATGCCCCCAACATCGGGACTGGGAATTGGAATCGATCGTTTAGTGATGCTGATGACTGATCAAAGTACTATTCAGGAAGTCTTGTTCTTCCCTCAAATGAGACCGGAAAAGAAGACTATGCAGTTTAGCGATGAAGATTTTATTGCTTTAGGAATTCCGGCAGAATGGGTTCCTGTATTGAAAAAAATGGGATTCAAAACTGTGGAAGAGCTAAAAGCAGGAAACCCAAATAAAGTCTTCAATGACCTTGGCGGGATGCGTAAAAAAATGAAACTAGAAATTGCAATGCCTTCTAAAGAAGCAGTTCTAGAATGGTTTAGTTAACAAAAGGATAATATATTGATAAAGGCCGTTATACTTTTAAGTATGCGGCTTTTTTTATTTTTGAATAAATAAAAAACACAATGAAAGATTCAAGTATTGAAATTTCTGATCAGGAATATCTGATCAAACTGAATAAAGACGATTTTGACCTTACCTTTATTAAGAATCTATTGAAGAGAATAAAAGAGGAACACTATTATTCTTCAATAAATGGGGCTTATGAAATTGAGGGTCTTAAATTTTGTCAATTGAATTATGAAACCTCAAGCCGTTTCGATAGTTTAAGAGATAAGTAATAACTTAAAATTGACGGTAATTTCGCTGCTGAACTGTTCTATCCATCTGCCCCATCTGCTCCTTCATCATTTTTATCTGATCAGCCAATAATTTATTTTTATCGGCTTTTTTTGCCTCCTGTAGATACAAGGTAGCTTCCCTCTTATTTCTTTTTGCCATGGCGATTCCAGCAAGACTTAATTTAGCAAGTGCTATATTATGGTCCATGGTCATCCCTAAACTAATGGCTCTTTTAAAATACTTCTCAGACTGCAATGGAGCCTTACGTGATTCAATCAAACCAATCAAAAGATTATAATAACCATGCTGTCCGCTAAATAACTGCGTTTCGTAATTTTTAATTCGGTTCAACCAAACTCCAGCCTGATCCATATTATCTTTCCGCATATAATATTGCGCAATGAGCATATATTCGTTATAAAAGAACGTTACAGTGATAAGAATGACTATAAAAACAGAAAGTATTCCCCATCCCCAAAATCCGAAAACCATTAAAGTTATTGCTGCACCCAACACTATAGCTGCAAGTATCAATCTGATGTAATTAGGCATTATCTTTTATCTTTTAAATTTGTTTCAAATATCCGTTTATTTGAGCGTTTAACCAATATCAATCTAAGAAAATATGTCTATTCAATTTGAAAATAGCTGGCAGGAAATTCTGAAAGAAGAATTAGACAAAAATTACATGTTAAATTTACACTCTTTTATTGAAATCCGTCGTAAAGAAGGGCATACCATATTTCCATCAAACAATTTAATATTCAACGCTTTCAATCATACACCCTTTGATCAAGTCAAGGTGGTAATAATTGGTCAAGATCCTTACCATGGCCAAAACCAGGCACATGGATTAGCATTTTCAGTCCAGAAAGGAATGCAAATCCCACCCTCACTTCAAAACATTTTTAAAGAGCTGCAGTCAGAATATAATGACTTTCAAATTCCTAAACATGGCGACTTAAGTTCTTGGGCAGACCAGGGAGTATTGTTACTGAATGCAACCTTAACCGTTGAAGCTTCGAAGGCCGGCTCTCATCAAAATCAGGGATGGGAAATATTTACCGATCGGATAATTCAAATTATTTCGGAGAAAAGAAATAGAATTGTTTTTCTATTATGGGGTAAACATGCACAAGCTAAAGCCGGATTGATTGACCATAATAAACATCTGATATTGACAGCGGCACATCCTTCACCTTTTTCAGCTTATCATGGATTCTTTGGCTGCAATCACTTTATTGTAACTAATGAATACCTGGAGAAGAATGGGGAGAGGGGGATTGATTGGAAGGTAGAGTAGGAATTTGCTGATTTGTCAATTTGTTGATTTGTCCATGACAATTATTTTTAATTGTTAAATGGTATTCCTATTGACAAATAGACAAATTGAATAATGGACAAATTAAATAAAAGACAAATTAGTACTCCAAAGGAACTGCAGGCTCCTTTTTATTCGTTGACATGATCATCATGGTTTGGAAGGTTTTAACAACCGAGATCTTACTGATCTTATCCATGATTAAACGTTCATATGATTTAATATCTTTCACATAAGCTTTTAATAGAAAATCACATTGCCCAGTAACATGATGGCATTCAGTAATTTCCTTTATCAATTCAATTTCTTCCAAAAATACCTGTATCGTATTATTTTTATGAAAATCAAGCTGAATCTGAATGAAAGTTTTTATTCCTAAACCAAGTAATTCTTCATCAACAAGAGCATGATAGCTTTTAATATAATGGGCTTGTTCAAGTTTCCTGACTCGCTCAAGGGTAGGTGCCGGAGACAGACCTACTTCATGTGACAGTTGAAGATTAGTAATCCTTCCATTCTCCTGTAGAATCTTTAAAATTCTAAAATCGATTTTATCCAGTTCTATAGCCATACGTTATCAAAAATAAAAGTTTTAAAAGGAATTGCCAAATTTTATTTTAAAATATAGAGATAAAATTGGCAGATATTTTTTTTATATTTTTTTTAGATTAATCTAAAAAATAAATTAGATTTGCTTAATCATGTCGACTATTCATTCCTTTACCGAAGAAAATTATCTGAAAGCTATTTACCATTTAAGCACTGGGAATAATTCTGTTGTTAGCACCAACCAAATTGCTGAAATAACCAATACTAAAGCAGCTTCTGTTACTGATATGTTAAAGAAGCTTGCCGAAAAAAAGCTGATCAATTACATTAAATATCAGGGAGTCACTTTAACTGAAGCTGGAAAAAATGCGGCTGTAAACATTGTCAGAAAACATCGTTTATGGGAGGTTTTTCTGGTCGAAAAGTTAGGCTTTAAATGGGATGAGGTACATGATATTGCCGAAGAGCTTGAACATATTAATTCAGAATCGCTAATTAACCGACTTGATGATTTTTTGGGGAATCCAGCAGCAGATCCTCATGGAGACCCCATCCCTGACCGTTCAGGAACCATACATCAAAAAAAACTGGTACGGATTTCTGACATGCAACAAGATCAAAACGGAACAATTTCAGGGGTTAGCGAGCATTCATCTGTTTTTCTCAAATTACTTGAAAAAATGGGGCTAACTCTTGGCACCAAAATTAGGGTCTCTGAGCTTATTGAGTTTGATGGATCCATTATACTTATAGTAAATGACCATGCCGACAGAACTATCAGCCGTGAGGTTGCAAAAAATATCTTAGTAATGCTATGAATACCAAGAATGACGACTCATTAAGTGAGGTACATGGTTCTATAAATACCGGCGGAAAAACCGGATGGAGAAAGCTTTTTGCATTCATAGGACCAGCATACCTTGTCAGCGTTGGTTATATGGATCCTGGAAACTGGGCAACAGATATAGCAGGCGGTAGTCAGTTTGGGTATAAATTGATATGGGTATTACTCATGTCAAACCTGATGGCTTTATTGCTTCAATCTTTGAGTGCCCGCTTGGGAATAGTCCGCGGTCTAGATCTGGCGCAAGCATCACGAAATTCCTATCCAGCATACATCAATTATCCTTTATATGTTTTGGCACAAATTGCCATTATTGCCTGCGACCTTGCAGAGATTATTGGAATGGCAATCGGACTTAACCTATTATTTGGATTGCCACTCATCTGGGGAATTTCTATAACCATTCTTGATACATTCCTCCTGCTTTTTTTAATGAACAAGGGAATGAGAATAATGGAAGTATTTATTGTTTCGATGGTGTTTATTGTTGGGATCTCTTTCCTTACAGAAATGCTCATTGTAAAACCATTATTGGGAGAGGTGATTTCAGGATTCAAACCATCAATTTTAACTGGAAATGCACTTTATATTGCTATAGGAATCATTGGTGCTACAGTTATGCCACATAATTTATACCTACATTCCTCATTGGTTCAAACAAGAAAGATTGAGCGAACTCCAAAAGGAATCAGGGAATCATTAAAGTATAATTTTATTGATACTACTATTGCGCTGAACCTGGCATTCTTTGTAAATGCCGCCATACTCATACTGGCTGCCACTGCATTCTATAAAAACGGCCTATTTGAAGTAGCAGAAATTCAGGATGCATACAAATTACTTGATCATATATTTGGATCAGTAGCACCAACCCTATTTGCCATTGCCCTCATTGCATCGGGACAAAGCTCTACCATAACGGGAACTTTAGCTGGTCAAATCGTGATGGAAGGCCATTTAAAGCTAAGAATACAGCCCTGGATCAGACGCCTTTTAACCAGGATGATGGCAATAATTCCTGCATTTTATACTATTCTGTATTTTGGTGAAGGTGCACTTGGCGGGCTTTTAGTTTTGAGCCAGGTTGTATTGAGTTTACAATTAGGATTTGCAGTAATCCCACTAATACATTTTAACTCTGATAAAGCAAAAATGAAAGAATATGCCATACAGACCTGGGTAAAAATACTTGCCTGGTTAACGGCATTGATCATTGTAAGTTTAAATGTTCAGCTCGTTATAGAAGAGATTGGTGGTTGGATAAAAGATACAACCGTCAATATTTGGTGGATCTATCTACTGGTTATACCTGTAGTTGTCATGATTTTTGCATTGCTTGTTTATGTATTTATCATGCCATTTTTTAAAAAATCTGAACTTGATTCATCCAATGTACCTCATGGTGAAGCATTAGAGATCGGAGAAATTCAACCCATAAAATACCATAAAGTGGGCATTTCGGTTGATTTCTCAAAAAACGACCGGAATACTTTACGGCATGCACTTCTGCAAGGTGGAAAAGATGCTGAGTATCATTTGATACATATTGTTGAAACAGCAGGCGCCAGATTCCACGGCGAAAAAGTATTGGATCATGAAACGCAGAGTGATACTGACAATCTGGAGAAGTATAAATTAAATCTGGAAGAACTTGGATATAAGATCACTATTGCTATCGGATATGGAACAGCTGCCAAAGCAATTTCAGAAATTGTAAAAGAAAGGGAACTTGACCTACTGGTAATGGGCGCACATGGACATTCTGGCCTAAGTGATCTGATTTTTGGAACTACTGTTGAAAAGGTTCGTCATAATGTAAATATTCCAATTATGATTGTTAAATGAGATGTGAGATGAAGTCTGAGGGCTGAAGTCTGAAGTATGAGGTATGAGATATGAGAAAGAGGATATTGTCAGAAAAAAAATATAACCCTTAGTTTTTTGATACTTTTTCGAGGATAGAGAACATAGCACGAGGTGATAGGAATCCAGCATGCTGGTAGATTATCTCATTCTTAACATTAAGAACAGTAATTGTGGGATAGGAAACCTGACCATTTATTGTACCCAGTTCTTTTGCCAGTTCATGCAGTCCGGCTTTATGTTTAAAGTTTCTACCTGCAAAAATTATATCATTCTTATCCTCCGGATTAAGAAATAAAGTATAAAATTTCTCTTTTAATAGTTCGGACACATTTTTATCCTTAGTCATCGTGTTTTTCATCGCATGACAGTATTTGCACCAGCTTGTCATGATCAGCACTACCATTGGTTTAGGTGTCTTTTGATTCAAAACTTTGATTTCTTCAAACTTAACAATGCGATTCTGTGCCGGCAGATCTGAAACCATGATCAGGATAAGTATGAATACAATCAATATTTTTCGCATCTCATTTGATTATTAAACGTACACCCATAAAGCCCCTGATTCCTTGATTGGGGGCATAAACATATCCCGGGTCAAAGGTTAATGCATATGGGTTAGCCGGACTGGGAACTACATTTCCGGATGGATCAGTTTGAACATTCCTATCAAAAGGGTCATTACCGCGTGCAATTAAAAATGGCTCATTTTTACCTGGTGTCCAGTTCAGTAAATTTTTTATACCTCCGTAAAGTTCAATCTTTTTCAAGCCTGTATAGGTGAATTGTATATTTTGGAGGCTCCATACCGGTGATTCTTTACTTCGGGGATCTAATTCGCCTAAAAGTGGCAAGAGCATGGGCCCATAAATATTCCCTGTATAATCAAGTCCAAGATTCAAATTCTCAAGCTTATACGAAATCCCCCAGGTACCAGACCACTTTTCATTGAGAAATGGTCTGATCTTTTTATCTAAGCTTTCATTTTTTGAAAATACTTCCAGCAGGGAAGTCCCGGCTATAACCTTAAGTCCGTTTGCAAATGTCAAATCAAAGTTGGCGCTTAATCCGCGTGAAACTGCATAACCTTGTAAATTACTATAAATAATCTGGTTGGGATTGCTAAAATAATCAGGTATGATCTGGTTATTAAAATGTGTATACCAGGCAGAGGCATCAACACCTATAAAAGTGCCGCTATCAAAATAGATTTTCTTAATAAAATTAAGATTAGCGTTATAGCTTCTTTCAGGTTTAAGCTGTTCTGTGATCACAACCTCCCTTGAGCCCGTCAGAGCTGCATGTTCTTCGGTAAACAAACTGACCACTCTAAAACCAGTACCTGCATTTAAGCGAAGAATATTATTCTCATTGAATATCCATTTGTATGCAAATCTTGGAGTTAGAATATTTCCGTGATTGGAGTTATAGTCGTATCGTATTCCCAGCAAAAGTTTATGTTTTTCGGCAAGGGCAATTTCATCTTGCACAAAAATTCCCGGAAGCCATACCCGCTCTGTATTATTTAGTCCGTTGGGCATAGCTGTTGCCGGAGTATTATCGTCATAAAAGGTATACCTCAGGGCCGAACCAAAAAGCAAATCATGATTTTTTATTTTTTTATCCCAACTTAACTGTCCGAATGCAACTTTTTGCCTTGCTTTATAAATAGTATTTCCATAAACCGAATTCTGATCATGGTCATTCAAAGACCAGGAAAACATGACAGGTTCTTTTATAGGAAGCTGATAAGTTCCAAGCATTTCCCATCTGTTGGTGTAGATACTCTCTCCATAACGTTCAGTACCACCACGGTAAGACTTGTCCCATGTGACATCACCACCCCAGCGGTCCTCATAATTATAACGTGCCGCCAGACTAAACTGTCGGTTTTCCTTTCTGTTAAAATTCCATTTCTGAAACACTGAAATCCTGTCCTGAAGGGTTACATCAGTAAAAAGATCCTTGTTATTATCAATCCGGTTTCCATATTTAAAATAATTAACGCCCGTCAATACTTCAGCAGCTTTACCAGCCTTGAACTTAAATCCCAGGTCAGTATTTAATTCCCCCCAGGAAGTTGAGAAAATATCTCCGGAAAATACCGCTGCATTCTGAGGTTTTTTAGTGATTATATTTATTAAACCACCAACCGCTTCAGAGCCATAAAGCGATGAAGCAGGTCCTTTAACAATCTCTACACGCTCAATCAAAGCATTGGGTATACCAGAAAGACCGTAAACAGATGAAAGTCCGCTGACTATTGGCATACCATCGATCAGAATCATCGTATAGGGCCCCTCCAAGCCATTGATATGAATATCACCGGTATTGCAAATATTACAGTTTAGCTGGGGCCTGACTCCATTTATATTCTGTAAGGCATCAAAAATTGAGGGTGTTGGATTCTTTCTGAAAAATGCCGGGCTATATACTTCAACAGGAACCGGGCTAGCGAGTCGGCTCACCTCCTTCATGGTCCCGGTGACTACAAATTCTTCGATAGCTGCCCCAGTCTCCTTCAGATCAACATTCAAATTAAGATTTTCATTTTCACGGATAAAAATCTCAGCCTTGTAAGAAATATAACCTAATGCAGTAAAACTTATATTATACTTACCCGGTTTAAGTCCGGTGATGGTATATTTACCTAATGAGTCGCTTTTAGAACCAATTTTAGTATCAATAATTTTCACTGAAGCATATTCAACGGCATTCAGACCTGAACTAACTACTCCGCTAAGTGCTGAATTCTGTGCATTTGCATTTAAAATAAATGCACAGAGGAAAAATAACATGGTAAGTAGTCTCATTATTCAATTTTAGCGGGCGAAAATACAATTTTAAATATTTAATAAAATAAAACTTTTTCAATCTTAATTAGAATTGATGAAAATATGATAATTCCGGTTATGGATTATCTTTCAGATATTTGCAAAGATATGGCAAGTGGAATTAGTATAAAGAACAAGAGAGCTTATTTTGAGTATCATATACTCGATACGTATACAGCCGGAATTAAACTTCTTGGAACTGAAATTAAATCAATACGTGAAGCAAAAGCCGATATCAATGATGCATTCTGCACTTTTATTGACGGACAGTTATATGTACGAAATATGCAGATCGCAGAATACTCTCATGGTTCGTTCTATAATCATGAAGCAAAGCGCGACAGAATCCTGCTTTTGAATAAAAAAGAATTAGCCAAACTAAGGATCAATATTGAAGAAAAAGGTTTTACCATTATCCCATTAAAGATATTCACATCAGAAAGAGGGTTTGCGAAACTGGAAATCGGACTCGCACAGGGTAAGAAAATTTATGACAAACGCGAAACGCTCAAGGATCGGGATGCAAAATTGGAAATGAGCAGGGCGATGAAGAGGTAGGGTTACGAATTACGAATTACGAATTATTAATTACGGAGTACGGAGTACGAATTACGAATTACGAATTACGGAGTACGGAGTACAAATTACGAATTATTAATTACGAATTACGGAGTAACAAATACGAATTCTGCATTCTTAATTTTTAATTCTTAATTTTTAATTCTTTATTAACTACCAAGCCTTCTCCCCCACCAGCGGTACAAAACGAAAGGTATCAAGTACAAAGCGTTCAAAATCATTTTCAGATACTCTTAAAACAGTGATCATCTTTTGTGACTCTTCGTCACCTACTGGAATCACCAGGATACCTCCAATTTTAAGTTGTTTCAATAAAATTTCAGGAACCAGAGGTGCACCGGCTGTTACAATGATCTTATCATAAGGGGCATGTTTGGCTATTCCCTTAGAACCATCTCCAAAAAAGAATTCGGCCTGATACCCTATGTGAGGCAATACCTGTTTAGTCCGATTATATAGATTTTCCTGCCTCTCGATTGTATAAACCTGAGCACCAAGTTCCACAAGAATACAAGTTTGATAACCGGAGCCCGTTCCAATTTCGAGCACCTTATCTCCTATTTTGATGTGTAAGAGTTCTGTTTGATAAGCAACAGTATAAGGCTGCGAAATGGTTTGACCATCCCCAATAGGAAATGCGATATCCTTATATGCTTGTTTCCAGAAAGTTTCGTCAAAAAAATAATGACGGGGTACTTTTCCAATGGCCTTTAAAACATTTTCATCAGCAATACCACGCTCCTGCAGCAATTGAACCAACTTTTTTCGTGCGCCCTTTTCCCGATAACTATCAACTAATTTATGTGCCATTTAATTTCAAAAATAGTCTTATGTAGGCATTATCAGAAAATAATATGAATATAAAATCAGAGTGATAATTTTCAATAGGGATCTACATCAATATGCATATAAACACCCTTATTTGCCGGAAGGCTATTAAAATTTATGAGGATTTGTTGCAGAGCTTCCTTGATCTTTTGAACAGACACTCCTTCACGCTCAACTTTAATGAGTATGGTCTGGATATAATAATTTCTAATCCTGCTGATCATTGGAGCTTCAGGACCAAGTACTCTGTCGCCAAACTGAGATCTCAAAATCTTAGCTAATGAAGAAGCAATCAGGAGCAGCTTAGTTATATCCTTATGTTTAACATTGATCTGAATGAGGCGATAAAGTGGCGGATAATGAAAATTTCTGCGCTCTAGTATTTCAGTATCGAACATTCCTTCGTAATCATTCTTTACCACCTGGTTAATAATGCGGTGAGAGGTATCATAAGCTTGAATAATGACCTTTCCTTGTTTTGCGCGTCGTCCTGCACGGCCTGATACCTGAGAAAGCATCTGATAGCTTCGTTCAAAGGCACGAAAATCAGGATAGTTCAGCATACTGTCGGCGCTAATGATCCCTATTGTAGTTACATTCCCAAAATCGAGACCCTTGGCAACCATTTGTGTACCTACCAGAATATCAATCCTCCCCTCTTCAAAATCATTCAGGAGAACCTGAAAACTATTCCTTGTTCTGGTAGAATCAAGATCCATCCGGGCTATCCTGGCATCTTCAAAGATTCGCTGCAATTCATCTTCAATTTTTTCAGTGCCAAATCCTTTCTGTTCAATTCGGGTTGAACCACAGGCAGGGCAAACACTTACAATGTCTTGTTTGTATCCACAATAATGGCAATGAAGCTTTGCGCTGCTTTTATGAAAGGTTAAACTAACATCACAGTTTACACATTTTGGAGTATATCCACAGGTAGTACAGAGTAATATCGGTGTATAACCACGTCTGTTCTGAAACAAAATAACTTGTTCTTTACGTGATAAAGCCCCTTTTATCTCATTCAATAATACAGAGGTAAAATGCGATTGCATCGTTTTTCGTTTAGTTTCATCAGCAATACTAACTACTTCAATAATTGGCGACTTAACACCTCCAAAACGACCCTTTAATGTCACCAGGCCATATTTTTTAACCTTCGTATTGTAAAAACTTTCTAAACTGGGTGTAGCTGATCCCAAAACGATCTGAGCCTTATGTAATTGCGCCAAATATATGGCGGTATCTCTTGCATGATACCGCGGTGCTGGATCGTATTGTTTATAGGAAGATTCGTGTTCTTCATCTACGATCACTAGGCCAAGGTCATTAAATGGAAGAAAAATTGATGAACGTGCACCCAAAACTAATTTATATTCACCTTTGAGCACTTTTTGCCAAACCTCTGCGCGTTCATTATCATTGAATTTTGAATGATAAACTCCAATCTGACCACCAAAATGTTCTTTTAACCTCTCAATTACTTGTGTAGTAAGTGCAATTTCAGGTAAAAGATAAAGCGTTTGCTTTTCCTGTAACAGCATTTGCTCGATCAAGCGGATATAAATCTGAGTCTTTCCAGACGATGTTTCACCATAAAGCAAGACTACACCCTTCTGATCAAGCTGTTCTTTAGTTTCTTGCAGTGCATTTACCTGCGCCTCATTTAATTCAAAATCATGAATATCTTCAAGCTCGCCAAAGTTTAAGCGACTAACAACCTTGTCTTGCTGAATAAATATCTCTTTGTTTAACAATGCTTTTAAAACTGCCGCAGAACTTCCTGACGCTTCAATCAGATCAGTCTTTGCGATCTCAGCCTGTTGCTTTTCAAGTTTAAAGTATGCTAGTAAGATCTCCAATTGCTTGGGTGAACGTTCCAGCACTTCAAATAAAGCTTTTCTATTTTCAGGCTCATTATATTGGGAATTCAGGACAATAAAGGCCTTTTTCCGGGGTTTGAATTTCTCTGTTATTTCTTCAGAAATTACAATAATGTTCTTTTCAAACAATGCTCTCAACAGAGGAAAAACCGTCTTTTGGCCAAGAAGTTTACTGATATCGCTCACACTTAGTTCAGGATGAAGTTCGAGTGCATCAACGATAAGAAATTCTTTATCAGACAATAAGCTTTTATCGATATCCTCAAAAGTGTTCAACACAATTTTTGTTTCACTGGCAAGTTTTAAGGCTGAAGGCAATGCTGCCTGCATTACTTCACCTAAATTACAGATGTAATAATCAGACATCCACTGCCATAATTTAAGCTGAAATTCATTGACAATGGGTTCAGCATCAAGAACATCAATAATATACTTGGCTTCGTAAAGTGCCGGAGGAGTTTCAGAGATCAAACAAATTATTGCTGTATAAATTTTGCTCTTCCCAAATTGAACCACCACGCGCTTTCCAATGGCCACATCTGCGACCATTTCTAGTGGCACCCTGTAGGTATAGGTTTTGGAAATAGCGAGTGGAAGAATTACCTCGATGAAAATAGTCTTCCGAACAATGCCTTCAGTTTCATTGAATTCAAGCATTATTTATTATTTATAATAGCAATAAGCAAACTGATCCAGCCCATGATAAAAAATAATCCACCGATGGGTGTAATAGGCCCGATAACAGAAATCTGACTTATATTCAAGATTTCTTTCGCTGAAATCAAATATAAGGATCCCGAAAAAAGGATGATCCCCAAACTAAAAAACCAAGAAGCTAACTTGATTCCACGACTATTGAATCGTGAAAAAGTAGAAAGGAATAGCAGGGCAAAAGTATGATAGAACTGGTAATCAACGGCAGTTTTCCATACCTCCAGCTCAGAAGTAGTGAGTCGAGCTTTTAATGCATGAGCTCCAAAAGCCCCTAAAATAACAGCAAGTATTCCAAACACTGAAGCGATAATAATGATGCGTTTGTTCATATTGTTAGATTAGATTGCTAATTTAACAAACATGTTTGCAATTCTACTTTGAAGACATAAAAATATAAATTTGTTTAAAGTAAATTTTAATGAAAACAATAATTGGGATCACTGCAGCCTTATTAATCACTGTACTGTCTGTAGCTTACCTATACTTTTCAAATCTCAATATTACAAACCGTAGTAATAATCAGATTTTATCAGAAATACCGTTGGATGCATCAGTAGTTTTTCAGCATCAAAACGACCAAAGCCTTTACGATATTTTTGAAGATTACACAATTTTTGATACCATTGCTGGGCCTCAAAAAAAAGAAGATATCCATTGGCTAAGCAACTTTATACTGAGCAATGCTGCTCTAAAACCCTCAATATCAGGTCAGAAGGTATTTTTATCATTCCATCCATCTCAAACTGACAGTGTTCATTTTCTTTGGTCAATGCAACTAAAAGAATCACTTAATGCAGAAAACATAAGGAAAATTAGTGCAAGTGACCCTTCAAATCAGATCCTTACATTTCAGGAAAATGGGCAAAATATATTTCTGATAAAAAATAAAACACTTAATCGATCTTTTTATTTTGCTATTGACAAGGGAATTGCTAGAGGCAGTTTCAACAAGGACATTCTTTTTCGGAGTTTGGATAAAAACTCAGAGAAGATTGATCCTGAATTCATTAAAATCATTAATGAAGGAGTTAGAAAAGACGAAAATGCATTGGTAAACCTGTTTATCAATTATAAGAAACCAGGATTTCTCAAACCCTTTTTCAGGAATAACCTGAGTGGCAACTTTGAGATTTTGCAGAGTTTTTCGGGTTTTTCAAGCTTAGGCCTTAATTACAAAAATGACGATCTTATATTTAATGGGCTCACGAGTATTTCAGATAAAAAGAATAATTATACCAGGCTATTCTTAAAGCAGACACCTGTAAAAAATACAATTAAACGGATACTGCCTTATAACACATCTAATTCATTAGTTTATGGTCTATCGAGCTACACAACTTTTCATGATGAGTTAATTAGTTTATTTAAAGAAAGAAAAGAACTTGACACGCTTATCAAGCAAATAGATAAAATAATCTCTGAAACCGGGATCAATCCTGACCGTGACATCAAGAAATTATGGGGCAATGAGCTATCCACGATTCAACTTTCGACCTATGAAAACCTGTCGATTATTAAAATTACGAATGGAACACAGATGCAATTTTTCCTTGAGCCATTAAGCTCAACTTATTCTGAAACGATCAGAAAGATTAATTTCGAGAGCTTATTTTATAATTATTGGGGTGATCCTCTAAAAAAATACGCTAAGCCATTTTATATCATTACAGATAATTTGCTCATCCTATCTAATTCACCTGGCACCTTGCAGCGATATCTTAAAGACTATAATTCGGAAAGATTCCTCTTAAAAACGGAGGCATTCACACAATTTGATCAACTTGTTGGTGATCAAAGTAATATTTCATTCATTCTGCATTTTAATAATTCGGCAAGTATTCTTAAAAATTTATTAAAAAGAAATTATGCAGATAACTTTGGGAACAATAAATATGGTATAAATGACCTGTACGCTTTCTCTTATCAACTTGCGAGCAATAAAGATCATTTTTTTACCAATTTTTATACAGGTTATAAAAAATCAGCTGCAACTCTAGATGATGTTTTAACCGTAGATAGTATTAATAAGCAATAATTAAAGAATGATCATAACCTGGAGAAAGAGCAACTATTTATTCAAAATATTCGTTTGGACAATCATCATAATAGGCACAAACAGCAGAACTTTTGCTCAACAATTTTCGCTTTATAATAGTCGTACTCTATACGACAGTTTTGAGAATCCATCTCAAAGAGCTTACCAGGTAGATACCAGCAAACGTTTTGCTTTTAATTTTTTTATACCAACGATTAGCATAAACGGCTCTTTTTCCGGACCTGCACAAGCTGCGTTCAAAACACTGCTTTATAATGGGGAGTTTAATGGCAGTAATATTACGATTGGAGGAAATAAGCAAAATAGTCTCACCTTTCATTCAAATAATTATGTGGCGATGCTTAGGATGTTAAAGTCTGTCAAGAAATACAAGGAAATAGGGCTATCCTGGCAGATCAGAAACGATGGTAGAGCTGAAGTAAGCAATGAAATTTTTGCGGTATTCGACGATTACAGAATCTTTAACTCTAGCTCATTACAGGAGATTTTTAATTTAAATGTTTATAATCAATCGTTTCATCAGTTTAGTTTTACCTACAGGCAGAACTATACTAAGCGTTTAGCCATTGGGGCTAAATTAAGTCTGCTCAGCGGCATTAGTTATACTAAGATAAAGGTTCGCCAGTCTGAAATAAATATGGACAAAGCTGCAGATGTAATAGACATTTCTCTTCAAGGTACCATGCGATCGAGTTTCAAGTTTGATAATTTCCAAAGAGAGATGGTCAATCCAAATTTCAAAAATCCTGGCTTTTCTGTTAGTGCAAGTGCTAGTTATAAATTACCTGATGGCTGGTTTGTTTTAGGTAATTTAAAAGATTTTGGATTAATCAAATGGAACAAGGATTCGTACGAGTATAACTTTAATACTGACAAGATCTTCATTGATAATGCATCCAATCAAAGTGCCGATAACAGACTTGCAGACAGTCTTGATAAGAATATAAGTTCAACTTCTATAAACAAATCGTATGTAAGTGTACTAAACGGCAAAGCAGAGATCCTGATCAATAAAAATTTTGGGAATTACCGTCCCAATCTAATTTTATCAAAAAGCATTTATTACAAAGGAGGAGATATTGCCTTAGTTAATAACTTTCATTATAAAAATTATGTATTCACCTATATGACTGATTACAACACCAATGGTTTTTTACAGTTAGGTGGACAGTTGATGATTAAAACTCCAAATGTTGAATTCTACATGGGAAGTGATCATCTTATTAAGTCGTTGGAAATATTGAAGTCTTATAATAAAAATGAAATTATCTATCCCAATGGATATACCGGGGTTTCATTTTATATGGGCTTTGCGTTGAAATTTGGCAAGATATTGGAACATCCTTTAAATGCCACACAGATACCTGGCTTTATCAAAGACCCTAAGAAAGGATTTATCAAACGACTATCCGGAAAAAAGAACTAGAGAAGTTCTTTTTTTGATGTTGTAAGTAGAAAGTCCTTCAAATAAAATGGTTCGAAATAAGCCAGATTTTCAAAATCTAAATCCCGGAATTTTTTCAAAGCCAGAATATTTAAATGACAGGCAGATGTAGCAAAATCACTAAAATTAATGTGAGGATGATCTGCAAAAAGTGCTCTGAATTTATCAGCACCATCACCAAAAAGGAATAGCGACTGATCATTATATTCATTAAATGAGTCTTTATCAACAATTTTTGCGCAAACTGATTCAACAATACTCAAATCTTTCTGGTATATCCCAGTATAAACCTCCATACGCCTAGCATCAAGCATTGGTATAAGTAATGAAGAATCAGGGATGTTACAAGATTCCCTAAAACCAGAGGCCATTGCTTCTATAGTATCAATTCCAATTAAGGGAATATCAAGAGCATAGCATAAGCCTTTAGCTGTTGAAACTCCAATTCTTAATCCCGTGTATGAACCAGGTCCTTTACTTATTGCAATTGCCTGAAGATCAGAATACTTCTTGTTAGCAGCAAACATCACCTCTTCAATAAACAAGGTTATATGGCTGGCATGAATATTACGCTCGTTCACCTCTTTTAATGCAATGATATTACCATTATGAGCCAAGGCTACAGAACAAGTTGTTGTTGCAGTTTCAAGAAGTAAAATCAATTGATCTTTCATGGATACAAAGGAGCAAAATTAATTACAAATTATAAAGCTTAAGGTACTGGATCATGACCATGCCCACCCCAGGGGTGGCAGCGACCAATACGTTTTAAGGTAAGCCAGCCACCTTTAAACGGACCATATTTATTTATAGCTTCAAGCCCATAATGAGAACATGTTGGAGTAAAACGGCATGATTTTCCAAGAATAGGTGAAATTAAATACTGATAGATTTTTATCAGAAGTAAAAACAGGGTAGAAAATGCCTTTTTTATAAGCTTTTTGAACATGTTTGCTCGGATATGTTCTTTTTTAATCGCAGCATTACAGTATTAAATTTCTTTGCCATTGAAGCATATTCAGCAATTTCATTCCCGATATAATTAATAGCAAGTACTATTTTTTCGGAACGTTCATTAAGAAAAGGAAAAAGGTCTTCAGACTTTTGAAGTCGGTAGATTTCACGAATTCTGCGCTTTAGCAAATTTCTATCTACAGCACGTTTAAACTTTTTTTTGGGAATACTAATTAGCACCTGAACAGGAAATTCTGAATTCGCTTCAGAGGAGAGCCAAATTATACGAAAGGGATAAACTAAAAAAGAAGAACCGTTATGATAAAGCTTTTCTATAAGCTGAATATTACATAACCGTTCTTCCTTTTTAAAACTGTTCATTTTGATTGTTATTTAGCCTGACTGACAAGCAGAAATTGATCTGCAAAATCGTAAAAGGCTACGAAAATACAATCAAAAATTATGCTTTATGGCGACGCTCGTCAGATACAGATAGTCTCTTTCTACCTTTAGCTCTTCTAGAAGCTAATACTCTTCTTCCGTTTGCACTGCTCATACGCTCTCTAAACCCGTGCTTATTTCTTCTTTTTCTTTGAGAAGGCTGGAATGTTCTTTTCATGACTCTTTAATCTATTATTACTCTAAAAAACAAGAGTGCAAATATAAGCTTGATTTTTCACAATTCAAACAGTTGATTAAAAATATCCTTATCTTTCTTGAGAAACGAATTTCCCACACTCAGATTTATGAAATTTAACCCTCTGTATTTGCTTATATTATTTTCAAATATAGCCTTTGCACAGCTTAAAACCGAAAATTATAAAATTTATAATACCCAGTCAAAAAGTATATGCTCATTAGATGAATGAATATTTACAAAACATGATCCGCGAAAAGAATTTCATTAAAGAAGCCAGGGAATGGAATAAATACACTGATTATAAACCGATAATAGAATTTACAAAGGAAAAAGACCTTTTACTTATTTATTTTGTTGTTTTAACAGATCCCTAATCTCCATTAATAATGCTTCCTCAGGGCTTGGTGCTAGCTGGGCTACAGGCGTTTCCTCTTCTTTACGCTTAAGAGCATTCATGGTTTTTATCACGGCGAAAATACAAAAGGAAACAATCAGGAACTGAATTACAGCATTAATGAAATTTCCATAACGTATAGCCACTTCTTCTACTTTAAAGATAGCATCAGCAGAAATTAAAACTAGCTTCTTTGAAGAGAAGTCAACACCACCCATTATAAATCCCAAAGGTGGCATCAGAATATCATCAACCAATGAAGTGATGATCTTTCCAAAGGCAGCGCCGATGATCACACCGACAGCTAGATCAACCACATTTCCTTTAGATATAAATTCTTTAAACTCCTTAATAATCGCCATATAATTTCTAAATTTTAAAAACTTACTAAATATGATTAGTTTTTAACTAAATCAAAAATATTTTTACATTAAATCGAATACAAAATTTACATTAATAATGCACCAAACACCAATATTTGTGTAATTTTACGTGATAATTCAAATCATGTTAAGACAAAATCTTCAGCAAAAGCTTCTTCAAAAACTATCTCCTCAACAAATTCAATTTATTAAGTTATTACAGGTACCAACTGTATCGCTTGATACCCGAATTAAAGAAGAGTTGGAAGATAATCCAGCACTTGAAGATCTTAGTCTTGCTAACATGAATGAACCAGCAGAGGAATATCCAGATAGGGATCCAGACGATAATTTCAATTCAGAAGATAGCCAGGAAAGTTCAGATGAATTTAATGTTGATGACTATTTGCAGGACGACAACATCAACGACTTCGGTTCCAAATATGAGCAGAACGGAGATGAGGATGAGGAGCGAAAAGAAATTCCTATTGCTGTGCAAAATTCATTTTTTGAAAGCCTTCAAATACAGCTCCATCTGGTACCCTTATCCGATAAAAATTTCAGAATTGGGCAACAAATAATTGGAAGTCTTGATGATGATGGCTACTTACGTCGTCAAATTACTTCGCTGATCGATGATCTTGCTTTTTCGCAGAACGTATATGCAGAGGAAGAGGAGGTGCTTGAGATGCTTAAAGTAATTCAATCATTCGATCCCGCAGGAGTTAGTGCAAGAGATCTTCAAGAATGTTTATTAATTCAACTTAGAAAAAAAAATCAAAATCCAATTGTTAGAAAAGCCACTAGAGTAGTAGAACAATTTCTAGAGGAATTTACTAAAAAACATTACGACAAACTTGAACGTTCCCTAAACATGGATTCAGAGGAACTTAAAGAGGTTGTAAATGAGATACTCAAGCTTAACCCAAAACCTGGCGATTCGAATGCTGTCACAACCAAGCAACTCCAAATCATCCCCGATTTTCATATCAGTAATAACGACGGTATTTTATTTTTGACCTTAAACTCAAAAAATGCTCCTGAACTGCGTGTCAGTCGTTCGTATCAGGACATGTTTGAACATTACGATAAAACTGCTCAAAAGGATAAAAAACTAAAAGAAGCAGTACAATTTGTAAAACAAAAACTTGATTCAGCGAAATGGTTCATCGATGCAATTAAACAGCGTCAGCAAACTTTGCTTAAAACTATGAATGCTATCATGCATTATCAGTATGAATATTTTTTGACCGGCGACGATAAGAATCTGAAACCCATGATCCTTAAAGATATTGCTGATCGTATTGGCATGGATATCTCAACCGTTTCAAGGGTAGCTAATTCTAAATATGTGCAAACAGAATTTGGAACCTTTTTATTGAAATCATTTTTTTCTGAAGCCATTCAGATGGAAAGTGGAGAGGAAGTATCCAATAAAGAGGTTAAAAAAATTCTTGAGGAATGCATTGGCAAAGAAGATAAAAGACGACCACTTGCAGATGAAAAACTGACTGAAATCCTCAAAGAACAAGGCTATAATATTGCTAGAAGAACTGTGGCCAAATATAGGGAAGCGATGAATATACCGGTAGCGAGATTAAGGAAAGAGCTTTAAGGAGAGTTGTCTGTTATCTGTTGTGTGTTATCTGTTGTCTGTTATCAGTTGGTTAGTTATTAGTTAGTTAGGTGGTTAGTTAGTTAGTACTCAATACTAAATACTAAAAAAGATGTTGTCTGTTGTCAGTTATCTGTTGTCTGAGGTAGGAGGTCTGAAAGAAGCAGAAAATCTGAAATTAGCACTACACAGTCTTGGTTCTTGGCTCTGTGTTTCTGTTGTCTGATAACTGTTAACTGTTAACAGACGTCTACCAGCTTTTCTGCGGACATGTTACTTTGTACCTGTTATTCAAGAAAATGCCCAGCACAATTTCATGAGATCCATTACTCACAGTATTCAAGCCAGAGGTAGTAACATCATATGAGTAGCCTATATTCATGAATGAGCCAAGGTTGAAACCAGCCATTCCTGCGAATGCATCATCTTTACGATAACTTCCGCCCAGCCAGAAACGGTCTTTATAAGCTAGTTTAAGATTTACATCCACTGACATGGGCACCGGAGAAACTACCTTCAATAATACTGAGGGAATAACAGCAAAATCATCTCCGAGATAAACTTTATAACCAAAAGTTGCGAATAAATGCGAAACTTTTCTGCCCTGATCATAGGTTACAGGATCATCGCTAAATCCAATTGGACTTTTCAAAAGCTGCTGTGCAGATAGCCCGGCAAAATATCTTGGTCCGTATAACCAAATGCCCGCACTAAGATCAGGTCTTAACTGGTTAAAATTACCCGTACCAATAGCCTGGTCGGTTGGGTTTTCAAGAACTAATTTCGAACGATCAAGAAATATCTTTGAAACACCGGCGGCAACACCTAATGAGACGTTTAACTGTTCAGTGATCCCAATATGATAGGCGTAATTCAAATTAACATCTGTTGTTGAAATGGGTCCTGTTTTATCTGAAACTGCTATAAACCCTATCCCATGATGAGGTTCAGATGCCATATAGTTTTGCAAATAGCTGCGATTATTGGGATTTGAGCCTCCCCCTTCGGTTACAGATGTAGAGGTTCCATAGCGGAAATTATTTCCGATAGGAGCATGAATCGAAATATAGGAAGTTTCAGGCGCCCCACTTAAACCCTGCCATTGGCGTCTATAGCCGGCCTTTACATCAATGTAATTCTCAATGCCGGATATGGCAGGATTCAATATAAAATTATTTAAAATATATTGGGTATACTGTGGCCTCTGCTGAGCAGCAACAGCATGACCTAAACAGATAAAAACTAGTAAAAACACCGCTTTCTTAATCATTCCATTATATTTTGAGCCTATCACTTTTTCAATTAAATTAATCAAAAACGGCTTCAATTTTCGGTTATTAATATAGTAAATAATGTTTCAATTACCACTTTATTGTCATAAACCTGAACTATCGAATAACCGTAACCCAACCTTTAAAAACTGGCAACGCAATTCTGGGATCAATCACATAATAATAGGTCCCAACCGGAACTGCCTGCCCCTTATACATCCCATTCCAAGGTTCAATATAACCAATAGAGACATATACCCTAACTCCATAACGGTTAAAAACATTAACAGTTACATTGGGATAGCTATCCAGATATTCAATTTTCCATATATCATTTACACCATCACCATTCGGAGTAAACGTATTTGGGATTAGAGGTTTTTCCAACACCTTTACCAGAATATCATCTTGTAAAACACAACCCTCATCAGAAGTAATAGTTACAGAATATCGGGTATCCTCCGTTGGCGATGCCAGCGGATTTTGAACATCATCGCGATCAAGTCCGATAGAAGGGCTCCATTTATATTTTAAATTAGTCCCAGTTGCTCTTACGTTAAACCTGACCCCTCCTCCCCTCAAAATTATGGTATCCGAACCCGCATTTAAAAAAGGAGTTGTAATATTCAACTGACGATTTACAGTACGATCGCAGCCAAACTCATTGGTTACTTTTAAACTAACCGTATAGCTGCCTCCTGAGGTATACTGATGTAAAAAAGTAGCGCCATTCGTATACTCGGCAACAGTTCCGTCGCCCAGATCCCAATTCCATTTTACAATTTTGCCTAGAAATGGAATAGATAGATCAGTAAAGGTAATCCCTGAATTATTACAACCTGGAAGGCTCATTGCAAAATCAGCTTTGGGTACAGACATGATCTTCAGATCCTTGCTTAATTCAATTGCATTACAGTTAGTAGAATTTTGCACCTTTAAAATGACTTTAAATAAACCCGCATTCGTATATATATGTTTTGGATTTTGCTCGGTTGATGTTTGTCCATCACCAAAATTCCATAGCCATGAAGTAATGGCATTACCATTATCCTTACTCTGATCTGTAAAAACTATTTCATTATTCACACAGAAATTGAGAGAGTTTTTGAATAAAGCCTCTGGAGGATCAAAAACATCAAATGTATAGTCTATTTGCTGCTCATTTAGCGTACAACCTACTGCTGATGTATAGGTTGCAATTACCTTGACCATTTTTTCTCCAGGAAGTCTATATCCAGCATTTCTCGGAAATATATATTCGTAATAAACAATACCGTTGCGTGTAACAGGGGTAGCAATCGGATTATTTTGCAGTATTAGAGGGTCAGCTATATCTAACTGCCAGGTTAAGCGCGTGGCCGGAGATGTTAATGTTAATACAAAGTCCAAATCCTGATTGGTACAAGCATTTTTAATTTCTTCAAGCGTGATTTTATTGATTGCTTTTACAGATTGGCTTGAAGCTAGATTCGTACCTGCAGAATAGGCATAAGATTCTACATCACCAAAACCGTAAGCAATTGCATTAAACCCATCAGAAGCTGATAAATTAAAGATCTGAGTGGAATATTGATTCAAATTTAGCTGCATATATGAAAGACCCGGAAAGGTTGGCAAAGGTGCAAATGTTCCATTGGGTACACGACCATTAATTCTGAATGAAGCTGCTGCATCTGTTTTTATTAGAATATTAACGTAGTTCTCACTAATATCTTCCTTATTGGAAGAATAAACGGTTATGTTTTTAATATTGTATTCGATCGGATTTAAAATTACCATATCCGGATCTCCGAGCCCTCCGCCTGCACAGGTTTGAGTAAGTGAATATTGAGCTACAGCTATAACCTTGTTTGCGGTTATATAGGCAGGCTGATTGACAGGTAATGGAGTTTGATAAAACTGACCAGCATTAAGTGTGACTATTAGATTGCCGTTATATAGAACTTCTGTGTTGTCATCTTTTGCCAGGATACGAACATAGTTACCATTAGTTCTGGTTGGCGCCCCTGCTCTTGTACGAGTACTGAAAGGAATAAAACCATAGGATTTACCCCAGCTTTCAACAGGATAATTTTGTTGATAAAGTGGATCTGAAGATACACGTCCTACACATCCGCTAGGAATAGTTATAGCAGAATTCGTGGTCCCAGAAAACATTGCAAATTGCTTACAGCCAGATGTTACTGGATCAACAAATACGCTAGTACCAGTCAAATCAATAGTTGAAAGATATTCATACACATCCCCAACATTTTGAAGAAATAGGCCACCGGGAACCAGATCTACACCATTTCGTCTGATAAATATTTTGGTATCTGGTTCACTTGCAACCAAAACAATATGATTTTGACCACCATCCAGCGTATTGCCTGTTAAATAGTTCATACTAAAATACTGTTGTCCAAGCGCCTCTTTAGGAAGTATCAGCGAAGCTGCAGAACGTGCTCCTGCAAAAATATGCCCATAAACTACTACCTTAGATTTTCCGGCATCAACTTGCACTCTAATTGCCCTATTGGAAAGCACCCTTCCTGCTTCTGCTTCATCAATATAGGCCTGGGCTCTGGGAATCTGAACCTCGATAACAGAATTTGCCTGCGGTAAAACAAAGCTGGTCCGGAATGTACCAACTGTAACTATTCCTGATGAAGCTTGTTTTCCAGTAATAAAGATTGAATAATTTGCCAACGGCCTGACCCCATTGAGATTTGCTGCTACATGCGAAGGAAATACTGCCCAAAAATCTGTGCCTTCGTTCGAGGTACTTTGGGCCTTGAGTTGCTGAATACCCAAAAACAGAATAAATAATAAAACAAATCGGTTCAGCATTCTTTGAGTTAAGTGAATATGAGCATAATTATCACGTCATTATTTTTAGATACGTACAAAACTTCAAATTCAGTTTTAAAATTAATAAATAGAAAACAAGTATTCCTTATTAGAAACAAAATGATAGTAGTTCATCAAAAATTTTAAATCCTAGCGTGTAATTTTCGGCGGCTTAGATTTAGCAAAAAAAATGCCTGAAGAATTCTTCAGGCATTTAATTAAGGTTAGATAACTCCTATTTTCTAAGAGATTTAATAATCTCTAAAGCTTCTTTTGTTGAGTGAATTAGCTCTGCATACTTTTTATTTTCCATTACCTCTTTACTCACCAGTTTGCTGCCCATTCCTACTGCACAAACACCTGATTTAAACCAGCCTTCAATATTAGCTTTATCAAGTTCAACACCACCTGTCGGCATAAATAAAAGATTAGGAAACAACTCTTTTATAGCAGACATGAAACCTGGACCAAGAATATTCCCCGGGAACAATTTAACCATCTTAGCACCTAAAGTCTCGGCTTTAATAATTTCACTAGGAGTCATACAACCTGGTACCCATAACAAATCATGTTTATCGGCTACCTCAGCAACACGCTCTACAAGACCTGGGCAAATAATATAGTCAGCGCCAGCATCAATAAATGTTTGCGCCATATTTCCGTCTTTGATCGTACCAATTCCAAGATACATTCCTTCTAATTCCGAATCTACAACCTTGCGCATTGCTTTAAAATTATTCAAGGCTGCTTCTCCACGGTTTGTATATTCTACTGCACGAATGCCGGCAGAATATAAAGATCTCAACAGTTGAACACTGGTCTCTTCGTCTTTATTGAAATATAATGGTAATATACCCTGCTCGGGTATTAACTTTAGAAGTTCGGATTTTTTACTCATTGTTATATTTATTAGATTAAAACTGAGCTACTAATTTAGATAATTAATGAATAAATCAGTCAACCTAAACGAAATTCAACGTATTTATCTGGTTAGGTAACATTTTACATTAATTAATTGATAAAACATGGATAAAGCTTTTAATTATCGGCCATTAATGTATTTTTGTTTATCCTAATAGGAATATTTAACAAACATCTTTCAAATAAATTACAAAATAACCATGGCTAAAAAAGTCGTAACACTTGGAGAGATAATGATGAGATTATCAACTCCTGATTTCAAGAGATTTGTACAAAGTGATAGTTTTGATGTTACCTATGGTGGCGGTGAAGCAAACGTTGCAGCTGCATTATGTAACTACGGACTAAATGGAACATTTGTTTCTAAAGTTCCGAATAATCCATTAGGACAATCTGCTATTAATCATTTACGCCGATATGGTGTTGATACTCAGTTTGTTGCAAGAGGAGGAAACAGATTAGGAATCTATTTCCTTGAAACTGGAGCATCGATGAGAGCATCTCAGGTTGTATATGACCGAGCTGATGCTTCTATTTCAGATGTTGATGCTTCTGAATTTGATTTTGATAAGATCTTTGAAGGAGCAGACTGGTTCCATACAACAGGAATTACTCCTGCACTGAGTGACAAAGCTGCTGCTCTGACTGAAGCTGCTTTGAAAGCTGCAAAAGCTAAAGGCATTACTACCAGTATTGACCTTAACTACCGTAAAAAATTATGGAGTAAGGAAAAAGCGAGAGAGGTTATGACCAGGCTTTGCCAATATGTGGATGTTTGTATCGGCAATGAAGAAGATGCCGATACTACCCTTGGCTTTACAAGTAAAGGAACAGATGTGACTAAAGGAGAGCTTAATCTTGATGGATACAAGGATGTATTCCAGCAAATGAAGGCGAAATTTGGGTTCAAATACATTGCATCCACACTAAGAGAAAGCCATAGCGCTTCTGATAATGGCTGGTCTGCATTAGTATATGATGGAACTGAATTCTATCATACCAAGTCATATGAAGTAAGAATTGTGGACCGTGTTGGTAGTGGTGATTCATTTGCAAGCGGATTCATATATGGTTTGGTAACCAACATGAAAATGAGTGATGCCGCTGAGTTTGGTGTTGCCGCTTCTGCTATTAAACATACAATACCTGGCGATTTAAATCATGCCACATTAGCTGAGGTTAAAGACCTTGTTGGTGGCGATGGTTCAGGACGTGTACAACGATAAATAAATTACAGATTTTAAAAATCGCCTAAATTCAAGCAAATTTTAAAATCGTTTTAAATAAACCATATGATCATAGATAGTTTAGAGAATGCAGGAAGGTATACCAGCATTCATCCGCTTTTCGCAGAGGCATTTGAGTATATCAAAACACTCGATCTTAAAAATGCTGAGATTGGTAAAACTGACCTTAGCGACGGATTAAAGATTATTGTTGCTGAAAAAGTTGGAATGAAGCAGGAAGAGTCTGTGGCAAAATTTGAATGTCACAATCAAAATATTGATATC
The DNA here is from genome assembly GCA_945901155.1 of Pedobacter schmidteae. GTDB lineage: Bacteria > Bacteroidota > Bacteroidia > Sphingobacteriales > Sphingobacteriaceae > Daejeonella > Daejeonella schmidteae_B. Next base: position 59,379 of record CAMDKO010000005.1, read on the forward strand.
CAGCTTTGCATTAGTGGTAAAGAACAAATTGGCTGGAAACCACGACAGTCTTGCAGCTCAGCAAAGGGAGAATATAATGCAGAAAAGGATGTTTTGTTTTATAACGATGCTCCAGATATGTTTTTTGAATTAACAGATAATCAATTCGCTATTTTCTTTCCTGAAGATGTGCATGCTCCAATGATTGGTGATGATGTTATCAAGAAATTGATCGTTAAAGTAAAGATCTGATCAGCATTAAGATCAAACAAAAAGGGATAGTCTGAATTCAATCAAGCTATCCCTTTTTGTTTGGAACAGGTTCTCTCAAGAACCGTAAATCATTCCGTTATATTTTTCTGCAAGAGCTCTGGTTACAGCACCTGGCCTTCCATCACCTAAAAATTTTCCATCTACCTGAACTACCGGCAATATATTTTTAGTTGTACTGGTTATAAAAGCTTCTTTAGCATTTCTGAGTTCATCCAGCGTTACATCTCTGGTCTCGGTATGGTAAGTAACTGCAGAAATTTCCAATACCTGCTTCCTACTAACTCCTTTTAACATATCAAATTCGGGGGTTAATACCTGATCATCTTTTGTAACTATAAAAAAGTTTGCCCTTGGACATTCCCGAATCAGTCCATTGCTATGATACAAAACATCATCTACTTTCTTTTCCTTTAAAACAGGCTGAAGCCAAATAGCTTGTAAATAATCCAGTGTTTTTGCATTGGCAAATTGACGCTGATATTCATGAGTAATCACGCTTACCCCATGCTCTTGCATTGTTCTGGGAATCTGAAAACTCTGCTGAGTAATAATCAAGTTAGGCGCTGCTATATTGAATCCATCCTCCGAAAATCCGCCTGTCAGTATGATCTTTATACCAGAATCACTCAAATTGTTTTTTTTAATAAGCTGATTTATCCTACTTTTAACTTCATCTCTACTCATTTTAATATCAAGTCGCATCAATACAGCGGAGCGAAAGAAACGATCGAGATGATCTTCAAGGAACACTGGTTGACCATCAAT
>CAMDKO010000006.1 GCA_945901155.1 Pedobacter schmidteae
TCGAACCAATTTCTACATCATCTTCAATAATAACATTTCCAATCTGACTTACCTTCTTGAATGATCCTTCTGTATTTTTCACGAATCCAAAACCATCACCACCTATGATAGCACCAGAATGTATGATCACATTATCACCTATGGTACAACTGAAATATACATTAACTCCAGCATATAAAGTTACATTCTTACCTACAATCACATTGTCTGCAAGGTAAGTATTAGGATAGATTTTAGTACCATCACCTACTTTAACATGAGGTCCGATATAAGCAAGGGCACCAATAAATACATCCTTTCCGAGAATTGCAGTGGGATGTACAAAACTTGGTGTCTCAATACCACTTTTCTTTGATTTTATAAGTTCGTCATACTTTTCTAAAAGAACTGAAAATGCACTGTAAGCATTCTTAACCCTAATTAGAGTAGCCTTTGAAGGATGAGCAGGAATAAAGTCTTCATTAATAATAATAACAGAGGCTCGCGAGGTATAAACAAATTGTTCATACTTGGAATTAGCAAGGAAAGATAATGAGCCCATACTAGCCTCCTCAATCTTAGATAGCTGATTTACCGTCACGTCAGGATTACCTTCTACAGTCCCCTCAAGTAATAATCCAATCTGATGTGCAGTTAATTGCATCTCACAAATTTATGTGTTATAAGTTAACGAACAAATTTTGAACTTATTCGCAGGTCTATTAATTAACATTTTTTAATTCTTTTAGGTAACAAAGTATATATTTCTGTACTGTTCTAGCTAATGATTCCAGATTTGAATTGTCTGATGCCTTTGCAATATCCTGAATAGAACCGTCTTTCATCACTATTTTAATACTTCCATCACCCACACTATAGGCTTTATTCTTTATGGTATCAGTAAATACGAAATAAGAAGTATCATCATCAGAAATTTCGTATTCATCTGTCACTTTATCTGCAAGATCATTGATAACTTCGATTGGCGGAGGTTCATTCGTGATTTCTACCTGATACAAATTCCTGCTGATCAGGTGTGAGCAAAGTGTTGAAAGGATAAGATCCTCATCATTAACCCAAACCTTTATTGAAGTAAATATATCGTTATCATCCAGTTTTGTAAACCTTTCAATATTTCGAGGGTCATTTTTGAATTCTTCTCTGCTTATGGAATTCTTCAAAAAATAGGAAAAGCATGGGCTTGCGAATAAGTTTCTTCCTTCACCCGATAATTCTTTTGCCCGTTCTAATATTTTAACCAGCATTTGCTCAGCTGCGATAACGGTTTTGTGAAGATAGACCTGCCAGTACATCAGCCTACGGGCTATTAAAAATTTTTCAATAGAATAAATGCCTTTCTCTTCAACAACCAGCTGATCATCAACTACATCCAACATTTTTATTATTCGGTCAAAGCTTATCACACCCTCAGAAACGCCTGTGAAAAAGCTATCTCGGTTAAGATAATCCATTCGATCAAGGTCTAATTGCCCTGAAACTAATTGATAGAGAAATTTCTTGTGATAACGATTATTGAATATTTCCAAAGCTAGTCCAAGCTTTCCGTCAAACTCACGGTTTAGATTATCCATCAAGAGCGTTGAAATATGTTCATGCGAAACTCCATCCACAATGGTATGCTCCAGGGCATGAGAAAATGGTCCATGCCCAATATCGTGAAGTAAAATTGCAACTGTTACCGCCTCTTCTTCCTGATATGAAATTGCCTGTCCTTTACTTTTTATAGTTTCCAGGGCAAGGCCCATCAAATGCATGGCCCCCAATGCATGATGAAAGCGAGTATGTAAAGCACCTGGATATACCAGATGAGTCATTCCCAATTGTTTTATATAGCGTAGACGCTGTACATATGGATGCTGGATCAGGTCGTAGACCAGATCGGATGGGATGGTGATGAAACCGTAAACAGGATCATTTATTATTTTCTTCTTATTCAAGATGCGAACCTTAAGACACAAAAATTGTTATTTTTAATGACAATTGAATGTATAAAAATTTCGATGGGCGAATATTTGTTAAATTTACGGTGAAATGCAGGAAACAACCATACTATGGGCAGACGATGAGATCGACCTGTTAAAACCACATATACTCTTTTTGAATGAAAAGGGATACAAAATCAAAACCGTTACTAACGGAAATGATGCTCTGGATTGTTTCAAAAAAGAAAACTTTGATTTGGTATTTCTGGATGAAAATATGCCGGGTTTAACGGGCCTAGAAACTCTTGCCAGAATAAAAACAATTGATCCGGATATTCCAATCGTACTCATTACAAAAAATGAGGAAGAATACATGATGGAAGATGCTATTGGATTTAAAATCGATGATTATCTGATCAAACCGGTTAATCCAAAACAAATTCTTCTTACCATAAAAAAACTATTAGATAATAAACGACTCATCAGTGAAAAAACATCTATGGCCTATCGTCAAGATTTCAGAACACTGGGGATGACCATTAATGAAAACCTTAGTTTTTCGGAGTGGGTTGACTTTTATAAAAAATTAGTTTATTGGGAGCTATCACTTGAAAAATTGGAAGATGAAGGGATGCACGAAATATTAACTGTGCAAAAATCAGAGGCCAATGTACAGTTCTCAAAATTCATTGAAAAAAACTATATGAAGTGGCTTAAAGATATGGATAGCGGGCCAATAACTTCAAATCAATTATTTGTGAAAAAGGTTTTTCCTGCTATGGAAGTCAAAAAACCAACTTTTTTTATTCTGATAGACAATTTAAGATATGACCAGTGGAAAATGATCAATTCATTATTAATGGATCATTACCGAATTGACGAAGAAGACAGCTATTACAGTATTTTACCTACTGCCACTCAATACGCCAGAAATGCTATATTTTCAGGATTAATGCCTCTAGAAATGGAACGCCGCTTTCCGAATATGTGGCAGAATGATGAGGACGAAGGTGGAAAGAATCTATTTGAAGAAAAATTTCTTGCCGACCAAATACAAAGGGTCATGCGAAAAGGATGCAAGCACTCTTACAATAAGATCCTGACTTTTGAACAGGGTAAAAATATTAATGAAAACATCAATAACTTAATGGGCAATGACCTGAACGTTATTGTCTATAATTTTGTAGATATGCTGTCTCATGCAAGAACCGATATGGCTATGATCAGGGAGCTTGCAAATGATGAAGCTGCCTACCGTTCATTAACCCTTTCTTGGTTTGAGCATTCACCACTGCTAGATATGTTAAAAAAGCTATCTCAAAAAAATATTAAATTAATCATTACCACTGACCATGGAACGATACGGGTTAAACATCCAAGAAAAGTAGTCGGCGACAAGAACACCAATTCAAATTTGAGGTATAAACAAAGTAAAAATCTGAGTTTTAATCCAAAAGAGGTATTCCATATTAAAAATCCACATGAAGCAATGCTTCCAAAACTTCACATGAGCTCCAGTTTTATTTTTGCAAAGGAGGATAGTTATTTTGTGTACTCGAATAACTACAACCACTTTGTTAATTATTTTAATGAAACCTTCCAGCATGGTGGTATTTCAATGGAAGAAATAATTGTTCCTTTCGTAACCTATAGCCCAAAATAATTCTTTGTTTATTTTTGGACTATGGAAATTCTAATCGATCATGAAAATAAGCTGCCAATCGCAGCATCCTCCTTGTTAAAATTTGCCGGAAACGAGAAGATATTTTTGTTTAGGGGTGAAATGGGAGCTGGAAAAACAACTCTGATCAAATCGTTATGCCTTCAATTGGGTATGATAGATAATGTGAGCAGTCCAACGTACTCCATAGTCAACGAGTACGTTTCCCCGAAAGGAAAAATTTATCATTTTGACTTCTTTCGAATTAAAAATGAAGTCGAAGCATTTGACATTGGCTTTGAAGAATACCTAATGTCGGGCGAATACTGTTTTATCGAATGGCCAGAAATGATCCCAGGTCTATGGCCTGAACATTTTATTGAAATAAAAATAGTTGCAGATGAACAAGGATCCCGGAAAATTTCTGCTAAAATAATTTAAACGGATTTTATCTGAATTTAAGAGTTCCCAATTTTTAAAAATTTCGTACCTTCCTAATCCTTATTAAAATCCACATGATGAGTGTATTATCAGACATTGCAAAACAGGCCATGATGCAGCCGCAAGAGGCGATGTTAGAGGTTAAAAACAAAAAAAACAGCCTTTATATAGGTATTCCCAAAGAAACCTCATTTCAGGAAAACAGAATTGCGCTCACCCCTTTATCTGTTGGATTACTCGTACAAAATGGACATGAAGTAGTTATTGAGACGGGTGCCGGACTTGCTGCCAACTTTAATGATAATCATTATAGTGAACAGGGTGCCCTGATCGTTTATGACAAAAAGGAGGTTTATAAAGCCGATCTGATCATTAAAATAGCTCCACCAACAGAGGATGAAGTATCCATGATGAAAATGGGACAGGTATTGTTCTCTGCGCTGCAAATGTCAACCATAAAAGTGGAGTATCTTCAGTCCCTGATGATGAAAAACATCACAGCCCTTTCATTTGAATATCTTCGCGATGAAGGTAATGTATTGACGGTGGTTAGGGCTATGAGCGAAATTGTTGGAGCTACCTCTATATTAATTGCTGCCGAATATCTAAGCAATGTTTTTGAAGGTAAAGGACTAATGCTGGGAGGAATTACTGGAGTTCCACCCACAGAAATAGTTATTTTAGGTGCAGGAACCGTAGGCGAATACGCAGCAAGGACAGCACTTGCTTTGGGTGCCGAAGTGAAAGTTTTTGACAGTTCCATTTACAAACTCCGCAGACTTCAAACCAATATCGGGAGCCGTGTTTTTACTTCGGTTATTCAACCAGTTGTTCTTCAAAAAGCACTTTTTAGCTGCGATGTTGCAATTGGAGCAATCCGTGCCGAACACGGTAGAAGTCCTTGTATCGTTTCGGAAGAAACGGTGAGTAAAATGAAGTCCAATTCTGTAATTATTGATGTAAGCATTGATCAGGGAGGATGTTTCGAAACTTCAAGTATCACTAATCATAAAGTTCCGACCTTTAAAAAGCATGATGTGATTCATTATTGCGTTCCAAATATTGCTTCCCGTGTTTCTCGTACAGCAACTTATGCACTAACCAATATATTTACCCCAATTCTTATTGATATTGGTGAAATGGGCGGAATCATGAACCTGATCTGGGAAAGACCAGGAATTCGGAATGCAATTTATTTATATCAGGGGAAATTGACCAATAAAGACCTTTCCGATCGTTTTAATATCCCAATGAAAGATTTGGATCTACTGATCGTATCCAATAGATAATGCGGAAAATCTTTTTATTAATCCTCTTTTTTGGCTGCCTAAAAACTCAGGCTCAGCAAAACAACCCTTTTGGATTACTGATCATAAATGATTTACAGGCATACAAAGCATCTATACTGATTGACAAGAATAAGGAGCTTGTTGAAATTAAGAAATTTATACCCAATTTAAAGCTGGATATACGTTATGCCAGTAAAAATAACTTTGCAAAGCAGGCGGTTTATAAACAGGCAAAGGCATTTGCAAGGCTGCCAGTAGTTAATGCGCTTAGTAAGGTTCAAAATGAATTAAACAAATTGGGCTTGGGATTGAAGATTTTTGACGGATACCGACCCTACAGTGTAACGGTTAAATTCTTTGACATTGCTACCGATAAAAGTTTTGTTGCCAACCCAAAAGACGGATCAAGGCATAACCGTGGATGCGCCATCGATCTAACTTTGATCAATCTCCGAACTGGCAAAGAATTGGAAATGCCCACCCCATACGACAGCTTTGCTCCTGAGGCTGCCGCCGATTTCAAAGATCTGCTTCCATCGGTTATCCAAAATAGAGATTTGCTACGTTTAACCATGGAAAAAAACGGATTCACGATTCTGAATAATGAATGGTGGCATTTTGATTTCAATGGCTGGAAAAGCTTCGAAATCATGGATATTCCCTTTGAAAATCTCTAGGGATTTTAAAAATGTATCCAAAGTATTTAGTTTGTTTCTAACTCGAATGATTTAAAAATTATTGCCTAGATCTTTCTTTGACAGTTAAATCTTTATTGTTTCAGGACCCGATATTTTACTAACATGGCAAATACATAGCCCTCCAGAAATGACAAACTCAGCCGAAACCTTAGAATTGTTCTTAGGATTGCTTGCCGAAACTAATACAATATCGCCTTTCTCGGAAAGTTCTTTTAAGTCAGCGTCGCTTGCCACTACATAAATACCCAGTCCATTTATAATACTGTTTTGACTCATTGAGCGACCAGTCCGCTTGTTTATTGCACTATAGTTATTTAAAAGCAGAGGATTCCCATAATCATCAATAAATTTAACCGTAATCGTTCTGAATTCCTTGGTGCAGACCATATTTTCACATACTGCAGGTTCAGAAACTGAACAAGAACCAAAAAAAACACCCAGGATTAAAAAAAAAATTTGCAGACCTTTCATCGCTTAATAGTTTGGATTGATAAACATATTAATTTCTATAAAAATAGAAAAGAATTTACTTAAGCAATTGAATTCGCTGAACTTAGGATTAAATAAAATGGCAAAAGAAACACAAAAAATAGGAAGCTTATTTTTTTAGATATCTAAATAACCTTAAATTAAGACTTTGTACAAACTTCTCATCGTTCTGTAATTTTATTAGTATAAACTAATAAATAATATACATATTCGGTTCAAATTCTAAATTTGTATATTAAAATAAACTAAACCATTATAAAAATTAACTATGACAACAAAATTACGCAACATACGGTCTACTGCATTAGCAGCACTTTTAATTGCAATGGGCTTGAATGACATACAAGCTCAAGACCGAAGAAGAGGTGATGCTCCTCCAGCACAAGAGCCCAGTAAACCCGCTGCGCCGGCTACACCGGCCACACCACCTAAATCAGGTATTAAGCCATATAAAGAGGTAATTACAGATAAAGCGAAGACAGATGTTGGACTTTTTAAAGTACATCGTCTGGATGGCAAATATTTCTACGAAATTCCCGATTCCCTATTTAATCGCGAAATGCTGGTGGTAACCCGCTATGCAAAAACACCAACTGTTGACGGAACCTATGGGGGTGAAGAATTAAATGAGCAGATCTGGAAATGGCAAAAACGCGATAAGCAGGTATTTATCCGCATTCCTTCTTACCGAAACATTGCCGGCCAAAAAACAGACATGTTTGAATCCGTAAAAAACTCGAATTTAGAAGCAGTATTATCAGCTTTTGATATCAAAGCGATCAATAAAGATTCAGCTTCGGTAGTAATCGATGTGACAGAACTGTTTTCAAAAGATGTTCAGTCGCTTGGTTTACCTCAAACCGTTCGTACCCAATATAAAATTAGTGTAATGGATGAATCTCGTACCTATATTGATACGATCAAATCCTTTCCAACCAATATTGAGGTGCGTTCTTTAAAAACATACCGCGCTTCAGACGCTCCGGGCGACAAATCAATTGGTTCGATGACCGTTGAAATCCATAATTCGATGTTATTATTGCCAAAAAATCCATACAAAGCACGTTTTTCGGATGATAGAGTCGGATTTTTCGGCCAAAGTCAAACCGATTATGGTCTTGATGCTCAAAAAGCACAGGTTACAAGATATATCCATCGCTGGAAACTCGAACCAAAAGATCCTGAAGCTTACAAGCGTGGCGAATTAGTTGAACCTAAGAAACAGATCATTTACTATATAGATCCAGCAACACCAGTAAAATGGAGACCCTATCTGATTGCAGGTGTAAAAGATTGGAATGCAGCATTTGAAGCAGCTGGATTTAAAAATGCGATCACTGCATTAGAGGCTCCAACTAATGACCCCGATTGGTCACCTGAAGATGCTCGTTATTCTGTGATTCGTTATTTTGCATCAAACATTGCCAATGCATATGGACCACATATTTCTGATCCGCGCTCTGGCGAAATTATGGAATCTGACATTGGTTGGTACCATAATGTAATGAACCTTGTTCGCAATTGGTTTTTTGTTCAAACCGCTGCAATTAACCCAGATGCTCGTACTCCAAAATTTAAAGATGAAGTAATGGGTCAATTGGTTCGTTTTGTTTCATCCCATGAAGTTGGACATACGTTAGGGCTTCCACATAATTTTGGATCAAGCGTTGCCTACCCTGTTGATTCACTTCGTTCACCTTCTTTCACAAAAAGAATGGGCGGTACCGCACCTTCAATCATGGATTATGCCCGTTTCAACTATATCGCACAACCTGGTGATGAAGGAGTTGTTTTATACCCTGGTATTGGTGATTACGATAAATGGGCTATCAAATGGGGATACTCCTGGTTTGATAATCAAACCCCAGAAGAAGAAGCAAAAACTTTAAATAAATGGACCATTGAAAGATCCGGAAACCCTGCTTATTTCTATGGCCAACAAACTGGTAATCCCATTGATCCAAGAGCTCAATCTGAAGATCTAGGTGATGATGCGGTAAAGGCATCTCAATATGGAATTGCTAACTTAAAGCGTATACTTCCAAATATCGAAAAATGGACCTATGAAGAAGGTAAACCTTACGATAACTTAAAAGAACTTTACGGTGAAGTTCTAGGACAATGGAATCGTTATATGGGTCATGTACGTTCTAATATTGGTGGAATCTATGAAAACGATAAAACTTATGAGCAAAAGGGACCAGTTTATACCCATGTTGCCAAAGCAAAACAAAAAACCGCACTTAAATTCATTAATGATCAGGCTTTCCTGACACCAACATGGATGCTTGATCAACAAGTATTAAATAAATTTGATAATGCGGGAATTGTTGATCGCTTGCGAAGAACACAGGTTGGCGTTTTAAATGGAATCCTTGACTTTTCACGTTTAAGCAGGGTCATCGATAATTCTGTAAAGAATGGAGCCAATGCATATGATATGGGAGAACTACTTTCAGATCTTAGAAATGGTATTTGGTCAGAATTAAAAACAGGTGCTAATGTAGATACTTACCGTCGTAATTTACAGAGAGCTTATATTGAAAGAATGTCTTACCTGTTAAATGAAAATGAAAGTCCAGTTCCACCTCAATTTGCAGCATTTGCTGGTCCACAGATTGATGTATCCCAGTCTGATATCCGCCCAATGGCAAGACAGGAACTTAAGTTATTATCAGCTCAAGTTAAGTCATCCCTACCAAAATACTCTAGTACGGTGATCAAATCACATCTTGAAGATGTACTTGCTCGCATTGAGGAAGCTTTAGATCCAAAGAAATAAAGCTCATACTCTCAAAAGCCCCATGCCATAACTGACATGGGGCTTTTTTATAGGTGCATATTCAATATATTAGTAACAAAAAATGAAAGCGTTTTTATTTAGCACCTACTTTTCAATTTTAATATCTTTTGCACTTTTTGCCCAATCCGACTCTCTTGCAGTGGTAAATGCGGAATGGAAAAAAGAAAAGATCAGTCAAGGAGTTGTCCTGAAAACATGCTGGTTTCAAAATACTCTTTTCAATTCCAATCAGTTTGTTAGTGTCCTGAAAATTAAACAAAAGAAAAAGCTTGAATTTGATATTGGCTATGATCCTAAAAAGCTAATTATTACAAGTGATTTCGGAACACAAGCAAATGCAATCGCTGCCCTTAATGGAACTTTCTTTGATATTGCAAATGGAGGATCGGTTGATTTTATTAAATCTGACATGAAGGTAATAAACGAGAATCGGCTAGGTAAAAATGGAAACAGAGCTGGACACCAGCGTTCGGCACTTGTAATAAACAAGGGTAAGATCACTATTGCCAAATGGGATGGAACAGCAAATTGGGAAAAATCTCTTGCAGGAGAAGATATAATGGTAAGCGGGCCACTCCTCATTCTAGATCAAATACATGAAAAACTGGATCCCGATAATGCATTTAACAAAACACGGCATCCCAGAACAGCCATAGCAATTGCAAAAAACAAACGGATCTTGTTTATCACAGTCGATGGGCGGAACATCAACTCTGCCGGAATGAGTTTATTCGAACTTAGCAAAATGATCGGCTGGCTTAATGCTGATGATGCAATTAATCTAGACGGTGGCGGATCTACTACGTTATGGATCAATAACTACAAAGAAAACGGCGTTGTGAATTTCCCAACCGATAATAAAAAATGGGATCATGAAGGGCAGAGAAAAGTAGCAAATGTGGTACTTCTGAAGAAAAAAAAATAGTAATGTTTTAAAACATGTTCTTAATTAGTATTGTTTAACGAAGATTTTACCAATAATGAACATATTTCGCTAATTTCATATAATAAATTGACGTGAAAATTAACCATGAAGGCTTCAGAGGAAAACTACGTCTATCTAATTAAAAAAATTGAGGGTTTTATCCATAAATATTACCTCAATAAGGTTGTAAAGGGCTCTATATTCCTAGTATCCTCACTTTTTGTGGCCTATATTGTTGTTACAATGGCTGAATATTTTGGTCATTTTGATCCAATTGTTCGAAGTATACTTTTCTATACATTTATTGCCGCAAACCTGTTTGTTATTGCCGCTTATATTCTAATTCCACTGTTGGCGTACTTCCAACTGGGGAAAACTCTATCCCATGAACAAGCTTCAGCTATCATCGGACAGCATTTTGCGCCGGTAAAGGATAAACTGCTGAACACACTTCAATTAAAAAAACTTTCTGAATTAAATCCTGAACAGCGTTCACTCATTGATGCGAGCATCAATCAAAAAATTGCAGACCTCAGGTCAGTGCCGTTTACCTCAGCAATACATTTAAAAGAAAATCGTAAATATTTGAAATATGCGGTAGCTCCAATGGCCGCTATTGTTTTTATTTTCTTTGCTTCACCATCTATTTTAAGTGAAAGTACCGAGCGGTTAATCAATCATAATAAACAATTCATAAAAGAGGCACCATTCCGCTTCGAAATACTAAATGAAAATTTATCAGCTGTTCAGGGAAGCGATTATACCCTAATGGTGAAGCTTACCGGGGATGAAATCCCATCTGAGCTTTATCTTGAAGATGGAGTTAATACCTTTAAGCTAAACAGAGAAAATACCATACGCTTTAATTACACATTCAAGAATCTTCAAAAAAATAAAAAAATAAGACTTCGGGGTGGTGAATTTAGTTCTAATGACTATTTGCTAGAAGTTAAAGCAAAGCCAAGCATTATTAATTTTGAAGTGCTTATTGAATATCCCGCATACTTGAATAAGCAAAATGACGCTTATGAGAATTCTGGAGATATAACTGTGCCTGAAGGATCTAAAATTAATTGGAAATTTAAGGCTCAAAACAGTGAAAAGCTTGATATAAAAATAGACAGCAAAAAATTTCTACTTGGCCAAGCAAGCAACAATGTCTTCAATTTTTCATATAAAGCCATAAAAACCCTTGTATACAGTGTAAAACCCATCAATAAGGATGTTGAATCATCTCAGGCAGTAAGCTATCAACTCCGAGTAATTCCTGATCTGTTACCAGCTATTGAGATCAATGAAAGACAGGATTCTGTCAATAATAAACTACTTTATTTTGTGGGGCAGATCAATGATGACCATGGCTTTTCTAAGCTAACTTTTAATTACAGAATTGTATCTCAAGACCCAGGGAACAAAGTAAAACCAAGTATAAAATCTATTGCATTCGACAAGAATACTCTTCAAAGTAATTTTATTCAGGCCTGGAACGCAAGTGAAGCCGGAGCTAGTCCTGGTGAACAAGTTGAATATTATTTTGAAGTATTCGATAATGATGGGGTTAACGGACCTAAAGCAAGTAAGTCGGATATAAAAATATTGAAATTGCCCACAGAAAAAGAAATAGAAGAGCAAGTAGAAGAAAATACTAAGCAAATCAAGGAGAAGATGGAAAAGGCTATTAAAAAGTCTATTCAGGTAGATAAGGAAGCAAAAAAACTAAATCAGGATCTGCTTAATAAAACGAAGCTCTCTTATGAAGAAAAAAAACAAGTTGAAACCCTGCTCAAAAACAAAAATGAGCTTGAAGAACTGGTAAGGGATATACAGAAGGAAAACAAACAAAATCAATTTGAACAGAATGAACAAAACGAAAAGATACTAGAAAAACAAAAACAGATAGAGAACCTGTTCAATAATGTACTGGATGAGAAAACCAGAGAGATATTAAAAAACATTGAAAAACTACTAGATAAAAACACTAACCAAACCAGAGAAGAGCTTTCTAAAATGCAAATGGATAATAAATCATTGCAGAAAGAATTGGATCGAATATTAGAGCTCTACAAACAGCTGGAATTTGAACAAAAGCTACGTGAAACAATTGAGAAACTCAGTGAATTAGCAAAAGAGCAGGGGGCACTTAGCGAAAAGTCTATTGAAAAAAATCCAGACATTCAAAAACTGAAAAACGAACAAAACATCTTAAAGAAAGAATTTAATGAACTGAAATCTGAGCTGAATAAACTAGAACAAAAAAACGAGGAGCTGGAACAAAAAAACAATTTTGAGAACCCAGAAAAAGATCAGCAGCAGATAGATCAGCAACAAAAAGAAAGTTCAGAAAATCTAGAAAAAAAAGATCAGAAAAAAGCTGCTCAAAATCAAAAAGAAGCAGCCTCCAAAATGAATGAACTTTCAAAGAAATTAGAAGAAATGCAGGAAGAGGGAGAAGAGAAAGAAAGTGAAGTGAATGCCAAAGAATTAAGGGAGGTACTTGAAAACCTCCTTAGCAGTTCATTCGACCAGGAAAAAACAATGCAAGAAGTTAGAAGTATTAGCACCAATGACCCCGGATATGTGTTACAAACACAAAAACAGAAAGATATTCAAATCAATCTGAAAATGATCGAAGACAGCCTATATTCTCTAAGTAAAAGGGTTCCACAAATTGAATCAGTAGTAAATAAGGAAATACAAACCATCAATTTAAATGTAAGCAAAGCTATTGAAAGTCTTGGCGAGCGGAGAACAGCAGAAGCCAATCGAAATCAACAATTTGCAATGACATCAATTAATAATTTAGCACTAATGCTAAATGAAGCACTTGAACAATTACAACAGTCGAAGCAAAATAGCAAGCCGGGTGGAAAAGGTAAGAAGAAGCAAAGCCTGTCACAACTCAGTAAAATGCAGGAAACCTTGAACAAAAATATGCAAAAAGCCAGAGATGAGATGCAAAAACAAGGTCAGCAAGCTCCTGGTCAGCAAGGAAATAGTAAGGGTACGATGAGTGAAAAACTTGCTTCAATGGCAAGAGAACAGCAAATGATTAGACAGGCCATGCAGGAAATAAACAGACTAGAGAATAAAGATGGCAAAGCGGGCCTAGGTAATCTTGATAAATTAGTAAAAGAGATGGAACAAACAGAAACCGATCTCGTAAACAAAATAATTAAACAAGAAACATTATCTAGACAACAGGAAATTTTGAGTAAACTGCTTGAAGCCGACAAGGCCGAGCAGGAACGGGAAGAAGATCAAAAACGAGAAAGCAGAGAAGGATCTAATCAAACACCCGTGAATTCAATAATATTGCAAGAGTATATCAAGATTAAACAAAAAGAAACCGATTTGCTAAAAACAGTACCTCCCTCCTTAAATTCATTTTATAAAATAAAGGTGGGAGACTATTTTAAATTTTTAAATTCGGGTAATAAATGATTAATCAAATAGAAAACCTAGATATTACTTCAGTGTATACGCTGCAATTACCTTCCAATACCAACAGCATTGCCCTAGTAGAAAATTTTATCGATGAGCTGAGTGTAAAATTCGGATTTAGCGATCTACTATATGCTAACGTACTAACTTGCCTTAGTGAGGCTGTAGTCAATGGAATTATCCACGGAAACCGGCAAAGACCTGATAAGAAAGTATATATTAATTTGGAGGTAATAGAAGAAAAACAATTCATATTCACTATTTCTGATGAAGGTGAAGGATTTAACTTGAATAGCCTACCGGATACAAGAGCTACTGAAAATCTGACAGGAAGAGGTGTTTTTCTTATTAATAAACTCGCTGATCAATGTATCTTTAATTCAAAAGGAAATGAACTAGAGCTTCATTTTAAAATTTAATGGGCCAATTACCAATACATTTTTTTACAGAAGATATATCTTTTACTTTAAAACAAAAGGGCCCGCTCAGAACGTGGATAAAAAATACCATTATAGCTGAGGGCTTTAAACTTGGGGTGTTGAACTTTATCTTTTGTAGCGATAATTACCTGCTTTCAATCAATCAGAATTATTTAAAACATGACACCCTTACAGACATCATTACTTTCAATAACAGTGAAGATAAGCGAGTAATTGTTGGTGATATTTTTATTAGTCTGGAACGCATTCGGGAAAATGCACAAAGGTTTAATGTTACGAGCGAGAGTGAATTACATAGGGTCATGATACATGGCACCCTACACCTTTTGAGCTATGCTGATAAGGGAAAAGAAGCGAAAGCTTTAATGACAGATAAAGAAAACCTTTACCTGTCAAAAAGAATATTTTAAAATTATTGCATTGGAATTTCAATGATGAGAACCTTTGAGTTTTTCTTGAAATCAATTTCAAATTCTTCAATATCATAAACACCCACAGCATCGCGATGTTCCAATACCGTATCATCTAATACTCCCTGTCCTTCAATAAAAAATACGTAAGCTCCATTTCCGGAGTGTTGAATATTATAGCTTGCCTTTGAATCTGCATCAAAAGTACCAAGACTAAAAAAAGCGTCTTGATTAATCCACATCATATTATCACCCTCAATGGGTGATACAACTGTCAAAAAAGAATTGTTCACTTTCTTCAGATCATAATGTATCTGGTCGTAACGGGGCTCTATATTACGTTCTTTAGGAAACACCCAAATCTGGAGCAGATTAACTGCCTCAGTCAAAGACCCATTAAATTCAGAATGTTGAATACCCTTACCGGCAGACATAATCTGAACTTCGCCATATTCAATATTACCAATAGAGCCCAAACTATCTTTATGAGCTAGGGTACCCTTCAGGGGGATAGTAACTATCTCCATATTATCATGCCCATGGGTACCGAAACCCATACCGGGAGCCACGATATCATCATTCAAAACCCTTAATAAACCAAAATGAACCTTAGCTGGATCGTGATAGTTAGCAAAACTAAATGAGTGTGCTGCTTTTAGCCAACCATGATCCTGAATTCCACGATCTGCTGCGCGGTGAATAATCTTCTTCATGCGATTAATTTTTAATTATATGTTTAAACACACAATATTAATTCCAAACCTAATATGCGTACCTTTGCTCATTAATTAGCAAAATAAATGCCATATAGCGTCATTTTAGTAGGGTCAAGCGGACTTATTGGCAGTAACTTATTGTCAGAATTGATCCAGTCTGAGGCCATATCAGAAATTCTTTTATTGGTCAGAAGATCAACTGATGTATCTAGTTCTAAAGTTAAGGAATTGATAGTGAATTTCGAGAAACCAAATAGTTATTCAATTGATATTCAAGCAGATATAATATATAGTTGTTTGGGAACCACCAAAAGTGAAACACCCAACTCATCATTATATAGACAAATAGATTTAGAGTATCCACTAAATCTTGCAAAACTTGGTCAAAAGAATGGAGTAGCACAATTTCATATTATCTCTTCATTGGGAGCAGATGCTGGATCTTCAAATTCGTATCTCAAACTGAAGGGAGAACTAGAACAAGAATTGAAAAAACTAACTATTTCATCACTTCACATTTATCAGCCTTCGTTTTTAATTGGTGAGCGGAAAAAAGATCGTCTAGCCGACAAAATAATGAAACCAGTTTTCAGGCTGATTGATCCATTATTGATTGGACCATTAAAAAAATACAGAAGTATCAAGGCTGCCGATGTAGCAAGAGTGATGCTCAATCAGTCTATAAAAGACCTGAAAGGCACATTTACATATCCTTCCATACAAATACAAGAATTAGCGTGAGTATATTATCTACCGAACAATTAGGGCATTCATTTAACGATAACTGGCTTTTTAAAGATCTATATTTAGGTCTAAATAAGGGAGACCGTGTAGCTTTAGTTGGCATAAATGGGACAGGTAAATCTACCTTGCTTCGAATACTTTCTGGTTTACTGGCCCCAAGCCTGGGCAAAGTAGTAACTGAAAGGGACCTAAGAATAGGCTATCTAGAACAAGATCCACAATTCCAGAATCAGGAAACGATTAGCGACTTTATTTACTCTATTGGGAATGAAAGACAGCAGCTTATTAGACAATATGAGGAGGCCGTTGAACAGGAGGTACAGGATGAAAAACTCTTGAATAGGCTCATGGATGAACTGAGTAATGCCAATGCCTGGGAATATGAATATGAAATAAAGACCATTCTGGGCAGAATGGGCATACAGCATTTAGAACAGAAAATTACAACCCTCTCGGGCGGACAAAAAAAACGTCTTGCGCTAGCCAAATTACTTATTGACGACCCAGATGTTTATATTCTAGATGAACCCACCAACCACCTTGACATTGAAACTATTGAGTGGCTAGAAAGTTATATGACTGGAGGACAAAAGACAATCTTACTTGTAACACACGATAGATATTTTCTGGATAATGTTTCATCAAGGATCATCGAGCTAGACCGGGGAAAACTTCAGAATTTTAACGGAAATTATAGTTATTATCTAGAAAAAAAGGCAGAACAAAATGCTGCCGAAGATGCCTCGTTCAGTAAAAATACAAACCTGCTCAAAAGAGAACTTGAGTGGATGCGTAGACAACCAAAAGCTAGAACCACCAAATCAAAATCAAGAATAGATTCGTTTTATGACTTGGAAGAAAAAACCAAAGGCCGAAACGTAAAATCTTCTTTAGAGTTAAGCGTCAATGTATCAAGACAGGGAAATAAGATTCTTGAATTAGAAAACATTAGCAAAAGCTTTAACGGAAAACCCCTTATCAATAACTTTAGCTATACATTCAAAAAGGGAGATAGAATTGGTGTAGCTGGCAAGAACGGTACAGGAAAATCAACACTTCTGAATATTGTGACAGGGGCCATTCAGCCAGATAATGGGAAAGTACTGGTAGGAGAAACAACCGTATTCGGATATTACCGACAGGGTGGACTTGAATTTAAAGAGGAAGAGCGAGTTATCGATGTAGTTAAAAATGTAGCCGAATACATCACCATGGCAGATGGAAAAACACTGACCGCTAGTCAGGTTTTAACCCACTTTCTTTTTCCGCCTGCCAAACAATATGGAATGGTAAACAAACTTAGTGGTGGTGAAAAGAAAAGGCTTCAATTAATGCGAGTGCTTATGAAAAATCCCAATTATTTGATTCTGGATGAGCCCACTAATGATCTGGATATTGATACCTTAAATGTACTTGAAGATTTCCTACTTAACTTCCCGGGCATTTTGATGTTAGTTTCTCACGATAGATATTTAATTGACCGACTAACTGATCAACTGTTTATTTTTGAAGGAGATGGAAATGTTCCTATCTATTCTGGTAATTATACGGATTACAGACTCGAGCAAGAGGAACCAAAAAAGGCTACAAAGCCTGTTTTAAAAACTGAAATGATTAATTCTGCACCTGAAACACAGAAACGAAAACTGAGTTTTAAAGAAGAAAAAGAACTACAGGGCCTTGAATCAGAAACAGAAAAAGTTGAAAAACAGATTGAGGGCTTAACCACAGAATTAAACTCTGGCATTACGGATCATGCCCAATTGTCTGAAATAGCTATAAAAATAAAGGATTTAAAAGAAAATATTGATAATATGACCATGAGATGGTTAGAACTTACAGATTTGAAAGAAAATTCTTGAGCCCGTCAGACATAACAGCATTGATAGGGGTGATGAGTTTATTAACGGTTTGGGGTATGGCAGGATTAAGCTCTTTTGTAAAGCGTGTTCC
Organism: Pedobacter schmidteae; assembly: GCA_945901155.1. Lineage (GTDB taxonomy): Bacteria > Bacteroidota > Bacteroidia > Sphingobacteriales > Sphingobacteriaceae > Daejeonella > Daejeonella schmidteae_B. The sequence continues at coordinate 17,932 of CAMDKO010000006.1, forward strand.
ACGTGAAACAATTATTAAATAGTAATGATTAATTTTAAAAAAAATTATTGTTCCACGTGGAACATACATAAAAATGTTTGACAAATACGATGTAATAGTTGTTGGTGCAGGGCATGCGGGCTGTGAGGCTGCAGCAGTAGCAGCAAACCTGGGCTCAAAAGTTTTGCTCATTACCATGAACATGGAAACAATTGCGCAAATGAGTTGCAATCCTGCAATGGGTGGAGTAGCAAAGGGGCAAATTGTGCGCGAAATAGATGCAATGGGTGGCTACTCAGGTATAATAACCGATAAAACAACCCTACAATTCAGGATGCTAAACAGCTCAAAAGGACCCGCTATGTGGAGTCCTAGAGCACAAAGCGACCGGAAAAGATTTGCTGAAGAATGGAGACTGGCCTTAGAAAGAACGCCCAATGTTGATTTTTGGCAAGATACTGCTACCTCATTATTAATTGAAGATGACAGGGTGTGTGGAGTAAAAACATCACTTGGAATAAAAATTAGTTCAAGGGCGGTGGTATTAACAAATGGCACATTCCTAAACGGAATTATACATATAGGTGAGAAAAAATTTGGGGGCGGTAGAACGGGCGAAAAATCAGCAACCGGAATAACAGAACAATTGGTTGAATTAGGCTTTGAGGCCGGAAGGATGAAAACAGGTACTCCACCCAGAGTAGATGGTCGATCACTCGATTATTCAAAAATGGAAGAACAATGGGGCGATGAGAAAAGGGGAAGATTTTCGTATACCAATGTAGAACTGCCTACAGAACAAAGATGCTGCTGGATAACCTATACAAATTCAGAAGTACACGAAACACTAAAAGAAGGGTTTGAGAAATCGCCAATGTTCACAGGAAGGATAAAGGGACTAGGGCCAAGATATTGTCCTTCAATTGAAGACAAAATAAACCGCTTTGCAGAAAGAGACAGACACCAGATCTTCGTTGAACCAGAAGGGTGGAATACCGTAGAAATTTATGTCAACGGGTTCTCAACCTCATTACCAGAAGATGTTCAATACAGGGCATTAACAAAGATTCCGGGATTTGAGAATGCAAAGATGTTTCGACCCGGATATGCAATAGAGTATGATTTCTTCCCACCAACCCAATTAAGTTTAACACTCGAAACTAAAAAAATTAAAAACCTATATTTCGCAGGACAAATCAACGGAACCACGGGATATGAAGAAGCGGCTTGCCAAGGATTCATGGCAGGCATTAATGCACATCTAAAAATAAACGAAAAAGACGAGCTAATCCTAAAGAGATCGGAATCATATATTGGTGTATTAATTGATGATCTGGTTACGAAGGGAACCGAGGAGCCATACAGAATGTTCACGTCAAGAGCAGAACACAGATTGCTATTGCGACAAGACAATGCAGACATTCGACTTAGTCAAATAGGCCAAAAATTGGGACTCATTAATGATGAAAGACTTGAGAAAGTAAATCAGAAAATAAAAAATGCGGATACCATCGTAGCTTATTTAAAAAATACATCAATTGCACCAAACGCCATAAATAGTATTCTAGAAACTCAGGGCACACCAGGAATAAGCCAAAACGTTAAACTGTTTGCATTAATCACCAGACCTCAAATCAGTTTTGAAGATCTTAGAAAAGCAGATTCAAATTTTAATACTATCTTAAATTCTTATGATCAGGAAACGGTTGAACAAGCAGAAATAAAAGTTAAATACGAAAGCTATTTTGAGAAAGAACTAGAAATAGTTGATAAAATGAAAAGGATGGAAGATCAAATTATAAATCCTGAATTTAATTATCGCGAACTTGTATCTCTTTCAAAAGAAGCCCGCGAAAAGCTAATGAAAATAAAACCTAGAACTTTGGGTCAGGCATCTAGGATATCTGGTGTTTCGCCTTCTGATATTTCAGTTTTAATGGTTCATATGAGCAGATAGTTTGTAAAACATTGATTAACAATAACTTACACAAAAAATAGATTCACAAAAAAACATTGTTTATAGGACACTTTCTAGAGTGTACCAATATTATTATTCCAAAACGATATAAAATTCGCCAGAGGGCTTAAAAATGGCAAAAATTAAAAAGACGATATTTTTAGCATTTCCAGGATTGGTATTTTTATACTCCTTGTTCCTGATATCGTGTGCAAGTGTCCAATCACCAACGGGTGGACCAAGAGACACTATCCAACCCGTCATAGTTAAAGAAATACCAAAAAATTTAACAAGGAATTTTACGGGATCTGAAATTGAAATAGAGTTTGATGAATTTGTAAAACTCAGTAATGAATTTACAGAAATAAGTGTGTCGCCAGCAATGGACATACTACCTGTCTATAAATCTAAAAAAGAAATTTTACAAATAAGTTTTGAAGAAGCTTTACAAAAAAACACTACCTACACGATCAACTTTGGAAAAGCAATAGCGGACGTGAACGAAAGTAATATCTTAAAAAATTACAGTTACGTTTTCTCAACTGGTGATCAAATAGATTCCCTGTCCATTTCGGGGAAAGTAATTAACTCACTTACCAAACAAAAACTAAAAGATGTTACAGTTTTCATTTTACCAATAAGTCAGGATTCACTTTTTGGAAAAAAGAAAGCTAGCTTCTTTACAACAACAGATACCTCGGGATCGTTTAAACTATCAAATTTACGGGAAGATAAATATCGAATCTATGCTCTGAGTGAACAAGGTGGCGACCGCATCTATAATGGAAACTCTGAAGAGATCGGATTTTTGAATCAGGCCATAAATCTTAATAAGGATACAAGCAATATAGAGTTGAAGGTTTTTAAAGAGGTACCTAAACTGTTTTCTGTAACCGACAGAAAGATTGAAACCGATGGGCGGATTACCCTAATATTCAATAAAGCCATTCTTAACCCATCGCTTACTATATTGGAACCAAATGAACTAAATGCTAGCAAAACTGTTGAGTTTTCAAACACTAGAGACACGGCCCTAATTTGGCTCCCTGAACTTACTTTTGATTCCATAAAAGTTGCGGTGAGCTCAAAAGAAATAAGTTTGGATACGGTTGTTCTAAGAAGAAATAAAAGAGACACGTATACCCCATTGGTTAGTATAATCGATAATATTGTTGGAACCAAAATAAGACCCGGTTCAGAGCTTGCAATCAAATTTTCATCACCCATAAAACTATTCGATAATAAACTGATAAGCATACTAGAAGACTCTGTCGCAATCAAGGGTTATGAACTGGTAAAAAACGAAAAAAGTCCTAAAATATATAACATAAAATACCCCTGGAAGCTAAAGAAGCAATATATATTAAGACTTGAGAGTGGTGCTTTCACAGATATACTGGGCACTAAAACAAAGGTTTATGCCAGAAAATTTGACCTTGATAGCGAAGATAACTATGGAAGTATATCCATTAAGATTGCCGTTCCCGATACTAGCAAAAACTATATCATACAATGGCTAAGCGACGGTGATAAAGCCTTAAGACAAGACCGGATTAGCAAGAACATGGTATTAAACTATACCCGGTATCCAACAGCAAAGTACAAGATAAGGGTCATCTACGATGAGAATAATAATGGTGAATGGGATACTGGAAACATAATCTTAAAGAGACAGCCCGAAAACACCTGGACCTTTGAAAAAACTATATCCTTACGACCAAACTGGGATCTAGAAGAGATTGTAACTATTCCAGATCCGGGATAAACCAGTTTGAATACATCTTATAATTCTCTGGCAACTTCTTTAATAAAGCGATCTGTTCTTCGGTCAATGGTTTGATTTTCCTTGCAGGAACACCGGCGTATAAATAACCAGACTCACAAACCGTGTTTTCAAGAACTATAGCACCCGCGGCAATAATACAAAACTCTTGTACCATAACATGATCCATAATTATTGCACCCATCCCGATCAAAACATGGTCTTGTAGGGTACATCCATGGACCAAGGCGTTATGCCCAATTGAAACATTGCTGCCTATACTAGTAGCAGCAGTCAAATAGGTACAATGAATAACAGCACCATCCTGAATATTGGTATTATCACCTATACTGATGTGATTTACATCTCCCCTAATCACTGCGTTGAACCATACGGAACAATGATTGCCCATAGTAACATCACCTACTATGGTGCAGTTTTCGGCTAGAAAACAATTAGCACCCATCACTGGATAAACACCTTTTACTGGTAAAATTAGTGGCATAATTTATATATTAAAATATGGTATCGTGAGGTTCCTGAGCGTGCGCCTTATAATCAGTAGTATAATGTAAACCACGGCTTTCTTTACGAATCATGGCAGACTTAATCACTATATAGGCATTTTGAATAACATTCCTTAATTCACAAAGTTTAACCGAAAGGGTGGTCTTTTTATAAAAACTCTCTGTCTCATCATGCAATAAACCCAAACGGCGCAAGGCACGTTCTAATCTAAAATCAGATCTCACAATACCAACATAATCGCTCATAACCTTTTGTGTTTCACGAAGATTATGGGTCACTAAAATATCTTCGTTCGATAATTTGGTATCTGTTTCATCCCACTCTGGTATATTATTGGGAATAACATTGTTCTTAAATACTTTTATAGCGTGCTCAAATATTCTATGAGCAAAAACAGGCGCTTCAAGAAGAGAATTTGAGGCCAAGCGATTTGCACCATGAAGCCCGGTAGAAGTACATTCACCACAAGCATACAAGCGGTGTATAGACGATCTTCCATCCTCATCAACCATTATTCCACCACACATATAATGTGCAGCAGGGGTTACCGGAATCATGTCACGTGTCATGTCTATTCCGATACTCAGACACTTTGCATAAATATTCGGAAAATGAGATAGAATATCAGCCTTAGCACGATGTCGTATATCCAGATAAACAAAATCATCTCCAGACTTCTTCATTTCTGCATCTATAGCACGTGCTACGATATCGCGCGGAGCAAGAGAACCTCTATCATCATAATTTCGCATAAATTCTTCGCCATCTTTTGTTTTTAAAACACCGCCAAAACCTCTCACGGCCTCCGAAATTAAAAAAGAAGGATACTCACCTGGATTATATAAAGCGGTTGGATGAAACTGTATGAATTCCATGTTTCGAACCTTGGCTTTAGCACGATAAGCCATTGCAATTCCATCGCCTGTGGCTATTACAGGATTTGTAGTAGTAGCATAGATATGACCGGCACCACCAGAAGCCATTAATGTAACTTTAGATAAAAACTTTTCTACTTTATTTGAGGCGGTATTTAAAGCATAAATACCATAACATTCGATATCTCCAGATTTTTTATCTACAAATTCTCCGATATGATGCTGAGTAATAAGTTCTACAGCAAAATAGTGGGTTAAAATTTCGATATTAGGATTACTATGAATTTGAGCTAATAAAGCTCTCTCTATTTCTAAACCGGTTATATCCTTATAATGTAGCACGCGGCTTTCTGAATGTCCACCCTCTTTAGCAAGATCAAATATTCCTTTTTTAGTTTTATCGAAATGAGTACCGTATTTAATAATTTCATCAATACGGGCTGGACCCTCCTTTACCACAATTTCAACAATTTGCTTATCACATAAACCATCCCCAGCAATAAGAGTATCTTCTATGTGTTTATCAAACGAATCTTCCTCCTTATCAACAACAACCGCTACACCGCCCTGAGCATATTTTGTATTAGATTCATCTTCATTCGCTTTTGTAACTATCAAAACCTTACCATATTGTGCAGCTTTTAATGCAAAGCTTAAACCGGCAATACCTGATCCAATAACTAAAAAATCAACGCTCTTCATAAATTAATAAACTAAAATGAACTGCAATTAAAGATCATGTTAATAACCTCCTCAAAGATGTTAATTTAGTGGTAATAGTAGTTGAATAAAATACAAACAGACTTATAAATAGTTTTATTCAACCGAAATTAGTTTATTTTTGATTTAGTTTTAACCAAACAATACAGAGTATTCCACTTTTTATAATTTGTAAAAAATAAACATATAACTAATTAAAAAATAATTAGGATAATTAAACTACTTGTTTATCAATAATATAGCATTAAATAATTGTTTAGAAATTGTTAACAATTAATTAAAAACAATTAATCATATACTATTTTATACTTTTTATAAACATTACCAACACCCTAATAAACAATAAGAATCTTATTTAAAATATAAATTGTATTTATTGAATAGTTGATAAATGAATACCTTCGAAGAACTTAATAGAAAAGGATTTATAGACGAAGTGATTGACCCATCACTGGATCTATTTGCTGAAATTAACCGTTTAAAAAAAGATAAAAATGCAGTCATACTAGCACATTATTACCAGGATCCAGACATACAGGATATTGCTGATTATATTGGAGATAGTCTTGGCCTATCGCAAGAAGCAGCTAAAACCGATGCCGATGTAATAGTTTTTGCCGGAGTACATTTTATGGCAGAAACTGCAAAAATACTATCTCCGCAAAAGAAAGTTTTATTGCCTGATTTAAAAGCAGGGTGTTCTTTATCAGATAGTTGTCCGCCACGATTGTTTGCAAAATTTAAAGAAAAGTACCCCGATCATATGGTTATAACCTATGTGAATTGTACTGCAGAATTGAAGGCTATGAGTGATATTGTTTGTACCTCATCAAATGCTGTTCAGATAGTAGAAAGTTTACCAAGAGATCAAAAAATAATATTTGGACCCGATAAAAATTTGGGAGCATATGTAGCAAAAAAAACAGGTAGAAATTTAGTTCTTTGGAATGGTGCTTGTATGGTTCATGAAATATTTTCACAACAAAGAATATTAAAATTAAAAAATAGACATCCAGAAGCTTTATTTATTGCTCATCCTGAATGTGAAGAATCTATCCTTAAAATGGCCGATTATATAGGGTCCACTACTGGATTATTGAAGTATACTATTAATAATCCCGCCACAGAATTTATAGTTGCTACTGAAAGTGGAATAATTCATCAGATGGAAAAGGCTAGTCCAGATAAAACGTTTATTCCTGCGCCGCCAAATAATTCATGTGCTTGCAATGATTGCCCACACATGAAAAGAAATACGCTTGAAAAACTATATTTATGTATTAAAAATAATCTTCCTGAAGTAAGCGTTCCAATGGATATTATTTTGAGAGCACAAAAACCCATTGAGCGAATGTTAGAAATATCTGCAAAATTTGGATTATAATTTATGAATAGCCAGTTATCCGGGTTTCTTAAAAACTATAATAGTATTTTAAAACTACTACTCGGAATTGTTGCAGGAACCGTTTTGGGCCTAATTTTAGGTAATAAAGTTGAGGTACTTAAACCTCTTGGAGATATTTTTTTAAACCTTCTTTTCACAGCAGTTATTCCTCTTATTTTCTTCGCAATATCATCTTCTGTAGCCAATATGGATAGGGATAAAAAGATGGGTAAGATTATGTTTTTAACCTTATTGGTTTTTATTGGAACTGTTTTTATTTCAGCTGTTTTAACCGTATTTGCTGTTTGGTTATTCCCATTGCCTCAAACCATAGAAAGCTCAGCCAAGGTAGTTGAGGATATAAAAACCCAGAGCTGGGGCGAACAAGCTACTAGTTTGTTGACCGTTAATGAGTTTTATGAGCTTCTATCCCGCAAGAGTATGCTTGCCCTTATCATTTTTTCATTACTAATTGGGTTTGCTACTTCCAGATCTGGTGAACCAGCTGAGCCATTTAAAAAATTTCTTCTTGCTGGCGATGAAGTAATGAAGCAACTGCTTATTCTGATAATGAAAATTGCTCCAATTGGTCTGGGTGCTTATTTTGCTTATCAGATTGGTGTATTTGGGCCTCAGTTATTTGGAACCTATGGTCATTCAATGGCTATTTATTATGGATTAAGCCTGTTCTATTTTATCGTTTTCTTTAGTCTTTTTGCTTTTATTGCTGCAGGTATCCCCGGGCTTAAGATTTATTGGAAAAACAACATAATCCCTTCTTTTACTGCATTAAGCACTTGTAGCAGCATTGCTACCATACCCGCTAATTTGACAGCGGCCAGAGCAATGAAAATTCCCGATCATATAGCCAACTTAGCAATACCCTTGGGGGCACCACTTCATAAAGATGGATCAAGTATTTCTGCAATTATAAAAATTGCAGCCGTTTTTGCTATTATGGGAAAGGATTTTATGAATCCTGAAACAATAATTATTGCTTTGGGATTAACGGTTATTCTGAGTACTGTGGAAGGAGGAATTCCAAACGGAGGATATATTGCCGAGATCATGATCATGACGGTTTATAATTTTCCTGTTGAAATGCTTCCCGTTGTCATGATTATTGGAACACTGGTTGACCCAATGGCCACCTTATTAAACGCTACTGGCGATACTGTTTCTGCCATGCTGGTTACCCGGTTTTCGGAAGGAAAAAACTGGTTAAGAAGCGCTATTTAGTATTTATATGAATTCGTTTTCATTTATTTTCTCCTTATTATTCTTATTTTTCTTCAATAAGCAGGAAGATCTACACACTTTATTTAAATCCTCACAACTTATAGTGGTTACCTCGGGTTCCTGGAATAAAATTGAGGGCGAAATGAATGTTTATGAATACGAATCGGGTGCATGGAAATTAGTTCTAAAGGATATTCCGATAGTGACAGGCAGAAGCGGCATGGCTTGGGGAAAGGGACTGCATCCAACAGAACTCAATAAGGGCAGGTTAAAAAAAGAGGGTGATGGCAATTCACCCGCCGGCATATTTTATTTAAGCGGCTTATTTGGATACGAAGAAATAAAGGCTAATATGACTTCTCTGAAAGTTGATCTACAAACCTTTTGCGTGGATGATTCTAAATCAGCTTTTTATAACCAAATAGTGAAAACAGACACGGTTAAAAAAGACTGGACCTCGGCCGAAACCATGCGGATGAAAAGCGATGTTTATAAGTATGGCATCTTTGTTGATTATAACACTAAGCCCGCAACCCCAAATGGGGGCTCATGTATATTTATGCATATTTGGAGTGGAAGTACTAGTCCGACGGCTGGTTGTACCGCAATGAAAGAGGCTGATATTTTGAAGCTTATTAATTTTCTTGATCAGAAGAAAACCCCCATTCTGGTTCAGGTACCCCGTGCAGAATATGATAAAATGAAACGCGCGTATAATTTACCCTAGCTTAACCGCGTTTCTTGTGTTATTACCATCTATACTAAAAAACAAATAGTTTACTGATGAAAATTAGCACCTTTGTATCTTAAGATTTTACCATGTTTGAAAACAAAGGACGCACTGAAATAGAGCAATTAGGAGAGTTTGGACTAATTGATCATCTGACCAATAATTTCGAAATTACTAATAAAAGCACACTTAAATCCATTGGTGATGACGCGGCTGTTTTGAATTTTGAAGGCAAAAAAACCTTGATTTCAACCGATCTTTTACTCGAGGGGATTCATTTTGATCTTGCCTACACGCCATTAAAACATTTGGGCTATAAGGCCGTTCAGGTTAATCTGAGCGATATATATGCAATGAATGGCACAGCTACCCAAATCACGGTATCTATTGGCTTATCCAGCAAATTTCCCCTTGAAGCTATTGAGGAATTATATCAAGGCATTAGTATCGCCTGTGAAAAGTACGGCATTGATGTGGTAGGCGGTGATACAAGCTCATCAAAACAGGGATTAATCATTAGTGTAACCAGTATTGGTTATGCCGACGAAAAAGACATCTGTTATCGCAATGGCGCAAAAGAAGGTGATCTTTTATGTGTTTCAGGCGATCTTGGTGGTGCATACATAGGGCTTCAGTTGCTTGAAAGAGAAAAAAACATATTTCTTGAAAACCCTAATATTCAGCCCGATTTAGAAGGTAAAGATTATATCGTAGAGCGTCAGCTTAAACCTGAATCTAGGAAAGATATTGTTGAAGCGTTGAAGCTTATGAAAATCAAGCCAACATCCATGATTGATATTTCTGATGGGCTTGCATCCGAAATATTGCACATTTGCAAACAGTCAAACAAGGGTTGCAACTTATACGAAGAAAAGATTCCTATCGACCCAATGACTTATGATACAGCTCGAGAATTTGGAATCGACCCTACGGTTTGCGCTTTAAACGGAGGTGAAGATTACGAATTGCTCTTTACAATTAAGCAGTCTGATTTTGAAAAGATCAAAAATAATCCAGACATCTCCATTATTGGTCATATGACCGAAGCGTCGGCGGGTTGTAACCTAATCTCTAAATCAGAAAAAGTTCATTCAATTAAAGCGCAGGGCTGGAACTCTTTAAAAGCTAATCAGGAATAGTGTGCATTCACCGAATTTCCGAATATAAAAAGGTAAATATTTAGTGATCATATACTATAAATCATGAATATAAGAGCTGGTAAAATTTTTTTAGTCATTTTGACATGGTCAATAAGTACCATAGCACAACCCAATAACAATAATTCGCCTGCACCGGTTTTTCCAATACCAAGCCCAGAGCAAATGTTGTGGCATGAAATGGAAACTAATGCATTTGTGCATTTTACCACCAATACGTTTACTGGTTTGGAATGGGGATATGGTGACGAAAAGGAATCTATATTTAACCCTACTGCGCTGGATGCTGGTCAATGGGCCAAAACACTAAAGGAAACCGGTTTTAAAACCATGATTTTAACCACAAAACATCATGATGGTTTTTGTTTATGGCCAAGTAAGTATACCGAACATTCCATAAAGAATAGTCCTTATAAAAACGGAAAAGGTGATTTGGTAAAAGAAGCAGCCAATGCTTCAAAAAAATACGGGCTTAAATTTGGAGTTTACCTGTCGCCATGGGATAGAAACCATCCAGAATATGGCCGACCGGCTTATTTGGAATACTACAGAAATCAGTTAAAAGAATTATTTACTAATTACGGGCCAGTTTTTGAAATGTGGTTTGATGGTGCAAACGGTGGCGACGGATATTATGGCGGTGCTCGCGAGGCTAGAAAAATAAATGCCAAATCTTATTACGATTGGCCAAAAACCTTAGACATTGTTAGCAAAATTCAACCAGGGGTTATTTTTTTCAGCGATGCCGGACCGGGTGTTAGATGGGTAGGAAACGAACGCGGATTAGCTGGTGAAACCAATTGGAATACTATTTCAACAGATACTTTACATGCCGGAAAGTCTGGAATATCAGACCTATTAAATACGGGTTCAATTCATGGAGATCGGTGGATCCCCGCCGAAGTTGATGTTTCAATTCGTCCAGGATGGTTTTACCATGCCAAAGAAGATGATAAAGTAAAGACCCCCCAGCAATTGTTTGATATCTATTTGACTTCTGTTGGAAGAGGATCAACCTTGCTTCTTAACATTCCACCAGATCAGCGCGGTCTTTTTCATGAAAAAGATGTAGAATCTTTAAGAGGCTATAAAAAGCTTTTGGATACCGAATTTGCAAACAATTTGGCTAAACAAGCTAGCGTAAAAACGAGTTTTTTTAGAGCTAATTCAGCAAAATATGCTGGAGCAAACCTAACCGATTCGAACAAAGAAACATATTGGGCCACAAACGATGGTCAGTTAAGCGGTGGTTTTGAAGTTGACCTAGGTAAGGCTTCTAAGGTAAAGTACATCCTGCTGCAAGAATATATCAAGCTTGGTCAACGCGTAAAAAGTTTTACTGTGGAGGTGTGGAATAATGGAAAATGGACCGAGGTTGCTGCTGCAAGCACCATAGGTTATAAAAGAATAGTAAAAATTGAACCCGTTCAAGCTTCGAAGATTCGGGTTACAATACTAGATTCCAAAGCTTGTCCGCTGATTTCAAATGTAGAAGTATATTAAACCACGATAAAAACTTAAATTCACAGTTGTAACCACTACCTTAAAATTATTGCCTAAATCAGAATCATAGGGTTTTTAAAGATCATCTTCATTAATGAATTTTTGATCCAGTTGCTTTCCTGTCTTAGCACCCAGTTTCTTGATTTTTTCTGCAGTAATGCTAAGATTACCCCTACCGCTAGATAGTTTGTTTATGGCTTTATCATAAGCATCCTGACTTTGCCTGATGTTTTTCCCGATACCTTCCATGTCGCCAACAAAACCAATAAACTTATCATACATCTCACCACTTAGTCTTGCAATTTCCATTACGTTCCGGTTCTGACGTTCTTGTTTCCACATACTGGCAATGGTGCGCAGTGTTGCCAGTAGGGTTGAAGGGCTTACGATAACTACTCGTTTATCCCAGGCAAAATTGAACAGTTCCGCATCTTTTTGAACCGCAATTCCAAAAGAAGACTCTATTGGAACAAATAGCATCACAAAGTCGGGGGAGTTGATTTTATAGAGCTCGCTGTAGTTTTTAGATGATAATTCTTGGATGTGATTCCGTATTGAGGCAACATGCTGTTTTGTAAATAAGTCGCGATCTTCTTCGGTTTCGCTATTCACTAGGCGTTCATATGCAATTAAAGAAACCTTGGCATCAATGATCAAGTGCTTATCATCTGGAAGATCAATAACCACATCGGGTTGAAAACGACCACCCTCAGACGATTGATGCGAAGCCTGGATTCTGTATTCTTGATCTTTTACTAGTCCGGAGCGTTCCAAAACCCTTTCTAGAATCATCTCACCCCAGTTTCCTTGCTTTTTATTATCGCCCTTTAATGCTTTGGTCAGGTTTTGTGTTTCAAGGTTCATTAGGTTAGACTGTTCAATCAGCTGGTTAATATGGCCTTTCAAAACATTTCTTTCATCCGATTCGGCCTTGTACACCTTTTCAACTTTTTCTTCAAAGGCCTTAATATTTTCTTTGAATGGATTTAAAATAATATCTAGGTTGGTTCGGTTTTCTTCGGTAAACTTTTTTGTTTTTTCATCTAGGATTCGCGAGGCAATTAGCTCAAAATCTTTATTGAATTTTTCCTGATTATTTCTGATCTCCGCTTTTTGTTCGTCGATTTTTTCCTGTTGCGCCCTCAAATAGGAGCGTGAACCCTCTAAAGATTTCATTGCTTCAGATAGCTTTTCCCGTTCAGAGTCTAACTCTTTTTGCAGCTTATCCGATTCTGCCTTCAGGTTATCGGCACGTTCTTCAGCTTTTGCTTTGCTTATATTTAATTGGTCGAGTACTTCCTGACTAATTCCACCTGTTTTTGTCTTGGTTTTGATGAATATAAAAAACAGAATAATCACCAATGCTGCAACGATAATACTATAGATTTCCATTTTGTTGAACTTTATCAAAAATACATTTTTGGATACTGTTTTAAAGATCAATAAGGTTTGCTACCTGTTCGCCAAGTAGGCTACCCATGGCAACACCCATTCCGTTACAGCGAACCGCACAATAAAGACCAGGCCCAATCTTCTTTACAATCGGTTTTAATTCCTTTCCAAATCCCATAACCCCACTCCAACGATGTTCTATCTTAACTTTTTGTTGTGGAACAATGGTCTCAAAAAGCAATTTTTCAAGAGATTCCTGAATAATATCTGTGATTCCGGGTTCAAGTGTTTGCTCAGCTTCAAAATTAAGATCTCTGCCTCCACCAAGAAGAATACGATCGTGCACATTTCTGAAATAGGTATACCCGCGGTTATAATGAAAACTTCCTTTAATTTTCAACCCCTTTATGGGCTCGGTGATCAAAACTTGACCCCTTCCCGGAAATACATCCAGTTCTGAAATTAACTCTGCACCAAAGGCATTGGTAGCTAAAACACTCGATTTTGCTCTGAAATTACCTTGATTAGTGATAAGTACCTGTTCATTTAATTTAGATTCAATTTTTTGTACCCTGCAATTATTAAAAATTGAAACGCCCAGCCCTTGCACTTTTGATACTAATGCGAGCATCATTCTTCCGGTGTCTATCTGGCCTTCGTATTTGTTATGGATCAAGTTTGTGATACCATTCATACCGAATTCAGCAATTTTAGTATTATTAACTGCATAAATGTCATGCTTTCCAATTAGAGGTCCCAGCAATTTATTGAAGTAGGGAATTTGTTCAATACAGGTTTTTGCAAAATCTGATTCGGTTCCCTTAAACACTTCAAAACCGCCGTATTGTTCAAATAAAATAGCCTTATCTCCCAGATTTTTTCTCAGCTTCTCTAGCCCCTTCCAGCGCAACTCTATTAATTCCGCGACTTGCTCTTCTCTTCCTGTTTTTAATTCTTCAATTAGCTCTGAAATGCTTCCAAAGCATGCAAAACCCGCATTTTTAGTGCTAGCACCTGCGGGCAGAAATCCAGCCTCCAAGACCCCAATTTTTAATTTAGGTTTTTGAGATTTCAGGCTTAAAGCTGCACTTAATCCCACAATCCCGCTACCGATTATCAACACATCGAAACCGCTTAAAAAGGATTCTTGTTCCCAATAAGAAAAATTATTTTTCATACGTTCTTAAAGGTAAATTATTTGTGATTATTTTTATTCGGAATAATTTTTGAATAGTTTATTAAAAAATAAATAATATGGGAATAATTTTAATGATCGTCATAGCCGTGGTAAGCTTTGCGGTTCAATGGCGTTTCAAAAGTAAATTTAAAAAGTATACCGAAATGCCTCTTAGCTCTGGCTATAGCGGAAAAGATATAGCAGATAAAATGTTAAAGGATAATGGTATATATGATGTTCAGATCATTTCGGCCGAGGGGCAGTTGTCTGATCATTATAACCCCGCAGACCGTACCGTTAATTTAAGCCCGGAGGTTTATCATGGTAGAAGTGTTGCAGCGGCAGCTGTTGCCGCACACGAATGTGGACACGCTGTTCAGCATGCAAAAGCATATAGCTGGTTAAAATTCAGGTCTTCAGTAGTACCAGCCGTGAACGTAGCATCTAAGATTACGCAATGGGCCTTAATGATTGGTGTGATGCTGATGATTTTTTCCGGGGATATTACTGTTCTCTCAATTGGGGTTGTGGCATTGGCTATAGTTACGTTATTTGCCTTTATTACCCTCCCGGTTGAATTTGATGCAAGCAATCGGGCATTGTTATGGTTACAGAATAATCGTGGCATTATGCAGGCTGATAGTGAGAATGATCAGGCCAAAGATGCACTTTGGTGGGCTGCAATGACCTATGTAGTTGCCGCCTTAGGTTCTCTTGCAACTCTGGTATATTATGCCAGTATGTTGATGGGTAGAAGGGACGAATAATTTCGGTTTAATAAAAAAAGCCCCGTATTGATTATTATCAGCACGGGGCTTTTTTGTATAGAAACTTTTTTAATTAAGTTTAAAAGGCGTGATCAAATAAAATTCAGGGATATTGACCCGAAAAGTTTGACCATCTACTATTCGTTTCATTTCATACGAACCCTTCATACTTCCAATATCTGTTTTTAAATTACAGCCTGAAACATATTCATGATTATTTCCGGGTTCAATTATGGGTTGTTGGCCTACTACTCCTTCGCCTTCAACTTCACGTTTTGTACCATTAGAATCGAAGATGGTCCAGTGGCGATTCATTAACTGAACACTGTATTCACCCATATTTTCTATTTTCACCCGATATGCGAACATGAAATGCTCGTTTACCGGATTAGAGTATTCCGGTTGGTATATGGTGTCTACCGATACTTTTACTCCGTCAGTAATCTTTGTTACCATAATGTATTGACTTTATGAGGGACAATATAAAAATAAAATTTTATCAGACCATTTCTGTTTGGAAACGTTCATTAATTTCTTCCAGAACAGTATGAATATCATCAATGCTCTCGAGCGAAACCAGCTTCATCCGATATTCCTTAAAATCGGCTATACCTTTAAAATAATTGGCGTAGTGTCTCCTCATTTCAAAAACTCCTGTTTTATTACCTTTCCAGGCAATAGACTTGTCTAGATGTGTTTTACAAACTTCTACCCGCTCGCTGATTGTAGGTTCAGCTAAATATTCACCAGTTTTAAAAAAGTGTTTGATTTCTCGGAATATCCATGGATATCCAATCGCAGCTCTGCCAATCATGATACCATCAATTTCGTATTCCATACGCCAAAGGGCAGCTTTTTCTATGGAGTTTACATCTCCATTTCCAAAAATTGGAATCTTTATTCTAGGATTTCTTTTGATCTCCCGAATTAGAGTCCAGTCTGCCTCGCCTTTGTACATCTGAGCGCGAGTACGTCCATGAATGGTTAAGGCCTGAATTCCGATATCCTGTAAACGCTCAGCTACTTCGTAAATATTTTTGGTGTTATCATCCCATCCAAGACGTGTTTTAACGGTTACCGGAAGATGAGTAGATTCAACAACAGCTTTTGTCATTAAAACCATTTTATCAATATCCTGCAATAAACTTGCTCCCGCACCACGACAAGCCACGTTTTTAACAGGACAGCCATAGTTAATATCGATCAGATCGGGTTTTGCTAGTGTAGCAATGCGAGTTGCTTCACGCATACTTTCAATCTCACTGCCAAAGATTTGAATACCAATAGGCCGTTCATATTCAAAAATATCGAGCTTTGCCCGGCTTTTAGCCGCATCCCGAATTAAACCCTCAGAAGAAATAAACTCAGTATACATCATATCTACCCCATTCTGCTTACACACAAAACGGAACGGAGGATCGCTCACATCTTCCATTGGAGCAAGTAAAAGTGGGAACTCTCCTAAATCTATATTTCCTATCTTTACAGACATTAGCTATCTTTCGAACGTGTATTTTTACATGATCTTATCAATCGTTGTAAATGGCAAAATTACAAATAAATTATTAGCATGTTTAAATCAAGGTCAACAGAACGTCATCCTTTTAGCTCACTGTTACTATTGCTTCTGTTGGTATTTACTTGTGCCATAGTTTTTACCATTATTGCGTTTGTGGCTGGTATTTTAATTTATGGTTTTCAGCCTATTATTAGAATGTCAGAAGGCGATTCATCCAATGTCGAAATGCTTAGGCTACTGCAGATTGTTTCATCTTTCGGCATGTTCGTGGTGGCGGCCTTCATTTTTGCAAAAATTCAAAGTAACGATTGGTTAAAGTACTTAAATCTCAAAAAATTTAATCTCATTTTAGCGATTCTTACGCTATTAATCATATTCAGTTTCAGTCCATTTCTAGAATTTAGTAATGAGTTGAACAAGAACATGGTCTTGCCAGAATTCTTAAATGAAATTGAGGCTTGGATGAAACTTAAGGAAGCCCAAATGGCTGAAATGACCAAGCAACTGCTTGTCATGAAATCAGTTCCCGTATTATTAATCAATCTGTTAATGCTTGCGATCATACCAGCTGTAGGTGAAGAGCTAATATTCAGGGCTTGTTTACAGAAGCTATTTGGCCGCTGGATTGGCAATTACCACCTTGCTATCTGGATAACGGCAATCATCTTCAGTGCCATACATTTTCAGTTTTATGGGTTTTTGCCCCGTATGTTACTAGGAGCCTTGTTTGGATATCTTTTAGTTTGGAGTGGTAGTCTATGGCTTCCAATTCTTGCTCATTTTATGAATAATGGCGTTGCAGTAGTTACTGCCTATGTTTTTCAGCAGCAGGGAAAGCCTTTAGATTTGATGTATGAATCTGATCCCGCAAGTCAGCCTGTTTTTATTGCAAGCATTGCTGCTTTGGCAGTATTACTCTGGTATTTTTACAACTATACTTTAAAATTAAAAGAAATAAATACAGAGTTATCAGATGGAAGCAGGTTGGGTTAAGGTATATACATCTGCTGATTTTTTTAAATCAGAATTGGTACGACAAGTTTTAATTGATCATGAAATTGATGCTATTCTTATCAATAAGCAGGGTTTTCCTTATCGAATTGGCGAGGCTGAGGTGTATATATATGAAGGTAATGCTCAAAAAGCATTAGAAATAATCACAGAAAACGAATTATAAATGAAAACAAGGGCTATAACAGGTTTCATTTTTGCTTTTATTGTATTGGCTTTGATTCTGATCAATGGTTATTCATTCACGGCACTTTTTATAATTTTAACCACATTGTGCACCCTAGAGTTCTATAAATTGGTTAAGGCCGGTGATGTAAAACCCAAGGTAATTACTGGACTTCTGTTGGTATTTAGCGTGGTCATTCCTTTTATACTTCATTTTTTGTTCGATAAACCAATTAGCAACTTACTTTTTTGTATTCCTTTTATCATTCTTGTTATCATCACTGAGCTGTACCGCAATCACAGCATTCCATTCCATAATATCGCTTACACAATTTTTGGGGTTGTTTATGCAGCGGTACCCTTCTGTTTTTTCTATGCCCTTGCATTTAGCGATGGCCAATACTCGTTCCATTATCCCCTTGGCTTTATTCTTATGCTTTGGTCGAGTGATACCGGAGCTTACGTTTTTGGGATTACTTTAGGAAAAAATCGTCTTTTTGAAAGGCATTCGCCCAAAAAAAGTTGGGAAGGTTTTGCCGGAGGGCTTATATGCAGCATACTTACCGCATTTATTTTAAGTATCTATTTTACTGAACTGCCGCAAATACACTGGTTTCTGATCGGTGCCATTATTGCATCTGCGGGTACCCTGGGTGATTTATCCGAATCAATGCTAAAGCGTAGCCTCTCAACAAAAGACTCAGGATCATTCCTTCCTGGGCATGGGGGTTTCCTCGACCGGTTTGACGGACTTTTGTTAGCAGCTCCTCTTGTATTTGTATATTTACACGCGATCACCATTATTTTTTGATCCTAGCCTTAAAATTGGAAATCTTTATATTTAACCTCCAGTAGAATCCTAAAATTTATGGAGCAGAACTTTTACACTAATCCAAATCCGGGACCAGAGAACCAGCCCAAAGCCGATCGCTCATTATTGTATATGGGTATTGTACTTGGTCTTGTTATCGTAATATTGGGCTATCTCACTTTTTTTGTTGATGATGCAGCAAGTGTTTTTTCTAGTAAAGAAGAGGCAAAGTTGGTTACTATAGAGAATAATTCAGATGTTCTGAATGAGAATTCTACGATGGATGATGAAGAGGTTAAAAAGTCATTGATCAAGTTTATAGAGGTTTTTTACACCGATCAGAAAAAAGGATATTTTGACCCACCCAGTTATTTTCCATCCATAACCCGTACGTACTATAATTATCATAATCTAACCTATCAGAGAATTAAGGATATTCATTGGAAGCGAATGGCAGACAGGAAGAATTTTGATTTGAATTGGATCGTTTCTACTCTTGATTTTGATCGAAGTGGAAATGAATTAATTGCCAGCTACTGGACGGTAATTAGTTATTATCAGCCTTCCCGCAATCAGGATGTGACAGCAGATATCCAATACGAAATGACCATTAATCAGGAAGGGAAGATTAGCTCATTAAGAGAGCTGGAAATAAAAAATCTTATAGAAACACCCCATAACTCTTCATTTGATACTTCAAGGAGTGTAGAAACCGTACTTAGCCCAGATTTAAAATCATCTGAGAAGGAAATTCTGTCTAGTTCATCATCCGAGTCTGTAAATGAAGGCTTAAGATATGAAGGGAAGCTGTATGATCTTGGAAATGTGGAGCTGTCTCCAGAATATCAGGGTGGGCAAAAAGCACTGCTTAAATTTTTGGCTTCTAAACTCAAGTATCCCGTACGTGCAAGAGAGAACAAAGTTCAGGGGAAAGTTTATATTGGTTTTATTGTAGAAAAGAACGGCAGTCTGAGTGACTTCAAAATGGTTAGGGGTATTGGTGCTGGTTGCGATGAAGAAGCAATACGAGTACTTAAATTAAGCCCGATCTGGAAACCAGGTTATGTTAATGGAAAGCCAGTAAGAACTTCCTATACGCTACCCATAGCCTTTCAGTTAGGTATTTAAATTTAATTGCAATCGGGTACCAGTGCAATTTCCTGCAACATTTCAATTGCAGTATCTAGCGTTTGAACATGTTCAATTGCTAAGCGAAGCGTGTTTTTTACTTCTTTCAGATTGCTGATTCTGGGATGAGCCTGCAAAAACGAAAGTACCTTGCCAAACTGTTCCGTTTCAAAATAAGCTGATTGCTTATTCGTGAGGAAATACCCCCTTAATACTCCGTTCTTAAAAGAGATCTTTTCAAATCCAATTATTTTACCAAGATTCTGCAGGCGCCAGGTATTGATCAGCTCAACTACCTGTTGCGGAACTGGTCCAAATCGATCTGCCAATTTCTGTCTGAAAGCATCCAAATCTACCTCGTTTTCAATGTTTGAAAGCTCGGTATATAAATTGTACCGCTCGGCAATATTGGTTACATATTCATCAGGTATCATTACCTCCAGATCAGTATCAACATGGGTGAATGATATGAAAGGCCTTGGTTTTTCATCACTAAACAAATTTTTAAACTCATCGTCTTTTAATTCCTGAATAGCTTCATCAAGAATTTTATGATACATCTCAAAACCAATTTCAGCAATGAATCCGCTTTGTTCTGCTCCCAATAGATTTCCACTTCCGCGAATATCCAAATCGCGCATAGCCACATTAAATCCGCTGCCTAAATCCGAAAACTCTTCTATGGCGCTCAGTCGTTTGCGCGCCTCATTGGTGAGTGTTGACAACGGCGGACTTAAAAGATAACAGAACGCTTTCTTGTTCGAACGCCCAACACGTCCGCGCATTTGATGCAGATCACTTAGGCCAAACATGTGTGCATGATTGATTAGAATTGTATTTGCATTGGCGATGTCTAACCCCGCTTCAATAATTGTTGTGGCAACTAATACATCATACTCACCCCCAACAAATTTTAGCATCACATCTTCTAGTGCATCTCCTTCTAGTTGACCATGAGCTATTCCAATTCTGGCCTTTGGAACTAGGGTATTGATCAATCCGCCAAGCTGCATCAGGTCTTGAACCCTGTTATGAATGAAAAAAATCTGTCCTCCACGGTCAATCTCAAACTCTACAGCTTCTTTAATTAGCTTTTCGTTGAAAACATGAAGTTCGGTAAGAACAGGTTGGCGGTTAGGTGGAGGAGTGCTGATGATACTCAGATCTCTTGCACCCATTAATGAAAAATGAAGTGTGCGTGGAATCGGTGTAGCTGTTAATGTTAAGGTATCCACATTGGCTCTGAACTGCTTCAGTTTTTCTTTAACTCCTACCCCAAACTTTTGCTCTTCATCAATGATCAGCAGCCCTAGATCTTTAAATTTGACATCTTTACTTACAATTCTGTGTGTGCCAATTATAATATCAACCTTGCCATTTGCAAGTTTTTCGAGGGTTTCTTTGATCTGTTTTGCTGATTTAAACCGGTTGATATAATCGATAGTGCAAGGAAAATCTTTTAGCCGCGAAGTAAAAGTTTTAAAATGCTGTAATGCCAGAATGGTAGTGGGAACTAGTATAGCTACTTGTTTGCTGTCTGTTACTGCTTTAAACGCTGCACGAATAGCGATCTCGGTTTTTCCAAATCCTACATCACCACATACCAACCGATCCATTGGATGGGCTGATTCCATGTCTTTTTTAACATCTGCGGTAGCTTTTACCTGGTCGGGGGTATCTTCATAAATGAAAGATGCTTCAAGTTCGGTTTGTAGGTAAGTATCTGGAAGAAATGCAGTTCCAGTCTGTGATTTTCGGATTGCGTAAAGTTTGATCAGATCGCGGGCAATGTCTTTTACTTTTTTTTTCGTGGTTTTTTTCAGCTTCTCCCAGGTATCTGTTCCAAGCTTGTTCATTTTTGGTACAGTTCCTTCTTTTCCCGAATACTTAGAGATACGGTTTAGAGAATTGATATTTACATAAAGAAGATCATTGTCAGCATAAACTAGGCGTATCATTTCCTGCGATCTGCCATTCACCTCAATCTTCTCAAGTCCTGCATATTTACCAATTCCATGGTCTATATGCGTAATAAAATCTCCGGGCTTTAAATCACGAAGCTCTTTCAGGGTAATTGCCTGACTACGGATATAACCCTTCTTTAATTTGTATTTGTAATATCTGTCGAAAATCTGATGGTCAGTATAGCAGGCTAATTTTTGGCCGTGATCAATAAACCCTTCCCTTAGCGAGTGGTGAATAGGTTTGAATTGAACCCCAGCTTTTAAGTCCTCAAAAATGCTGTATAAACGTTCTATCTGTTTTGTTGAATCGGTGAAGATCAGGTTTTCGACATGCGCTTTTTCATTTTCCTTGAAGTTGTGAATGAGGAGATTAAAATCTTTGTTGAATGAGGGCTGAGGTTTTGTATCAAAGTGAATGGTTTCATCTGCTTCGTAAAAAAACTGTTTACCAAATTCAATCAGATCAAAATCTTTGAGCTGGTCTGCCAGCATCTTTTCATCTGTGAAGTTAAATTTTGGATCGATCCATTGAGGGTTCTGCTTCTTATCTTCAGCAGTTAATGCCTTCCAGAATTCTACCGCTTTTTTATAGCCCGTTTTTACAATGTCAAGAGTGAATTCTACATCTTTGAACCAGATAATGCTATCCTGATCAATGTACTCAAGAAGGGATATGTTATGGTCTGTTAGAAATTTCGACTGAACATTGGGCACAACGGTAATGCTTTTTACCTGTTCAACCGAAAGCTGGTCTTCAATTTCAAAGGTTCGTATACTTTCTATATAATCAGCAAAGAACTCGATTCGGTAAGGGAGGTCATGCGAAAAAGAAAAGATATCTACAATACCTCCCCTGACTGAAAACTGTCCTGGTTCATAAACAAAATCAACACGTTCAAATTCATATTCGATTAAAAACTCATTGATGAATTCAATGCTTAGTTTGTTTGCTACAGAAATTTCGAGTGTATTTTTTTCAAGTGCCTGCCGGTCAATGACCTTTTCTGCTAAGGCCTCCGGATAGGTAACTATTATTTTTCCGAATTCACTGGTATGATTCAGTTCGTTTAACACTTCGGCACGCTGCAAAACATTACTGCTGTCGACTTGGGTAAATTCAAATGATTTTCTAAATGATGAGGGAAAAAACAAAACCTCTTTTTCAAGAAGGCTTTCAAGGTCGCTTAAAAAATACGCCGCTTCTTCACGTTCTGGTAGCACAAAGATCATGTGCCTGTGAAGTAAAAAATACGCAGCTATCGCAATGACCGAATCACTTGACCCGATAAGACCTTTTAAATGAACCCGAGTTTTTCTACCTTTATTAAGGCTTTCTGCCAGGATGGCTATGCGGGGGTCCGATTTATACTGAATTAAAATATCCCGAATATTCACGCCCTAATTTTCGACTCAAATATACTATTTAGGGGCCAAATATTTGTCGTGGAGGTTTAATGTGAAGCAATTCTGCTTATTTAAATCATACTAAATCGTAATTTAGTAAAAGCACAAAACTAACGTAACATATTTTGAATCATTCTGATCATCCGGATTTGGAGCTGGTTAAACAAATAGGGTATCTTTGAATATGAAATTAAGAGAATTAACCTCTTTTCTTGAAGAGATCGCACCATTGGCTTATCAGGAAGACTATGATAATTCAGGTCTTATTGTTGGCAATCAGGATATGGAACTATCTGGTGCACTGATCTCATTAGATTGCACAGAGTCTGTTATTGATGAAGCCATTCAGCTCGGTTTCAATTTGATTATTTCTCACCATCCCATTGTTTTTAAGGGCCTTAAAAAGTTTAATGGAAATAGCTATGTGGAACGAGTGGTGATGAAAGCAATTAAAAATGATATTGCCATTTACGCGATACACACAAATTTGGATCATATTCTGCAAGGAGTAAACAGAAAAATATGTGAAAAGCTGGATATCCGAAATGTCAGTATTTTGAAAGTTAAAGGAGGTTTACTTAAAAAATTGGTCATTTTTTGCCCCATTGCAGATGCAGAAAATGTGCGCAAAGCACTTTTTGAAGCTGGTGCTGGAATGATTGGAAATTATTCGGAATGTAGTTTTAATGTAGAGGGTAGCGGTACTTTTAAGGCTGGTATTGGTTCTGATCCCTATGTTGGTGAAATTGGTAAGCAACACCATGAAGCAGAGGTGAGGATTGAGGTGATTTATCCAGTAAATATGGAGCGAGTGATCATTGCTTCGCTGCTTGGGGTGCATCCTTACGAAGAAGTTGCCTATGATATTTATCCCTTAACTAATGGTTTTCAAGAAGTTGGATCAGGAATGATAGGCAACCTTGAATCAGATTGGGATGAGCTGGAATTTTTGAAATTTGTTAAAGAAAAATTGGGTGCCAAGGTTATTCGTCATACCGAAATAAGATCGAAAAAAATCAGGAGAGTGGCGGTTTGTGGTGGTTCTGGAAGCTTTCTCTTGCAAAATGCACTAAATGCTGGTGCAGACATTTTTATCACTGCAGATTTTAAATATCATGAGTTTTTTGATGCAGAAGGGAAACTAATTATTGCCGATGTTGGACATTTTGAAAGTGAGCAGTTTACACAGGAATTATTGTTGGAATTAATTACAGAAAAATTTTGTAACTTTGCCCTCCGTTTAACATCACAGAACACAAACCCCATAAATTATTTGATTTAATGGAACAATCAGTAGAAGAGAAATTAAAAGCATTATTCGAACTTCAGACCCTTCACACACAGATCGATAAGATCCGTCAAACAAGAGGTGAACTTCCAATGGAGGTATCAGACCTTGAAGATGAAGTTGCAGGTTTAGAGACCCGGATACAGAAAATAAAGGCAGAGCTTGATGAACTTGAAGATTCGATCGTAACTCGCAAGAACATGATCAAAGATGCTCTTGCTGCTACAAAGAAGTATGATGATCAACTTAAGGACGTTAAGAATAACCGTGAATACGATGCGATCTCTAAAGAGGTCGAAATCCAGGGTTTAGAAATTCAGGTTTCTGAGAAAAAGATTAAAGAATTTTCATTCGACATTCAGAACAAAACTGAGATCTATGAAAAAGCCTTAGCTGTTATTACTGAGCGTAAAAAAGATCTTGAGTTAAAGAAAGCTGAATTAGATACGATTACTGCTGAAACTGAGAAAGATGAAGTAAGTATCCAGGCAAAAGCTGAAGTAGCTGAAAAACATATTGAGGAACGTCTTTTGATCGCATATCACCGTTTGCGCAGAAATGCAAAAAATGGACTTGCAGTAGTTACCATTAAGCGTGATTCATGTTCAGGATGTTTTAATCAGATTCCTCCACAAAGACAACTAGATATCCGTCAACGTAAGCGTATTATTGTATGTGAGCATTGCGGTAGAATTGTTGTTGACGAAGGCTATGCTGAAGAAGTAGTACAAGCAGCTGTTTAAGCTTCTTTTTGAATATTATTAAGCGGTCAGGTTTCCTGATCGCTTTTTTTTTGCTTTTATGGTTAATTTTTGATCTATGATAATATTATTGAAAACAGGTCTAAACCTAGTGCTGAATTAGTAAAAAATATGGATAGAAAAACGCTTTAGTTAAAAGCGATAAACCATAGAGTTTATATTCATCCCTGCACCAACCGAAGTAAAAACAACCGTATCCCCCTTGTTGATTTGGTGCTCATTCAGTTTATTTTTTAAGATTAAATCTAATAAAGTTGGAACCGTTGCTACTGAGCTGTTACCAAAATTTGCAATAGTCATCGGCATCACATCCATTGGTGTATCCGTAATTCCATTCAATTTGAACAGCCTTTTAAGAATAGCCTCATCCATTTTTCCGTTTGCCTGATGAACCAGTACTTTTTTAACATCCCGCACATCAGTACCTGATTTGTCAAGTGTTTGCTGGATAACAAGAGGAACATTTTTTAAGGCATATTCATATATTTTTCGGCCATCCATTTTTATGAATTGATCGTCTGTTATGAGATCAGGATTGCTGGAGCCACCTGAATAAAGATAATAGGCTTCTGCCGAGGTATGAGTTTGTGTTTTATGTGCTAATATCCCTTCATTTTCTGTTATTCTTCCTTCTAGGATGGTTGCACCAGAACCGTCGGCATAGATCATACTGTCTCTGTCATGGGGGTCTGTAACTCTGGATAAGGTTTCTGTCCCAATAATAAGTACCCGCTTAGCATCACCTGAGCGGATATAATAATCAGCCTGTATCATTCCCTGCAGCCAACCAGGACAACCGAAAGGAAGATCATAGGCTACACAATCCGGGTTTTTTATTCCCAATTTATGCTTTATCCTTGATCCCAGAGTTGGAAGTACATCTACACGAGTACTTCCTGGTGTAATATCTCCAAAGTTGTGTGCAACAATGATATAATCTAAAGTTTCAGGATCAATAGCAGAACTTTCAATAGCATTTAAAGCCGCAAAATAGCCCAAATCAGATGCCATATGCTCTTTATTTGCATAACGACGTTCCTCAATTTCGGTGATATCTTGAAATTTTTGTATCACTTCAGAATTCTCACGTAAAATGGGTTCGCCATTTTTTTCGTAAAAACGATGTTCTAAAAAGTCAGTGTTTGAAATGATATTTACAGGTACAAAACTACCCGTCCCTACGATTATAGACTTGATACTAGTGCTCATCAAAAGAAATTATACGGAATACTATATTGGTTTATTGTATTAAAGGTACATATTCTTTTCAAATTAAACACCTCATCCTTAAAATTGCCATTATCAATTTTTAGATATCAAAAAAACTGCTCCTTAAATATTCATGATACTGGCTCTTATGAGCTGGAGGTGAAAATGATTTGTAATATTTGATCTAGTAAGCGTCTAGGAATTGGATAAATTGATATCTTTTTAATTTTCGAGTAGAAAAACATAGAGCTCTTTTGGTCCATGTGCGCCTAAAACCAATGTTTTTTCTATATCTGCAGTACGACTCGGTCCGGTAATATTTGAAATCATACTAGGCATGTTTTCAGGATATTTTTCTTTCAAAACTTTAAATCCGTCTTTCAGATCGAGTACCAATTGAGAAGTGTAGGCGATCACGATATGTATGTGCGGATAGATACTTAACCTTCGTCCAGCTGCTGTTCCATTCGAAACAAGTACACTCCCATTCCGAGCAACCAGAGCTTCACAGTAAGTGATGCCCACATCAGCATTTAAAAACTCTGTATCGGTACTGTAAAAAGGGAATTCATACTTGTTTAATAGTGACTGCAATCCAGTTTCCCATGCGTAGATTCTTCGCCAATTATTTTTCTCAGTAAGGTCAAGCAAGTTTTCGATCAGCTGAATTTCGTCCTCGCAGAACACAAAATTTCCTGAAACTGCACTTAATTGTCCGGCAAAAAGAACATCCAGATGATCGTTATATTCTTCGTAAAGCGGGGTATCTTCTAAATTTGGATAAGGATTATCGCGTTTTTCAAGAAGCGCCTTTCGGATCTTCTTCAACATCTTTTCTTTAGAAGTTGTTTCTTTCATGGACAACTATATATTAAATCACGAAACCACGACATTTTTGTATGTTTTGATTTCGTGATCATATTTTGATTTATGTTAATCTTGTTTTGAACTTTTTTCTGGAAGATCAATAATATGATCTATTATTTCTTCTTGTTCTATTTCTTCTATTTCAGCTTTAGGCTCAATTCCATTCACAAATTCATCATATGTTGTACGATTGTCAAACGGACGCTTTCCTAAAATTTCTTCAAGATCTGATTGGAAAAGAATCTCTTTTTCCAGTAGTTTTTCAGCAAGCTTTTCAAGTCCATCACGTTTTTCAGTGAGTAATTGCTTGGTACGTTGATAGGCCTGATCAATTTGATTACGAACTTCAACATCAATCATTTCGGATGTTTTTTCTGAGTATGGTTTGTTGAACTGATACTCTCCCTGCGTATCGTTAAATGAAACATTACCTACTTTATCGTTCATTCCATAGATAGTTACCATGGCATAAGACAATTTTGTGATACGTTCCAAGTCATTTTGAGCGCCTGTCGATATTTTATTGAACACAAGGTCTTCGGCTAC
Source organism: Pedobacter schmidteae (assembly GCA_945901155.1). Classification (GTDB taxonomy): domain Bacteria; phylum Bacteroidota; class Bacteroidia; order Sphingobacteriales; family Sphingobacteriaceae; genus Daejeonella; species Daejeonella schmidteae_B. The sequence continues at coordinate 45,775 of CAMDKO010000006.1, forward strand.
CCGACCACCCAATGTCATACACATACCATCAATCAATTGTTCTGTGGTATATAGAAATTGTTCTTTTGGCAGATACTGCGCATACCCCAATGCTGCTACACCGCGGGGAACAATTGAAACCTTAACCAAGGGATCGGCATGTTCCAAGAACCAACCCGCAATGGCGTGACCTGCTTCGTGATAAGCTACAATTCTTTTTTCTTCAGGAGATATGATTTTATTCTTTTTCTCTAATCCACCGATCACACGATCTACTGCATCCTGGAAATCTTGCATATCTACAGCTTCTTTATTGCGACGGGCAGCAATTAGGGCTGCTTCATTACAAACATTCGCAATTTCGGCACCTGCAAAACCAGGAGTTTGAGCTGATAATTTTTTGGCGTCTACACCTTTAGCAAGTTTTAATGGTTTCAGGTGAACTTTAAAAATTTGTTCACGCCCAACTAAGTCAGGCTTGTCAATGGATATCTGCCGGTCAAATCGTCCCGGACGAAGTAAAGCTGTATCTAATACATCTGGTCTGTTTGTTGCTGCCAGAATGATAATTCCGGAGTCAGTTCCAAATCCATCCATCTCAACCAGTAACTGGTTCAACGTATTTTCTCTTTCATCATTTCCACCAACAATATTATTCTTTCCACGGGCACGTCCAATGGCATCTATCTCATCAATAAATATGATACAAGGCGCTTTTTCTTTTGCTTGTTTGAACAGATCCCGAACGCGCGATGCACCAACTCCAACAAACATTTCAACAAAATCTGAACCTGAAAGTGAGAAAAATGGAACCTGAGCTTCGCCTGCAACCGCTTTTGCCATTAAAGTTTTACCGGTTCCCGGCGCACCGATCAGAAGTGCACCTTTAGGTATCTTACCTCCCAGATTGGTGTATTTTTTGGGATTTTTCAAGAAATCTACGATCTCCATCACTTCCTGTTTTGCTTCTTCTAATCCGGCAACATCATTGAATGTAATGGTTACCTGAGATTCTTTATCGAATAATGTAGCCTTGGATTTTCCGATATTGAATATCTGACCACCACCGCCACCTCCGGCACCACCACCCATCCGTTTCATTATAAATACCCAGAAACCAACAAGCAAAAGCACAGGTAAAATAAATGACATAAACCATCCAGCCCAAGGACTTTCTCTAGTTTCAGAAACTATTGGTGTACGCTGATTGGCCGGAAGGGCTTTCTCTGCTTCATTGATTTTACTTTCAAAACTCTCATAGGTTGCCTGTGTAAACGTATACTGAGGCCCTGTAGTTGCTGCATTAAAACTACCCTTGGGTTTTACATCTTCGTACTTTTTTTGGTCTAAACGATCTTTTTTGATGTATACATCGACACTGTAAAGATCGCCGTTTTTATAAGAGACCAGTTTTTCAACATCACCAGTTTTCAACATTTCTGTTTCGAACTTCTGGTAACTGATCGTTTTTGCATTATTCGAGCTGAATATGTACTGAACAACAAATAAACCTAGTATAATGACAGCATAAAGCCACATTATATTAAACTTAGGCGGTTTAGCTACGATCTTTTTTCCTGGTATTTTTTTGATGGGCTTCTTTGTATCCGAATTATTTTCTTTCATTTTATAGCAATAAGTATTTTTATTTTAACCAACATTTACCTCAAAAGGTTTATGCACTTTTATAGGATTGCATTTCTGCATCTCCCCAAAGATCTTCAATTCCATAGTACTCGCGCTTGTCGGTTTTGAAAATATGAACCACAACATCTACATAATCAAGAATAATCCAATCAGACTGCTGATATCCTTCTTTTCTCCATGGTTCAAGTTTGAGTGCTTTAAAAACTTCCTCTTCAACACTTTGTGCAATAGCTTTTAGTTGGGTAGATGATTCGGCATGACAAACTACAAAGTAATCGGCAACAGAGCTGTGTATATTTCTTAAATCAAGACGTACAATTTCATTTCCTTTTTTTTCCTGTATGCCATGAACCACAATTTCAGAGATTGACGTTGATTCTTGAGCATTTTTATTTTTTACCATTAAAAAATTTTATTTTTGATAAATTATATAAAGCAAATCTTCATTGCAAAATAATACTTTTTCAGGACTATTTGTTGGTCATAATCTAATTACATTAAAAGAGGTAGACTCAACAAATACCTTTCTTAAGGATGCTGTGTCAAAATCTACGCCATTATTGGATGGTACTGTAATAATGGCAGAAAAGCAATATGCTGGAAGAGGCCAGGCCGAAAATTTATGGCAAAGCGAAGCGGGTAAAAATCTGACTTTTAGTATCCTGTTGATGCCGTCTTTTCTTGCCGTGGATAGGCAATTTGACCTTAATAAGGCAATTAGCATTGCTCTAAATGATGTTTTGACAAACTATATTCCTGCAAGTGCTTTTATTAAATGGCCCAATGATCTGTATATCCACACTAAAAAAATTGGTGGAATGCTGATTGAAAATATTGTTCAAGGCAATAAAATTAAGTATGCCATAATTGGGGTAGGTTTGAATGTGAATCAAGAATATTTTCCTGCAATTCTTAAAAATGTTACCTCACTTAAACAAGAATTACATCAGGATTACGACTTATTGGGATTATTAGGTGAAATTTGCAGTGCTGTTGAAGCCAGGTATCTTCAGCTTAAAGGCGGATCCCTAAAAAAGATCAATGATGAATATCTTAATCTGTTGTATCTAAAGGATCAATGGGCTTCATTCAAGTTTGATGGAAGGGTTCAAAATGGAAAAATCATTGGAATAACTGACATTGGCCAGCTCATACTTGAAACAGAACATGAGACAAGAATTTTTAACACTAAAGAAATTGAGTTTATAATTTAATAAGGACATGAAGAAACTTTTGGGAATAGTATTACTGTTTTTTTGTTTTGCTGCACAGGCTCAGTTTCCTGATCCTAATGCCAAGATATTCGACCCAGTCAACTGGTCTTATTCATCAGAAAAAATAAATGATAAAGAGTTTGATCTGTTAATAACAGCAAAAATTGAAAAGGGATGGCATCTTTATTCTCAATTTATTGAAGAAGGAGGGCCAATTCCAACTTCCTTTAAATTCAACCCTTCTGCTGCATATAAGTTAATTGGGAAAGTTACTGAAAGCCCTAAACCAATAACTGCTTTTGATAAGAATTTCAATATGGAAATAGCCTGGCATAAAAATCAGGCAGTATTTAAACAGCGTATTAGCTTAAACAAACCTATAACAGCTATTACGGGGGTGCTTGAATTTATGGTTTGTGACGATCAACGTTGCTTGCCTCCTGCCGAAGTTGAATTTGAGGTTCCTCTAACTGCAGGTTCTGATGTTGTAATAGCTTCAGAAAGTATCTCTCCCGACAGTGCTATCGTAGCTGGGCAAGTGGCTGATACTAGTTCTAGCATCGTTGCTTCAGCTATAGTTTCTAATAAAACTGCTTCAAAGGCTGAGGGGTCCTTTTGGGCCATTTTCATTGCTGGATTTATTGGAGGCCTTGCCGCGTTTTTTATGCCCTGTATCTACCCAATGATTCCGATGACGGTTTCATTTTTTACCAAGCAGTCGGGTTCAAGAGCAAAGGGAATCAGAAGTGCCGTTATTTATGGTGTGTCAATTATTATCATTTATGTTGCTCTAGGATTATTAATAACCCTGATTTTTGGCGCCTCGGCCTTAAATGAAGCTGCCAGCAGTGCCACTTTCAATCTTTTGTTCTTTGTGGCTCTGATCATTTTCGGAATTTCCTTTCTGGGTGCATTTGAGATCACTCTTCCATCCGCTTTAGTTAATAAAATGGATGAAAAGTCGAATCAAAGCGGCTTCATGGGTTTATTTTTTATGGCTTTTACACTTGCTCTGGTCTCATTTTCATGTACAGGCCCAATTATTGGTACCCTGTTGGTTGATGCAGTTTCTAAGGGTTCATACTTAGGCCCAGCCATTGGGATGCTTGGATTTTCATTAGCATTGGCAATTCCTTTCACCCTTTTTGCAATATTTCCATCCTGGTTGAAAGAGATGCCAAAATCGGGCGGATGGCTAAACACTGTTAAGGTATCACTCGGCTTTCTGGAAATTGCACTTGCTTTTAAGTTCCTATCAAATGTTGACCTTGCTTACCATTGGGGCATTTTCAATAGAGATATATTTTTGATCATCTGGATTGTGGTTTTTGGAATGTGGTCACTTTATTTGCTAGGTAAACTTCGCTTATCACATGATTCTGAGATCAATTTTCTTTCATTACCAAGGTTATTCTTTGCTATGTTTATTTTGGGTTTCACCATTTATATGATACCGGGTTTATGGGGAGCGCCATTGAAAGGAATTAGTGCCTGGCTACCGCCACAGACGACCCAAGAATTTGATCTTTACTCAAATGCTGGATCTTCGGAAACTAAGGCTCAGACATCTGAAAAAAAGTATGCAGGCTTGTTCCATGCGCCGCATGGTTTGGATGCATTTTATGATTATGAGCAGGGTCTTGCTTATGCAAAAAGCGTAAACAAACCCATTTTGATTGATTTTACAGGATGGAGCTGTACCAATTGTCGTAAAATGGAGGCTAGTGTATGGCCCGATAAGGAAGTATTGCGTCGCCTTCGCGAAGATTATGTTTTGATATCTTTATATGTGGATGATAAAACAGAATTAAGTCAGGAAGAGAAATACAATTCAGCATTTAGTGGAAAAAAAGTAAGTTCGATTGGGCAAAAATGGAGTGATTTTCAGGCCTCAAAATTTGGTACGAATTCACAGCCTTATTATGTGATAGCTGATCATACCGGAACCGTGTTAGTTGCGCCACAGGCATTTAATTTGGATGTAAATAATTACATTAAATTTTTAGAAAGCGGTAAGATCGCTTTTGAAAAGAAATAATAAAATGAACAAAGCAAATATTAAAAATATTGGTGTTTTTACATCTGGAGGCGATTCGCCTGGAATGAATGCAGCAATACGTGCGGTTGTAAGAACCGCATTGTATTATGATTTGGATGTTACAGGCATTTTGCGTGGTTATGACGGAATGATCAGCGGTGAATTTAAGCAGATGGATAGAAAATCAGTGGCAAACATCATTCAACGTGGTGGAACCTTATTGAAAACTGCCAGAAGTGATGAATTCCGAACAAAAGAAGGCAGAGCCAAGGCTTATGAACAGTTAGTGAATAATGGAATTGATGCCATTGTGGCTATTGGTGGTGATGGTACATTTACAGGAGCCAATATTTTTCATGAAGAGTTTAATATTCCTATTATCGGACTTCCCGGAACCATTGATAATGATTTAATGGGTACCGACTATACTATTGGCTATGATACCGCCATAAATACCGTTATTGATGCTGTAGATAAGATACGTGATACCGCCGAGTCGCATGATAGATTGTTTATTGTTGAAGTTATGGGCCGGGACTCCGGTTTGATTGCTTTAAGAAGTGGAATTGGTTCTGGTGCTGAGGCAATTTTGATCCCCGAAACCAAAACAGATATCAATGCTTTAATCCATCGATTGGAAATAAGCAGGAAGGATAAGTCGTCAAAGATCATTATTGTTGCTGAAGGAGATGATGTTGGTGGCGCCTTTGAAATCGCAAAAATTGTAAAAGATAAATTTCCGGGTATTGATACGAGGGTTTCTATTTTGGGACATATTCAAAGAGGCGGTGCGCCATCCTGTATGGACAGGGTGTTGGCCAGCAGGTTAGGCGTAGCGGCTGTTGAAGCTTTGATTGAAGGTAGAAGCTGTGAAATGATTGGTATAGTGAATCAGAAAATACATTTCACCCCCTTTAGCAGTGCCATTAAACATAATACGGATGTAAATTCTGAGCTATTAAAGATCGTTGATATTTTATCGCTCTAAATCAGGAAATCTGTAATTTCTGCATTTTTGAGTAACGGGTTTTATAGTTAAATATCAGGTTAAAACTTAATTAATCCTTTATTTAAATTTATATGAGGCGTATGAAAAAATTGAGTTTCCTGATTAGCATGTTATTTGTTTTAGGTATAGGATGCTCGGCACCATCATCAAAAAAGACAAACGAGCCAGTAATTTCACTTAAAATCCAGAAAATTGCTGACGGGCTTCATTCTCCTGTTACAGCTGCATTTACTCCGGATGGAACCATGCTCATTGCTGAACAAACCGGACAGATCAGGGTTTTAAAAGGTAAGGATCTTCTTGAAGTAGCATTTCTTGACTTAAAGCATAAGCTTGTTAAATTGAGCGGTGCTTATGATGAACGAGGTTTATTGGGTATAGCTCTTCATCCTGATTATAAACGCAATAAAAAATTCTATGTTTACTATAGTGCTCCTGCCACTGAAGTAGGAAGTGATCACCAGTCGGTCGTTTCCGAATTTATCACATCTTCTGATCCCCTGAGGGCAGATTCCGCATCCGAAAGAGTTTTACTGACCGTTCAGCAGCCAGAAAGCAATCATAATGGCGGGGATCTTAAATTTGGTCCGGATGGTTATTTATACATCGGATTGGGAGATGGTGGCGGTGCGGGTGATAAACATGGAACTTCGGGTAATGGTCAAAATATGAACACCTTGCTTGGAAAAATTCTAAGGATAGATGTAAATACAGAAAGTTCGTATAAAATTCCTCAGGATAATCCTTTTGTTGGAAAGCGGGCAAAATCAGAAATTTGGGCCTATGGCTTGCGTAATCCCTGGCGATTTTCTTTTGACCGTAAAACCGGTCAGCTTTTTGCAGCTGATGTTGGCCAAAATAAATTTGAAGAGGTTAATATCATTGAAAAAGGTGGTAATTATGGATGGAAGATCATGGAAGCCACACATTGTTTTGATCCTGAAGCAAATTGTAAAACCGATAAACTAAAATTGCCCATTAATGAATATAAGCATGAATTGGGTATTAGTATTACCGGTGGATATGTTTATAACGGATCGGCAATAAAAGTACTATCAGGAAAATATATATTTGGAGACTGGACCGGACCACTGTTCTTTCTAGAGCATAAGGGTCAAACATGGACCCGTGGAAATATTGAATTAACAGGCAAACCATCCGGCGATTTAAAAATCCTGGGATTTGCCGAGGATAATTTTGCTGAGCTGTATGTCTTGACCAATCAGGAAGTGGGCCCAAAAGGAACAAAAGGAGCTGTTTATAAATTTGTGAATCTCTAATGGATAGAATTAAACAACATTTTACCGAAGCCAGAGAAGTACTGGATACATTTATTGCTGACCCTAATAATTTCAGTACTATTGAATCAGCTGGAAAGATCTTAGTTGATGCTATTCAAACGGGTGGCAAGGTTATTTCTTGTGGTAATGGTGGTTCTATGAGTGATGCAATGCATTTTGCAGAAGAACTATCGGGCAGGTATAGAAACGACCGACCCGCTTATCCAGCTATCGCAATTGCTGATCCTTCCCATTTGAGTTGTGTGGCAAATGATTATGGCTATGCCTTTGTTTTTTCAAGAATGGTTGAAGCTATCGGACAAAAGGGCGATGTGCTTTTTGCGATCAGCACCAGTGGTAATTCTGAAAATGTTTTGAAAGCTATTGAGGCCGCAAAAATTAAGGAAATGAAAGTGATTGGCCTGACCGGTAAAAATGGCGGTAGTATGGCCGGTCTTTGTGATGTGGAAATTCGTGCACCCCATTCAGAATATGCCGACAGGGCACAGGAAATTCATATTAAGGTGATCCACTCGCTGATTGATTATGTGGAATTAAATCTTTCTGCGATTTAAGATCAGAAATGTTTAATACTTAAATTCGATCTTCCACAATAACCGCTGTACCCGATGCACTAACCATCAGCATGCTTCCATTGCTTCCAAGGGTTTCATAATCAAGGTCAACGCCAATAACTGCATTTGCTCCTAATCGAGTTGCCTGCTCTTGCATCTCACGCAATGCGATATCTTTTGCTTCACGTAATCCCTCTTCATAAGATCCAGACCTTCCGCCTACGATATCTCTGATCCCTGCAAAGAAATCTTTGACAATGTTTGCACCAATAATGGCTTCACCGGTTACAATTCCGATGTATTTAACTATTTTTTTTCCTTCAAGTTCGTTTGTCGTTACTGCTATCATGATTGGTTTTTTCTTTTTAGATTATTATGGCAACAAAAAGTTACATGTAAAAGTTTGAAAGGGATTTGTTATTAAATCCGAAGATGTTGGATTAGTGTTTAAGAGAATGGCCGGTAGAATTTATTTGAATTAAATAAGTTCTTTCGCATGATAAGAATATACAGGATGTTATTTTGAAAAGCAAGGTTTATTCTCGTTGGCTCTTCAGCCGGGCTCTTCGCTGTAGCTTTTGCCATGGGAATTTGGATCATAACATAAATTTGATTTAGGCAAAAGGCTGCCGCTTCGATCCCGTTTAGATTGCCGGGCTGCTGCTATTATCAATGTTTCCCGGATTAATGGACATGCAGACCGTCTAATTTAAGCTATGCCGCTACTGCTTACAAAGCACTTCTGTCCTGAATAAAATAAACGGGGGCGCAGCATTAGCTTTTGGCAGAATGAATATGATCTTATTCAAAAATTTATTGCCAAAACTATTGCGAAGCACGCGACTGAAACAGCCGAAGAGCAACAGGCTCTGCTTTTCAAATCATTAAAATCCAATAAATCAAAACAACAAAAAAAGACCAGAGTAATTTTATCAACAAGCGTTATTTTACAAACCTCTCGCTATAATAACTTATCCCCCACCTCTTTCCAATTATCGACTCGTTCGTATCCAGTCAATAACATATTATGTGGCGATGTAAAAAGTAGTTTTCTTCCATCAAAATCTACAAAATTTTTGATGCGGTCATCGATAATAATGTCAACATTTACGATTTTATGGCCGCAAAAGATAATATTTTGCCATCCGATAAATGGAAAATGTTCTTCGAGCCATTCATACTTATCCTGCAGTGAATTAGGGAATTCCATTGCAGCAGAAACAATAAAAATATCATACTTTTCCTGAAGCTTTTTTAGTATTTCCACACTGTCGGGAAGTACTGGCAGATCTCTGAAAAAGCCCTTTTCATTAATGTAATCCCATAATTTCAATTTTATATTTTCTGGGACATGGTGATACATCTCGTTTCCGGGAAGTATTTCAAGATCAAGGGGAATACCGTAATCACGGTTGTAAAGACTTATAAATTTAGATATCGGATCGGCAATAACTTCGTCCATATCTACTGCAATTCGGGGTTTTCTTTCAGACATGTCTCAAAAATAGGGGTTTTACATTTTTTAAATGTTATTTTTTTAATATCTTTGCATCCCCGCAGAATAGACTCCGGGAATATGTTGAATACATAAAACTAAAAAAATGGCAACTAAAATCAGATTGCAAAGATTCGGTAAAAAGGGAAAACCTTTTTATCATGTAGTGGTAGCAGACGCTCGTGCTCCAAGAGATGGTAAATTCATCGAAAGATTAGGTTCTTACAATCCAAACACAAATCCGGCTACCATTGAAATTAATTTCGAAAAAGCATTGGATTGGGTTAACAAAGGCGCTCAACCTACAGATACTTGTCGTGCTATACTTTCATATAAAGGTATTTTATACAAGAAACATCTTGAAGGTGGTGTTAAAAAAGGTGCTTTAACTGAAGAACAAGCAGAAGCAAAATTTGCTCTGTGGTTAGAAGGAAAAGCAGTTAAGATTGAAGGAAAGAAAGAAATTCTTTCTAAATCTAAACAAGAAATTAAAAAAGCTACTTTATTAGCTGAATCGAAGAAGAAGGAAGAAATGGCGGCAGCAATTATTGTCAAAAATACTCCTTCTGAAGAAGTTGAAGAAACTGTAGTTGAAGAAACTTCGGAAATTGAAGTTTCGGCAGAGGTTGAAGAAATTGTAGCCGAAGAGGCTCCAGAAACTGAAGAAGAAGCACCAGTAGCAGAAGTTGAAGAAACTGTAGCTGAAGAAGCTCCTGTAGAAGAAGCAACTGAGGAAGTTGAAGTTTCGGCAGAAGTTGAAGAAGAAGCACCAGTAGCAGAAGTTGAAGAAACTGTAGCAGAAGAAGCTCCTGTAGAAGAAGCAACTGAGGAAGCTCCATCTGACGAAAAGGCAGAATAATTTCTGTTAAATTATTAAAATAAATAACGTCATTGCAGATGTTTACCAACGTGTTTTCTTTGTTGAAAACTCAAAATGGTGCATCGGCAATGACGTTTCTATTTTGAAGCTATGAAGATTGAGGATTGTTTTTATATAGGCTATATTACCAAAACCAAAGGTTTAAAAGGTGAGGTACAGGTTTATTTTGAATACGATGAGCCAGCAGATCTTCCACTTGATTCTGTTTTTGCCGAGATCAATGGCAAGCTAGTGCCATTCTTTATTTCAACATATAAATTACAGAATAACCAGACCGGAAATTTTTACTTCGACGATATCGATACCATTGAAAAGGCGCAAACTCTTATCCGAAAAAAGCTTTACTTACAAAATAGTTTAAAGCCTGTTAGAGAAGAAGATGATTTTCTAATCACCGATCTTAAAGGTTTTATCGTACACGATGAAACTGCTGGTGAGCTGGGTGAGATCATCGAAATTCATGAGTATCCACAGCAGTTTGTGGCAGTTGTTTCTTATAAATTTAAAGAGATCATGTTTCCTTTGAATGATGATCTGATTGTGGAGATCGATGAGGAGAATGGAATCCTCAAAGTAGACCTTCCCGAGGGCCTGATCGATATATATTTGGAGCCATAATATTAAAAGTATATCCCTTCGTGCTAATTTTCTATTTTTATAGAGAATATGAATCCTAATATTGCTTCTCTTTACGCTATTGCCAATAAACCGGTTCGGAAAATTATTGGATTGATGTCAGGAACGTCGTTTGACGGTTTGGATATTGCCCTATGTGAATTTAGCGGAAGCGGATTAGAAACCAAAGTAAAGCTCATAAACTTTGTGAGTAAAGGGTATTTGCCTGCATTCAAAGAAGATCTTAAATCTGTTTTTGCAAAGAGAACCGTCGACCTGGAAAAGGTTACTTTATTAAATGCGTTTATAGGTGATTATTACGCTGGACTACTACTCGAAAGTTTAAATGATTGGGGTGTTTCAGCCGCAGATATTGACCTGATCGCCAGTCATGGCCAAACCATTTACCATGCTCCCAAACGGCAGCGTGATGCGGATGCTTATTCTAATGCTACTCTGCAGATTGGTGATGGCGATCACCTGGCCATGAAATCAGGAATAATTACGATCAGTGATTTCAGGCAGAAACATGTAGCGGCTGGTTGCGAAGGTGCTCCACTTTCTGTATATGGCGATTATTTGCTTTTTTCGAATCCTGATGAAAACCGGGTCATGCTCAATATCGGAGGGATCTCCAATTTCACATTTCTTCCTTCTGCAGGTTCAACTGATTTTTTCTCTTCAGATGTGGGACCAGGAAATACATTGATGGATCAGTACGTTCAGTTGAACTATCCCGGAAAGTATTTTGATCAAGATGGGGCGATCGCATCAAGTGGAAAAGTGAATCAAAAACTAGTGGAGTCACTGTTTGATCATGATTTTTTTAGATCAGGATACCTAAAAACTACGGGCCCAGAACTATTTAGTTTAGCGTATTTAAATAATGCTATTCAAAACTCAGGTTTGCATGACCTTTCAAATGAAGATATAATGGCCACCCTAGCTGCATTTACTTCAAATGCGATTGTAAAGGCTATTACTTTTTGTGTTGAAGGCAAAGGAGCCTATGAAATTTATATCAGCGGAGGTGGTATGCATAATCCAGTATTGGCCGGTATGATCGAAGAGCAGCTTGGTAAAAAACTAAAATTTACTTCTGATCTGGGTATTGCTCCTGATGCTAAAGAGGCGGTTTTGTTTGCTCTTTTAGGTAATGAAGCTATTGCAGGTGGTAAAACAGATTTTGGTAAACACCCGGGTGTTCCCTCTATATCGATGGGGAAGATTAGTTTTCCTAGCTGATAAAATGGAATTTAACTAATATTCCAGTTGGTTTCATTTCACAAATGGTCAGTGTGGGCTTATTGACAGGGTCTATGCTTTAATCCCAAAATCTCCCATCCCAAAATCTCCCATCTCCCATCTCATATCTCCCATCTCAATACTCATATCTCAATACTCCTTCCTATCTTTGCATTATGCGTTTTGATATCATAACCGTATTGCCTGACTTGCTGGAGAGTCCTTTTGCACATTCTATCTTGCAGCGTGCACAGAAAAAGGGGCTTTCAGAGATCGTGGTTCATAATCTGAGAGATTACTCAACAAATAAACAGAAATCTGTCGATGATTATCAATACGGTGGAGGCAGCGGTATGGTGATGGGTATTGAGCCTTTTGCAAATTGTATCGAAAAATTACTGGGGGATCGAAAATACGATGAGGTGATCTTTATGACACCTGATGGAAAAACGCTTAATCAGAGTATGGCCAATGAGCTATCAGGAAAAGAAAACATCATGATTCTTGCCGGGCATTATAAAGGAATTGATCAGCGTATTCGCGATATTTTTGTAACCAGAGAGATCTCCATAGGCGATTATGTTCTGTCGGGAGGTGAGTTACCTGCAGCGGTTCTGGTTGATAGCATTGTCAGATTATTACCGGGAGTGTTGAATGATGAAACCTCAGCATTATCAGATTCTTTTCAAGGAGAGCTTCTTGACGCACCAGTTTACACACGTCCGGCCGACTGGCGGGGCCACAGGGTGCCCGATATCCTATTAAGCGGACATGAGGCAGCGATTAACGATTGGAGGCACGAGCAGGCTCTGGAGCGCACAAAGCAGCGGCGACCAGATCTTTTGGATTAGCAGGTATATACCTGTTTGCCTGTACCTTTAAGAAATTTTAATAGGGAAATTATCTAAAATCCTTTTATAAGTAAAATATTTTTCCTAATATTGCAATCCGATTTTTACGGGCTAAAAATCGGATTAAGAGCTTAAAATCATGGATTTAGTAAAATTTGTTGAAGAGCAGGCTGTAGTTATAAAGCAAGTTCCTGCATTCAAAGCCGGTGATACGGTTAGTGTTCACTATAAAATTCGCGAAGGAAATAAAGAACGTATCCAGATTTATCAGGGTGTTGTTATCCAGCGCAATAGTGTAGGTGTTAATGAAACGTTTACAGTACGTAAAATGTCAAATGGAGTTGGAGTAGAGCGTATCTTCCCAGTAAATTCTCCGAACATCGATAAGATCGAAGTAAATAGTCATGGAAAAGTTCGTAGAGCGAAACTATTCTATCTGCGCGAGTTAACTGGTAAAGCAGCTCGTATCAAAACAAAAAGAGTGTAATTAATTAATAAGATTTAACCTCCCGGATGATGTTCGGGGGGTTTTTTCGTTTATAAGGTTTTCTGAGATTTAATAAGAACATTTTCTTGTGTTTGGTGGTACCCACTAAGCATTTTATAATTTCATTCCGCTTATAGCCGCGGGGGCTTAGTTCTTTTTCTGTAGC
>CAMDKO010000007.1 GCA_945901155.1 Pedobacter schmidteae
CTGGATATTATACGTATTGGTACTTCGGGAACTGTTCAAGAAGATATACCAATGGATAGTATTATAGTTTCTGAATATGGTTTAGGACTTGATTCCCTGATGCAATATTATGTACACGAGCTTTCTAGTGATGAACGCTTATTGCAAAAGGCTGTAAGCACTCATTTTTATAGTTTAAAGGGTACTTCATCCTATGTCTCGTCAGCTGATCATGGTTTGTTAAAAACAATTGGCAAAGATCTTATAAAAGGTATAACCCTTACAGCCCCTGGATTTTATTCACCTCAGGGTCGAGAAGTACGTGCAAAAGCTTCATTTCCTGATCTATTAAAGCTATTTCGTTCATTCTCTTTTGAAGAACACAGAATTGCAAATTTGGAGATGGAAACTGCCGGGATATATGCTTTGTCAAAAGCTTTAGGTCACAAAGCGCTATCTATTAATGCGATATTAGCAAATAGGGTTAGCCATAAATTTTCTTCCAATCCAGCTAAAATAATTGATGGAGCAATTCAATTGGTATTATCTAGGCTTTAATAATTAATTTTTATAACGCTCTAATCAACTGATGAAATTTAACTATAGCTTTCAGTTTTTCATCATCTAGAATAAAATCCACTTTTTTCATCAGATAATTATCTAGATCAAAGTTTTCTACTTTATCTAAAGTTTTTAAAATTTCTTCTTTATGATCAATACCTAGTTTTAAGGCCTCATTAAATGATATTTTAAAGGTTTCAGAGATTGGTTTATTAGATGCCCAAACAGCAAATGCAAAAGGTAAACCAGTAAAATTGAACCATTCTTGAGCAAGATCATAAGGGTATAGAAATTTTTCTTTCTTCCCGAATGTTCTGTCGCCAATTTGAACGAATGCATCGGCTTGATCATGATCCACAAATTCAGGATTGATTTTCCAAAAATTCTTGAGTAGTACTTGAGCAAGATTATTAGAGGTTCGTGATTGTGTATCTAATTGAAGTGTTTTAATCTCACGAATTGGTTTATTACTGAAAATAAAAACAGAATCAACAGCTCCATTTGCTCCTATACAATAATTAGAAATAATCTGATAATCCTTAACATGAAGTAATGCGGCAACAGGAACAAGACCTATATCTACCTTGTTTTCAATTAGTTTACTAGCACAATCTGAAGGAACATCTAAGCTTAATTCAATTTGATCCAGAATACCTGAATGCATTAATCCATATACGAAAGGTTTGGAATTGGTATAGGAAACGGCAGATACTTTTATCTTATTCAAAACTGATCTAAATGGTATTCTAAATGGTTAGTATTATTAAAATCAAGGATATGAAATTCTTTGCCATCAAATCCAATTTTATAAAGTGTTGTGTTTGAGTGAGGAAAGGTATCCATTTCGCTGAGTGGCTGATTGGTCAATAAACAAAGAAATAAACGCATGGCACGCCCATGCATACAGATCAATATATTTTTGTCATTATTTTCTTCTCTTAATTTTTCAAGTACGATTAACTGACGTTCCTTAACCTCTAAGGGGCTTTCGCCATGCTCAAATTTGTGATGAAGTTGGCCAGATCTCCAGTTATGTGTTATATTTTCAAAATCTGATCTAATTTTTTCAGTACTTTCTTGGCCTTCATGTATACCCCAGCCTAATTCATCCAAACCAGGATATTGGGTCCATGGTATAGTACTTTCTATAAATTTTTGAACTGTTTGATGCGTCCTTTTTAAACTAGAAGTATATATTTGATCGAATGGAATATGTTTATAGGTTCTGTAAAATGAATCGGCCTGATATCTACCAGTATCATTTAATTCAGAATCCATTCCACGACCCTGAACAATGCCGAGCTTGTTCAGTTCTGTTTCGCCATGCCGGATTATATAGATTGTTTTCTTCAATTGATCACAGGTAATTGATAATATTTAGGCTTTTCCACTTCCGGAAATTGATAATCATTATAATCAGTAACTATGGTATACATTGTGTCGCGCTCAACTGGATGTCTCCCAATTTGTTTAATCAACTCCACTAATTCCTGAGTACTCATTGCAGGATGTTGTTCTTCAGCTCCAGCCATTGAATAGATCTTTGTAGTATCATCTAATGTGCCATCAATATCATCTACGCCAAAATTAAGTGATAATTGTGCTGTACTACGACTTATCATTGCCCAATAAGCTTTGATGTGATCAAAGTTATCTAAGTATATTCTAGAAATTGCATAATTCCTAAGATCTTCGATAACCGAAACTTCAGGTATGTGAGACATTTGATTGTCTTGATTTCTGAATTTTAGAGGAATAAATGTTTGAAAACCTCCTGTTCTATCTTGTAATGTCCTTAATTGATCAAGATGATCAATACGATGTTTAAATTCTTCAATATGACCGTATAGCATAGTAGCATTTGATCGCATACCTAATTTATGCCATTCCTCATGTATTTGTAGCCATTGATCGCCAGTACATTTATCTTTTGCAATTATTTCTCTAATTTCTGGAGCAAATATCTCAGCTCCACCACCTGGTATAGAGTTAAGACCTGCTTCTTTCATTAATTTCATTCCTGTTGCATAATCAATCTTAGCTTTTTTAAATATATAATGATATTCAACAGGTGTTAATGCTTTTACATGAAGTTCAGGTCTGTGTTTATGAATAGCAGTAAAGAGTTCGGAGTAAAATTTCAAATCATACTGAGGCAAAACTCCCCCCACTAGGTGTACTTCTGTTACAGGCTGTCCGTCGTATTTTTTAACGATCTCAAGCATTTCCTCAAGCGTATATTCCCAGCCTTGCGATTTTTCTTTAATCAAGACTGAATATGAGCAGAATTTACAATCATAGATACATAAATTGGTAGGCTCAATGTGAAAATTTCGATTGAAATAAGTTTTGTCGCCGTGTCGCTTTTCCCGAATATAATTTGCAAGCACGCCCAAATACCCTAATTCGGCGTTTTCATAAAGTATGATACCTTCATCAATAGAAATACGTTGATTTGATCTAACCTTTTCTGCAATATTTTTGAGTTCTGCAGAAAGATTTGAATCCTGTATGATCAGGTCTAGGTTTGTCTCAGCTTTCATTGTACTATTTGTACAAAAGTACAATATTGTACATCATTCAATATCATTTGCTTGTAAAAGCATATTTTTAATTTTTTTTATAGTGCCGATACATTCATTTGTAATAAATTGGTAAAATGAGCTATCCTTTTTTATTCTTTATTTAACTTGGTACCATAAAAGAGAATATAATTTTTAAATTGAATGATTATGAAGATTGAGACTATCGCTATACACGCTGGTAACACAAAAGATGAGCATAACAAAGCTGCAATCCAGCCTATTACTTTGTCAACTACTTTTGAACGTGGTGATGATGGTGGATATCCCGGAGGATTTGTTTACTCAAGAGCTGATAATCCCAATAGAAAATCTCTGGAAAATGTAATTGCAAAATTAGAAGGCGCTAATGAAGCTGCAGCTTTTTCATCAGGAAATGCTGCTGGAGGAGCTGTATTTCAGGCTTTGGGACCCGGTGTACATATAATTGCTCCTGATGATATGTATCACGGACTTCGTAATCAATTAGTACAGGTATTTTCTGGAATTATTGATGTAGATTTTGTTGATTTATCAAATTTAACAGCAATAAAAAATGCAATTAAACCTAAAACAAAGTTAATCTGGATTGAAACACCTTCAAATCCTTTGTTAAAGGTTTGTGATATTGCAGCAATTACTGACCTTGCAAAACATCAGGGCATTTTGGTGGTTTGTGATAATACTTTTAGCACTCCAATGCTTCAACGACCTTTGGAATTAGGTTGTGATTTAGTTATGCATTCAACAACCAAATATCTCGGTGGACATAGCGACGTGATGGGTGGTGCTTTAGCTACGAAAGAAAACAATGATTTCTGGAAAAAGATTAAAAGTGTACAGGTTCTTTCAGGCGCTGTTCCTTCCCCATTTGATTGTTATATGACCGTTAGAGGAATTAAAACCTTGCCTTATAGAATGAAGGCACATAATGAGAATGCTGTTATTTTGGCTAATTTTCTTGATTCACATGAGCTGGTTGAAAAAGTATACTATCCTGGATTAATAAATCACCCTGGTCATGAGATCGCAAAAAAACAAATGAAGGCATTTGGTGCTATGTTATCATTTTTGGTAAAGGGTGGATCTGAAGAAGCCCGTAAAGTTGTTAACTCTGTTAAATTATTTCTACAGGCAACAAGTTTAGGTGGAGTTGAAAGTTTGATTGAGCATAGAGCCTCTGTTGAAGGACCAGATACTAAAACGCCTCAAAATTTAATTCGAGTTTCTGTTGGTTTGGAAAATTCAGATGATCTTATTGAAGATTTAAATCAGGCATTATTAAAATAAATAAAAATTAATGAGCTGTAAATCAGTGTATTACATTTTAAATAAAAATTAAATTTGGTTTCAATGGCAACATCCCTATATATTTGAAATAATATTTGGTAGCAATACCAATCTGTCTTCAATAAAATTGCTTTATTGATTTATACAGAAGTGGCGAGAGATCAGGCTCTATGACCCACTGACAACCCCCCGATCGGTTTCGGGGAAGGTGCCAATTCCTGTCCCGAAAGGGAAACTATAAATACATATTGAAATGAAAAAACAAAAACCTGCAGTTTCTGTATTTCCCCAAGCGGAAATAAAAACCAAATTCCAAAACTTTTCTTGGTCATCATCTACATTCAACTATTGTATGTGCATGCCTTGTTGGTATTGTTGTTAATTGTTAATTCAAGATAATTCTTGAATCCATTTTTAACAATGCCCTGCTGAGTTACTCTTAATTTCTATTCTTATAAACATTTATCAAAAAAATATCTAAAAACGTATTATCATGTCAACACAAAACTTAAAATTTGAAACATTACAATTACATGCCGGACAGGAAGTAGATCCTACAACAGGTTCAAGAGCAGTACCTATTTATCAAACCACCTCTTACGTATTTAAAAGTTCTGAGCATGGAGCTAACCTTTTTGCTCTGAAAGAGTTCGGTAATATTTATACACGTTTAATGAATCCTACTACTGATGTGTTTGAGAAACGTATTGCTGCTCTTGAAGGCGGTGTTGCTGCTCTGGCAGTTTCATCAGGACAAGCTGCTCAATTTATTGCCTTAAATAATATTCTGCAGGCTGGTGATAATTTTGTTACTTCATCTTATTTGTATGGAGGTTCATACAATCAATTTAAAGTAGCATTCAAGCGACTTGGTATTGAGGCTCGTTTTGCAAAAGGTGATGATTCGCAAAGTATTGAATCATTAATCAATGAAAAAACTAAAGCTATATATGTTGAAACAATTGGTAACCCAAGCTTTAGTATTCCTGATTTTGAGAAAATCTCAGAAGTTGCCAAAAAGCATGATTTACCTCTGATTGTTGACAATACCTTTGGTGCTGCAGGTTATCTGTTCCGTCCTTTAGAACATGGTGCAAATGTTGTTGTTCAATCTGCTACAAAATGGATTGGTGGTCATGGAACTAGTATTGGTGGTGTGATTGTTGATGGTGGAAATTATAATTGGGGAAATGGTAAATTTTCTCAATTTACTGAGCCATCTGAAGGTTATCATGGATTGGTTTTCAATAGTGTCTTTGGAATTGGTGGTCCTTTTGGAAATATTCAATTCATCATCCGCGCACGTGTTGAAGGATTACGTGATTTTGGACCTTCTCAGTCGCCATTCAATTCATTCCTTTTGTTACAGGGAATAGAAACGCTGTCTCTTAGAGTTCAGCGTCATGTAGATAATGCTTTAGAACTTGCAAAATGGCTTGAAAGTCATCCTCAGGTTGATAAGGTTGTTTATCCTGGATTAAGCAGTAGTCCTAATCATGCTTTGGCCAAGAAATATTTAAAAAATGGCTTTGGAGCTGTCCTATCTTTTGAGATCAAAGGCGGCAAAGATGCAGCAATTAAGTTTGTAGATAATTTAAAACTAATCAGTCATCTGGCAAACGTAGGCGATACTAAAACCTTAATCATTCAGCCAAGCGCTACTACTCATCAGCAATTAAGTGATGCAGAACAAATTGCAGCAGGTGTTAATCCATCATCTTTAAGAGTATCAGTTGGTATTGAGCATATTGATGATATTAAGTCAGATCTTGAACAAGCATTTGCTTCTGTAAAATAATTAATTTATCGATTGATCCTTCTGGAATATTTATTCCAGAAGGATTTATATATACCATGAATACTGTAACTATATATAAGCATACAAAGCCTTTTTGTCTGGAGAGTGGTAAAAAGATTGCAGATTTTGAGATAACTTATCACACTTATGGTACCTTAAACTCAAAAAAAGATAATGTTGTATGGGTTTGTCACGCCCTTACAGCAAATTCGGATGTATTCGATTGGTGGAAAGGCCTTTTTGGAGATAATTGCCTGTTTAATCCAAAAGAACATTTTATTGTTTGTGCCAATATATTGGGTTCTAATTATGGAACTACCAATCCTTTAAGTGTAAATAAAGCCACAGGCCTACCCTATTTTCTTTCCTTTCCTGAATTTACTGTTCGCGATCTTGCAAAATCACATCAAATACTAGCAGATCATTTAG
This sequence comes from Pedobacter schmidteae, assembly GCA_945901155.1. Classification (GTDB taxonomy): domain Bacteria; phylum Bacteroidota; class Bacteroidia; order Sphingobacteriales; family Sphingobacteriaceae; genus Daejeonella; species Daejeonella schmidteae_B. The sequence continues at coordinate 6,619 of CAMDKO010000007.1, forward strand.
GTTTGACTCAAATTGGATTAGTGATTGGTGGATCATTAGGAGGACAGCAAGCCATGGAATGGGCTATTTTGGAACCTAATAGAATTAAAAAAATGGTTCTTATAGCTACAAATGCTCAGCATTCAGCCTGGGGAATAGCATTTAATGAAAGTCAGCGACTAGCAATCACTTCCGACCGTACATTTTATGCTCAGACACCGTCTGGAGGCAGTAAAGGATTAAAGGTTGCCAGAAGTATTGCGCTGTTATCCTACAGAAGTTATGGTACTTATGCTGCTACTCAGCTGGAGGTCAATAGCGATAAAATAAATGACTTTAAGGCTGCTTCTTACCAGAATTATCAGGGCGATAAACTGGTGAATCGCTTCAATGCTTATAGTTATTGGTATCTGACTAAGGCAATGGACAGCCATCATGTTGGTAGAAAAAGACAATCAGTTGAAGATGCTTTAAAACAAATACAAGCCAAAACATTAGTAATTGGAATAGTGAATGATGTTCTTTTTCCAATCGAAGAGCAGCAGTTTCTAGCTAAAAGTATACCTCATGCACGTTTTTCTGAACTCCATTCTTTTTACGGTCATGACGGCTTTTTAATTGAAACAGAGATCTTAACACAAGAAATTGGAAATTTTATCAAAAACGTAGATTCTGAAAATTCAGTAATCAGTTTGCACAAAATAGCATAGAATGAGTAAGAGATTAACCATCGGTTTATTTGGCTTTGGAGTTGTGGGCCAAGGTTTACATGATATTATCAGTACCAAAGATCTAAACATAGAAATTAGGAAAATTGCTATAAAAAATCCAGACAAAGTACGTAGCCTACCTGAAACATTATTTACAACTAATGCCAATGTCATATTAAATGACCCAGAAATTAATACAATTATAGAACTAATTAATGATGCTGATGCAGCCTATGAAATTGTTACCAGGGCTTTAAAAAGTGGCAAAAATGTAGTTTCTGCTAATAAAAAAATGATCGCTGAACATTTGGATGAATTAGTTGAATTACAACAGAAGTATGGTTCTTCCTTATTGTACGAAGGATCAGTATGTGGTAGTATTCCAATTATCAGAAATCTGGAGGAATATTATGATAATGAATTGCTGCATTCCATCAGTGGAATTTTTAATGGTTCATCGAATTTTATTCTTTCCAAGATCACTAATGAAGGTTTGGAATATGGAGAAGCCTTAAAGCAAGCCCAGGATTTGGGATTTGCAGAAAAGGATCCTATTCTAGATGTAGGAGGCTATGACCCCAAGTATAAACTGATTATTGCCGCAGCACATGCATATGGTTTATTTGTAAGTCCTGCAGAGGTTTTAAATATCGGAATTCAGAATTTTTCAAACGCAGATTTAAAGTTTGCACAAGAGCATCAGCTTAAAATAAAGCTCGTTCCTACAGCTAAGAAATTAGATGATAAGGAGCTAGCCATGTATGTTATTCCTAAGCTTGTTCCTAAAACTGATTTCCTGTATAATGTTGAGAATGAATACAATGCAGTGTCTGTAAAGGCAGCATTTGCAGATCAGCAATTATTTTATGGTAAGGGAGCCGGAGGCCATCCTACTGGTTCTGCTGTGCTTTCGGATGTGGCGGCTTTGCGTTATGACTATCGTTATGAATACAAAAAGTTCAATCATGATTCAAAATTGAAGCTTCAAAATGATCATGCTATCCCTGTTTACATTCGTTATAATAATGAAGATCTGATTAACACTATTCACTTTGAATTTATAGCTGAACAACATAAAAGTATGGATCTTAACTATATTCTTGGAGGAATTAAGATCAGTGAATTGATTTTAAAGAAACAAAATATATTAGATGATGGGGCTTTTTTAGCTCAAGCTGGTGCACTTACCGAAAAATTTTAAGAACTCAAAGAGCTTAGGTTATAAGGTTTGACTAAATTTATTACAATTGAAAACTGAAAATGGGTAAATACCAAATTATTTAAAATCTTGTGGTAATTATCCTTTCTTTCTTAAATATGGGTATATCGCTTTTTGCCATATTAGATAGCCATTTTTATTCATGTGAAGTTTATCACTTAAAAAAATATCCTGCATTGGGCTACCATCATCCAGTAGCATTTTATTATAAACATCAACAAAACCAGTTCCTGACCATCTTCTAAGATATTTTCTTATTAATTCATTTGCTCTTACCATTTCAGGCATATACTTTGCGCGACTAGGACTTGGTTTTATTGAGATAAATAAAATATGAGCACGGGGTACTTCTTTTCTGATCATAATAAATAATTTACTGAACCGATTTAGAACTGTATCTGCATTGACATTTGCTGAAGTTGCTAAATCATTTTCTCCACAATAAATAACAACCTGAGAAGGTTGATAAGGGTAAATTATATCTGATGCATAATGAATCACATCTGGCAAACTTGAACCACCAAATCCACGATTAATAATAGCATATTCAGGGAAGTAATTTTGTATGTCTTTCCACATGGTAAATGAAGAACTGCCAACGAATAAAATTGAACCTTTTTCTGGAGGATGGCTTTGATCTATCTTCTTAAAAGCCTCAATTTCATTAAAAAAAGGATGATTAGTTTGGGCTATTACACTGCTGTTAAACACCGGTAAAAAAAATAAAACCAGAATTAATACATTTATCCTTTTCATTTATAAACTAGTTATAGGGAAGTATTGAATTATATTTCTCTGTTAATGTCCCAGGCTTCAAGGTAATCAGCAACTTTGCGTACAAAAGACCCGCCTAAAGAACCGTCAACCACCCGATGGTCATAAGAAAGAGATAAGAACATCATATGCCTGATTGCAATAACATCACCATACTCAGTTTCAATTACGGCTGGCTTCTTTTTAATGATTCCTATTGCTAATATAGCAACTTGAGGCTGATTGATAATAGGTGTACCCATGACATTCCCAAAAGTTCCGAGATTGGTCAGGGTGAATGTTCCGCCCTGGGTTTCATCAGGCTTCAATTTTGATTGACGAGCTCGGCTGGCAAGATCATTTACAGTTTTTGTTAATCTAAGGAGATTTAATTGATCTGCATTTTTAATTACAGGAACGATCAGATTGCCACTTGGAAGGGATGCAGCCATACCAATATTAATATCCTGTTTCTTGATGATCTGAGTTCCATTAACTGAAATATTAATCATTGGCAGATCTTTGATTGCTTTTGCAACTGCTTCAATAAAAATTGGTGTGAATGTGATCTTTTCTCCTTCCCTCTTTTCAAATCCACTCTTAACACGTTCTCTCCATTTTACCATATTGGTCACATCAGCTTCAACAAATGAAGTAACATGTGCAGAGGTTTGCTTGCTCATCACCATGTGATCGGCAATAAGCCTACGCATACGATCCATCTCAATGATTTCATCTGCTCCAGAAACGGAAGTAACTGAACTTGAATTCTTTGAAACTATAGCTTCTGCTGGCTCTGAAATACTTTTTTGAACCTGCAGCGTATCATTTTCTTGTGTTTTATTTATTTTAATATAATCTAAGACATCTTGCTTTGTTACTCGACCTTCAGAACCAGTTCCATTAATGGAATTTAATTCTGAAAGCGATATCCCCTCTTCAGCAGCCATACTTTTTACCAAAGGTGAATAAAAACGATCTGTAGTGCTAAAGTCGACAGATTTAGTTATATCTAGTTTAATTTCATCTTTTAATTCAGGAATATTGATGTTTTCTATTGATATTTTAACAGGAATAATTTCCTCAACCATTATTTGAACAGGTTCTTGTATAGAAATTTCAACTTGTGCTTCAGCATCAATTTGAGTTTCAATTACAGCGATAACAGCACCAACTTGAACTACATCTTCTTCTTTATAGAGAAGCTTAATAAGCTTTCCTGCTACTGGCGAAGGTACTTCTGAATCAACCTTATCTGTAGCTATTTCCAAAACAGATTCATCAATTTCGATCATATCGCCAGCTTGCTTTACCCATTTTATAATGGTAGCCTCAGCAACACTTTCACCCATTTTTGGAAGCACTAATTCATATAAAGCCATTGTCGATTATTTTAAGAATTGGTAAACTCAACGCAAAATTAAAAATTAAACTTAAGCCTGCTCCTCTTTTAGTAATTTAAAAAGCAGGGTCAGGGCACTGATTGCTGACCTTTCGATATTTTGGATCCTTTTATTTCCAAAGCTGAATTTTTTGCAAATCGTTTTTGTTTTTCCAGATACAGCAATATAGACTGTCCCGACTGGTTTTTCAGTACTTCCTCCATTTGGTCCAGCAATTCCACTTACTGATATTGAATAATCAGATTTATATTTAGATTTTGCACCATTAGCCATTTCTATAACGGTTTCTTCACTCACAGCTCCAAAATCACGAAGTGTTTTTTCTGAAACACCAAGCATATCCATTTTCAATTGATTAGAATAACAAACAGCTCCTCCAAAAAAGACCTTGCTACTTCCAGATTGCTGCGTAATAAGATGAGAAATATAGCCCCCTGTACAACTTTCTGCTGTAGATAAGCTTAATCCTTTTGATTCCATTAGATCAAGAATTACTTTTTCAAGGGCTGTATCACTTTCTATGATAACATATTCACCTATAAGGTCAATTATTCTTGTTGAAAATGAATGTATCTCTGAATTCAATTTTTCAGCATCTGAACCGCTCCCACTTAAACGTAATCTTACCATACCTAATTTAGGCAGATAAGCTAATTTAATATGCTCAGGTAGGGAATCTTCCACATTTGATATCTTTTCTGCAAGAATAGATTCACCAATACCTGCAGTTAGAATAGTATAATGTTGGATATTCGGTAGCTTAAATGTTTCCTTGATTTTGGGGATCACCAACTCCTCCATCATGTACATCATCTCAAAAGGAACTCCAGGCATTGATATATAGATCTTACTATTATTTTCAATCCACATTCCAGGAGCTGTACCGTTCAAGTTTAGCAGCGTGGTGCAATTTTCAAGAACTTCAGCCTGTTTTTTATTAATATCAGATACCGGAACATGATAACGTGCAAAAATTCGTTCTACATTTTTTAAAGCATCACTATCAGTTCTGAATCCAGTTTGAAAATAATCTGCTAAGGTCTTTTTTGTAATATCATCTTTTGTTGGACCTAAACCACCCGTAATTAATATCAGGTCTGCTCGTTGAGAGGCTTGATATAAAGTATCCAAAATATGCTGACGATTATCAGACACAGATGTTATCTGTTTAACTCTGACACCAGCAAGATTTAATTTTTGAGCCATCCAGGCAGAGTTCGTATCTACGATTTGGCCTATTAGAATTTCATCACCAATCGTTATAATTTCAGCTATCATATTAGAAGTTATTGTATGCATCACGGCGTTTGCTAAGTTTCAGGTCCTGAAGTATCGAAGCCTTAACCCTTAAATCAACACTGTAAAATTTATATGTTCCTACTGGCGACCATCTGAATGAAAGGTCCCAGCAATGCAGGTCGCGGTAAATGGAAAATTGAGTCAAGCTTAGTTTATTAGCTTGAAAATCATATCCGGAAGTATATTGAACCTTCCATTTCGGAGTTACATTAAAATCTCCAAAAATATTCAATGTGTTTGAAATATTAGATTGAAGACCGCTCTTTGAATAGTTAAAACTATAGGCAGCACTTACATTCCAAGGCACATTAAAATCTACAAATGCGTTTGGATTACGACTAATTGCATTTAATTCTTCTTGCTGCTGCAGTGTTAAGTTCTGTTTAGCTTTATCGATCTCAGTTAGATTTTCATTCCTACTCTTGGCGGCCTTTGAATTAAAACTAAAATCAGTAGAAAAGCCGATATTAGTTAATCTGGCAAGCTTTCCTGATTCAATGGTATATTTATCAATCCGGTTACCTATAGCATCAAGTTTATATGGATCTAATGTTCCAAAGAAGTTTATTCCAATCTTTTCTTTGAAAAAGGCTGTGCGTCCTGAAAATCCAATAGTTGAAAGCTTAAAATTCTCTGCTGCGAAATTATAATTACCTGAAAAGGAAAGACTTTGAAGAATTGGAATGTTTATTGAATTTTTTGTAGAATCTGCATCTGATCGAACTTTAGCCTCGATATTATTATCCATACTAAAGCCAATTCCAGCTACTCTGCCGGCAGATGGGGAACCAAAGACTGCATTTTCATAAATGGAATAACGGGCATTAATTTTAGAGGTATCACCCTGAATATTTTGGAAATATCCGAAACGGCTTGTTCCAAAATCAGGACGATAATTAAAATTGACAGAAGGGGTCATAATGTGTCTCAAAGCCATTAAATTTCCTTTTTTGAAACTGAATTTACCATACAATTTAGTGGAAAGACCAGTGTTTAAACTATAATCGTATACTCTACTAAAACCCTGAAGTGTGTCTGTTACCTGTTTAAAACCAGAAGCTACAGGATCTAAACGTTTTTGAATAGTTTGCAGATACCATTTTTCACTGTATTGCATTCCTGAGTTAAATTGAAAATATTTTAGAAGATTTAGTGAAAGGCTAATTGGAATATCATGCTGAATTCCATTTCTGAAATCTTTCAGTGATTCTTTTTTAAAAAGATCATATTCTTTCGTATTAATAGAATTACTTCCCTGCATACTATACCCTAAACTAAGTCTCTGATACCATTTTTGTTCGCCGGCACGATCTTTTGAATCAAAAGGGTTAATTGTGGTCATGTTTAAACTAAAACGTGGCAAATCGAGGAATACAGTTTGTTGTTCAATATCCTGACTATGTGAAAGACTCGATGAAAAATTAAACAAGCCATTAGCAAACACCTTCCCATAACTTATACTGGATGAAAGCGTGTTTCTAGCCATCTCTGTTGGATTATAAGATCCAGCAGCTCCGGTATTGGAAAAATATGAACCGGTTCCGGCATTCACTGAAGCACTAAAGGTTGTTCCGGGATTAGCCAATGGACTTTGGGAATGAGTCCAGGTAAGGTTGAAATCCTTATTTGGTGTTTTATAGGAAGGAGTACCTTCAACGCCATTTTTGGTAGACGCAAATCTAAAATTTAGTCCTCCGTCATATTTATAATTCTTTCTGTATCGTGCGGCAGTACCTAATTCATAAGATCCTTTTGAATATAAAGTTCCACGAGTTGAAAGATCCCAATAGTCATTTAAACCAAGGTAATATCCCAAATCTCGCATAAAAAAACCTCTAGTATCTTCTCCAAAAGTTGGAAAGAGTAATCCGCCTGATCGTCGGTTTGGTTTAGGAAAAAAGCCAAATGGCAGTCCTATGGGTAATGGAATATCTTCAATTACCAGGTATGCAGGTCCAGTGATGATCTGTTTATCAGTGGCAATACCCCTAGCGATATGAATTCCAAAATGAGGATGTGGTAAATTACAGGTACTATAAATACCTCTTTTAAAGAAACCTTCATCATATTGATTTTTCTTGAATTGAGCTGCCTGCAAGAATCCTCCTTCTACATCGGTAAACACTCCAAATGATTTACCTTTTTTGGTTTTATAATTAAAGAAAAGTGAATCAGTAGAGAGTGGAGGTTCAGCTCCCTGTGTAACTAGAGGTTTACCTGTGTATAATTTTGTTTTTGGATTCGTAATTCCGCTGGCAAACAAGCTATTATTCTTTTGGTCAAGCCTGATATAATCAGCTTCCAATTCAAAATCTTCATACTTAACACGAGCTTTTCCATACAAAAATACTATATTGTTACTTATATCTGCTTTTATTGAATCCTCGGCCGAGTACGTTACTTTTGAAGTAAAAGAACCTGATGTAGTTGATTTTTTTATTATAGTATCCAGTTTTATCGTATCTGAAGATAATGTTGTTTTTCTTACTGCGGTATCAGGTCTTAAAACAGGTTTTTGAGCATAAACAGAACCATCTATGGCGATAGTTATCAAAGTAACTAAAGAAAAAACGATAAAAATGAGTTTAATAAATTTCAAATTCGCTGATGAATACTATTTTTGCAATGATAGATAATAATATGTCCTCAAAATTAATGAAAAATATACCATTGAACAGATACAAATACGTATTACTAACTGTCTTGTTTTTTATATCTGTATTAACTCATGCAAATAATCTTGGCAATACACCTTATAAGATAAAAACAATTGTTGTAGATGCCGGTCATGGAGGAACAGACGGGGCAACAAAGGGTATATTTTCACGAGAAAAAGATATTGCTCTTCAGGTAGCTTTGCGCTTAGGAAAGGCAATTGAAGAAAATTTGAATGATGTAAAAGTTGTTTATACCCGAACAACAGATGTTTTTATTCCATTGTACGAGCGAATAGGAATCGCTAATCGAGCAAAGGCAGATATTTTCATTTCTATTCATTGTAATTCGATGCCTATAAAGAGGATTGTAAACGGATACCGTAAGGATAGTAGAGGGCGTAAAATTCCAATTTATAAAACTGTACAAAGCACATCCACACATGGAACTGAAACATTTGTGTCAGGTTTTGGCAGATTGGATGAACAGGATGTGGTGATGCGTGAAAATGAATCTATACTTTTAGAAAAGGATTATAAGGACAATTATGAAGGATATGATCCCAAAGATCCTGAAAGTATTATACTTCTTTCTTTGATGAAAAATGCTTTTAGAGATCAAAGTATTAAACTGGCATCCTTTATGCAAGAAGAATATATTCAGAGCGGCAGAATTGATCGCGGTGTGAAGGAGCAAAGTCTGGCAGTTTTGGCTAAAGCAGGTATGCCTGCTGTACTAACTGAAATTGGATTTATTTCTAATCCTGAGGAAGAAGAATATTTGAACTCTGAATCAGGTCAAAATGAGATTGTTGCAAATTTATTAAAGGCAATACAGACGTATAAAAAACAGGCTGAGATGGAATAAAATTAGTATTTCCGTTTTGTAAATACTTAAAAAACAATATGATCTTAGATCAAGATAAAAAAAAAGAAAAATATTGATGAAAATCACAAATGAAACCAAAGTTGGTGTATTAGCCGCTATAGCCATTGCAATTCTGATAATTGGGTATAGTTTTTTAAAGGGTAATGATGTATTTTCAAATGAAAATGAATTTTATGCTAAATATGACCGGGTTGATGGTTTAGCTATTTCCAAACCTGTAATGGTCAATGGCTATCAGATAGGTCGGGTTTCTAAACTTACCTTGCTGCCTACTGGACAAATTCTAGCTCAATTTAAAATAGATCCAGAGTATGCAATTCCCAAGAATACGATTGCACGTTTAGAAAGTACGGATCTGTTGGGTGGAAAGGCTATAGTTTTTGAATTAGGCAGCGGAAGCGATTTTGCAGAAGATGGTGATACTTTAAATGCAAATATTCAATTAGATTTAATGGACCAGGTTGAGCCCGTACAGAAAAAGGCAGAACAAATAATAGCTCGATTAGATTCAGTACTTACTTCAGTAAATAATACACTAAACCCCGAGTTTCAAAGAAACTTTGAACGTAGTTTTGCAAGTATAGCCAGGACTCTTGAAACTCTCGAAAAAACGACTAAAACAGTTGATGGTGTTGTAACTACTCAAAGTTCTAAAATATCTGGTATAATGACCAATCTTGAGTCAATTTCATCCAATTTTAAAAATAATAATAGTAAGATTAATAACATCATCAATAATTTTGAAAAGGTTTCAGATGATGTTGCAAAAGCTAATTTTGCTCAAACTATTACAGAAGCAAATAAGGCAGTAGCTGATCTTCAGGTTATTGTAAGCAAAATTAATTCTGGAACTGGTACATTAGGTCAATTAATTAATGATGAAAAAATGTACAATAATTTGAATAATGCTGCAGAAAACCTTGATAAATTAATGATCGATCTTAAAGCTAATCCTAAACGTTATGTTAGTTTCTCTGTTTTTGGAGGAAAAAATAAATAATGAGCTGTAATTTACTAGTGTCCTTAAATCCTAATTTATTCGATCTAAAATTATTGAATTAATATTTTTAATAATTAAATCATAAAGGTTTTACCTTCAATAGCCAATGATGTTTCTGAAAATATGCTTCTAGATTCTTCTAGAAGAGGTTCCAGATCTCGGTATCGTGCAGAAAAGTGCCCGATTAATAATTTCTTCACCTTAGCTTTTAATGCTATCTCACCTGCTTGTAATGCAGTTGTATGAAAAGTCTCTTCTGCCCTATTTATCATATCATTCATGAAGGTTGCTTCATGATAAAGCAAATCAGCATTAGTAATATGATCAATATATTTCCAGCTACATACGGTATCTGAGCAATACACATAAACCTTTGGCTTATCCGCTTCTGTTGTTAATTCTTTGGCAGAGTGAACTATCCCATTTTTATCTGTATAACTTTGTCCCTTTTTGATGAGAGGTAACATCTCTGTAGGTATGGATAATTCCTCGATCTTATCCTTGTTGATTTTTCTTAAACGCTGTTTTTCTGTAAATTTGAAGCCTGTACATGGAATTCTGTGATCAAGAGGAAATGTTTCAACATGTACATCCCAACTTTCAAAGATCATTTCATGTGCCTCAGAATTTGTTGACTTAAAATTAATTGGATACTTAAGAACTGTTTGGGAAAGCTTGAACTGAAGATCAATAATTTCTAATAAATCAGCCGGACCGAAAATGTCCATCGGTTTTGTACGACCTGTTAAATGTAATGAGGAAAGAAGACCTACTAGACCCAGATAATGGTCGCCATGCAAATGACTAATAAATATTTGGTCAATCCTATTTGCTTTAAGTCCAAAATGCAATAATTGATTTTGAGTGGCTTCTCCGCAATCAATGAGCATAAACTTCTCATTTACGTTAAGAAGCTGAGCTGATGGATTTCTGTTAAAAATAGGGGTTGAAGAACTGCTACCTAAAATAGTAACTTCAAATTTCATGTGCAGTTTATAAAAATAATTTTATTCCAATTCTCTTCTCAATTCTTTTTCTATTTCTTCCATGAAAATAAGATCAATAGCTTCATCAACTGTTTCTACAATGTTTAGAATGTTTTCAAGCTGAGAAATAGCGATTAATCTTGCAATATTTTCATTGATTCTGGTCAGAATAAATGTGCCGTCAGCATTTTTACAAATCCGATGCCCAACAAGCAGACTACTTAATCCTGAAGAATCAGAATATTTTACATTAGAGAGATCAAGAATAATATTTCTTTGCCCCTCTGAATTACAAAGAATTAGTTCAGATTTAAGCTGTGGTGAATTTAAGCTGTTTAACTTACTTTCATTTAGTTTAATCAGGACATATTTTTCGTGTTTGTCTACTGTAAATTTCATGATTCTTAAATATAATTAAACAATTCTTAATTACATAAATTAATTAGACAAGCCTGATCAAAGCTTCATTTATATTGTGTTCTACCCTATTTATGGCATCAGTATCATTATTTTTCATAAACTTATCACCTGTGATGTGCTCATATAATTCAATGTATCTTTCGGAAATGGAGTTTACGAATTCAGGATTCATTTCAGGAATCATTTGATCCTCTTTACCTTGAAATCCATTGTCAATTAACCATTTACGCACAAATTCTTTAGATAGTTGTCTTTGTTGCTCATTTTTGGCTTGACGTTCTTCATATCCATCTTTATAGAAATAACGTGAAGAATCTGGTGTATGAATTTCATCAATAAGATGAATGCTACCATCAGCCATTCCAAACTCATATTTTGTATCTACCAGGATTAATCCAAGATCAGCAACCATTTCAGTACCGCGTTGAAATAATGCTCTGGTGTACTTTTCTAGTAAGAGATAATCTTTTTCAGCTACAATATTCCTATTAATGATTTCTTCACGAGAAATATCTTCATCGTGGCCTATAGATGCTTTTGTAGTTGGAGTTATAATTGGTTCAGGCAATTTATCATTTTCTTTTAGTCCTTCAGGTAAAGTTACTCCACATACTGATCGCTTTCCAGCTTGGTATTCACGCCATGCATGTCCTGCAAGGTATCCTCTAATAACCATTTCAACCTTAAAGGGTTCACATATCTTCCCAATAGTGACATTGGGATCAGGAACATTAATTACCCAATTGGGAACAATATCAAGAGTTGCCTGAAGAAATTTGGCAGCAATTTGATTTAAAACCTGCCCTTTATATGGGATGGGTTTAGGTAAAACAACATCAAATGCAGATATTCTATCAGTTACAACCATAACAAGGAACTTATTTCCTATAGTGTATACATCACGAACTTTGCCTTTATAAAAATTACTTTGCCCTGGTAAATTGAAATGTGTTTCTTTAATTGCAGTCATTGAAATTACTTTTGGTTTTGACTGTAAAATTCAATAAAAAATAGTTACAACCGAAATTAATTACTGGATATCACCATATGCTTTTAAGATGTTTTTAACCAACTTATGCCTAACTACATCATCTCCATTTAAATAAATGATATCAATACCTTTAATTTCTCCGAGTATCTTTAGTGCGGTATTTAAGCCTGATTGTTGTTTTTTTGGTAAATCAATCTGTGTTACATCACCAGTAACAATGAATTTTGCAGTAGGCCCCATTCTAGTCAAAAACATTTTTAATTGAAGATCAGTTGCGTTTTGGGCTTCATCAAGAATTACAAAACAATTGTCGAGAGTTCTTCCTCTCATAAATGCTAGTGGTGCAATCTCAATGGTTCTGTTTTCCAAAAATAATTTTAGTTTATCTGCAGGTATCATATCATCCAAGGCATCGTATAAAGGCCTGAGGTACGGATCTATTTTTTCCTTTAAATCTCCAGGTAAAAAGCCTAAATTTTCGCCAGCTTCAACTGCTGGTCTGGTTAATATAATACGCTTTATCTCTTTGTTTTTCAATGCTCTAACTGCTAAAGCAACAGCGGTATAAGTTTTACCTGTTCCTGCAGGGCCAATAGCAAAAATAATATCATTTTTAATGATACTATCCACCATTTTCCGTTGGTTGGCTGTCCTAGCTTTAATTACTAGGCCATTAGGTCCAAAAACAATAGGTTCAGCACCACCAGCATTTGAAGGTTGATTTTCTAAGTCAGTACTTTCAGGAATAGTGGTACCTAAAATTTGTTCTAAATCGTTATTGTTTAGAGATTGGAATTTTTCAATATGTTTGATTAATTCATCGAATTTAACTTTAAAAATATTGATTTCTGCTTCATCACCCAGTATTTTTACAGCATTTCCTCTGGCTACAATTTTAATTTTCGGAAAATTTCGTTTTATTATCTCAAAATATTCATTATTTGAACCCCATAGTACTACCGGGTTTACATTTTCGATGGTTATAATAAGTTCGTTCAAGCTGTGCTTATTTTTAGTGGAGAGCTATTTATTTGAGATTAAAATTGAATATTTGCAACAACAATATTTATAACAAGAATAACAATAAATATTCACATTTTAAATGGCAATAATAACTTTAACGACCGATCTTGGACATAAAGATTTTTATCAGGCTGCTCTAAAAGGGAGTATCCTTAGCCAGCTACCTAATGCCAATATTGTGGATATTAGTCATGATGTTTCTGCATTTAATATTCCTCAGGCAGCATTTATTTTAAAGAATGCGTTTTATTATTTTCCTACGGGCACAGTACATTTAATTGGAATTGATTCAGTATTCAATGAAAAGACACGTTATCTGGGCTTAAGTTATAGAGGGCATTATTTTGTAGGCTCAGATAATGGAATTTTTTCACTTCTTTTTGACGAAAAACCTACTGAGATTGTAGAGTTAAATATTATGCAAGATTTAAAATATCTTCACTTTCCATTATCAGATATATTTCCAAAAGCTGTGACTCACTTAGCAAAAGGAGGAAAACTTACTGACATTGGATTATCAGTTTCTGGAATTGAAGAAAAAATGACCATTCAGCCGGTGATTGAACCTGATATCATTAGAGGTAGTGTTATATACATTGATTCATTTCAAAATATTATAACCAATATCACCAAAGAAATATTTACAACTGTTCAAAGGAACCGTGACTTTTCTCTCTTTTTCAAAAGAAATGAGTCTATTTCTCATTTAAGTTGGCATTATAATGAAGTACCTGAAGGTGAAAAACTTTGTCTTTTTGGGATCAGTAATCATCTTGAGATAGCTATTAACAAGGGTAATGCTAGTGGATTACTTGGCCTTCAATTGGGTGATATTGTAAGAATTGAGTTTAAATCATGATTACTAGAATCGTCAAAATGACATTTATATACGAGAATATTGACTATTTCAAGGAGATATTTTACGAGTCTGAAAAACTAATCAGTGCATTTGATGGTTGTATTCGCTTAGAACTTATGAAAGATGTGAATAACGAATGCACTTTTTTTACCATTAGTTATTGGCAAAGTGAAGAAAAACTCAATTCGTATAGAGATTCCTATCTTTTCAAAAATACCTGGTCAAAGGTAAAACCACTGTTCTCTGAAAAAGCACTTGCATGGAGTTTATTCCCAGATCATTTAAAATAGCATGAGTATAAACTCATCATTAGTTAATATTTTGGTTTCATTGTAACAGGAGCTCAACTATTTGCTCAGAATAGTAATTGATAATAAATCTCTCAAAATAAAAATGGCACGTTCAAGATTAAATAGTGGTAACGCTCAAGCGGAAGAACTTCCTAAAGCAAAGATCAATAAGGAAAGTTTAAAGCAAGTAATGAGATTATTGCTATACCTAAAACCTTATCGTACTAAGTTTTTTCTTGGCCTTGCATGTTTGATTTTTTCTAGTGCTAGTTCCTTTTTGTTTCCATTACTTATGGGCCGCTTGATAGGTACTGGAGCTCAGGCTTCTCAAGGCGGAAAAATGGTCCCTAATGAGGTACTAGACATTTTCCCAACTGAGCTAAATACTGTTGCTTTAACTTTACTTGGGGTTTTATTTATACAGGCAATTTTTTCTTTTTATAGGATTAATTGGTTTGTAGAAGTTGCTGAAAAAGGCCTCGCAGACATCAGGAGAGATACATATCATAAATTAATCACACTTCCGATGAATTTTTTCTCTCAACGTAGAGTTGGAGAATTAAATAGCAGGTTATCTGCAGATCTTTCTCAGATTCAAGATGCAATAACTACTACCCTAGCCGAAATGATAAGACAGGTTATCATATTTACAGGAGGAATTATTTTTCTAGTATTAGTTTCAGGAAAATTAACATTAATGTTGCTAGCCGTTCTTCCCATTTTAGTAGCTGTAGCAGTTTTTTTTGGCCGTTTCATCAGGAAAATAAGTAGGCAGGCTCAAGATCAACTTGCGGTATCAAATACAATTGTAGAAGAAACACTACAAGGTATCTCCAATGTAAAAGCATTCGTGAATGAAGCTTTTGAAGTTGGACGATATAATAAAAGTATTCGGGAAGTTGTAAAGATTGCAATGCGAGGGGCAAAGTTTCGTGGTGTATTTGCATCATTTATCGTTTTTTGTTTATTTGGCACCATTGTTTCTGTTGTTTGGTATGGCTCTCATTTGGTTCAAGCTGGCGAGATAAGCATAGCCAGTATGTTTACCTTTATTCTTCTTTCTACTTTTGTAGGTGCAGCAATGGGTAGCTTTCCTGAACTTTATGCCACGATGCAGAAAGCATTTGGAGCAAGCGAACGGGTTTTAGAAATTCTTGCTGAAGTGAATGAACCCATTTCTATGGATATTGAAAAGAATAGTATTGTTAATCATATTCAGGGTAATCTAGAATTCAAAGATGTAGTTTTTGCCTATCCTTCTAGAAAAGAAATAACCGTTCTAAATGGTGTATCATTTGAAGCCAAAAAAGGTGAAAAGGTGGCTATAATTGGACCCAGTGGTGCCGGAAAATCAACTATTGCTAGCTTAATTCTTCGATTTTATGAAACTCAAGGTGGACAATTATTATTTGACGGAAAGCCTTCTATTGATTTTTCATTAACTGATATTAGAAATCAGGTAGCTATCGTTCCACAGGATGTTCTGTTATTTGGAGGTACAATTCGTGAAAATATAGCTTATGGCCGATTAAATGCTAGTGAAGAAGATATAGTGATTGCTGCTAAACGGGCAAATGCGCATGATTTTATTGCTGGTTTTCCAGAAGCTTATGATACATTAGTTGGTGAAAGAGGGGTAAAACTTTCTGGTGGACAACGACAACGAATTGCTATTGCAAGGGCCCTTTTAAAGGATCCTGCTTTATTAATTCTAGATGAAGCAACCTCATCACTAGATTCAGAATCAGAGCGTTTGGTGCAAGAAGCACTAGAAGAACTAATGAAAAACAGAACTTCCATTATTATTGCACACCGACTTTCAACCATTCGTGAAGCTGATAAGATCATTGTATTAGAAAAAGGTAAAGTAGTGGAAAGTGGTAATCATTCTGAGTTAATGAAAAACAAAGAAGGCCTATACCGTTATCTTAGTCAATTGCAACTTGAAAACCAGGAAATTAAGTCTGAATAAAGACATCTATTTTTAAATAATTATTTGTCCTAAAAGAATAATCTATGAAGTTAACCATTTGGGGCGCTGCCAGACAAGTTACTGGTAGTATGCATTTATTAGAAACTGAAAACTATAGCATATTAATCGATTGTGGTCTAGATTATGAGAAAGATACATGGGTTGAAGAGAATGAGCAATTTCCATTTTCACCGGCTGATATCGATCTAGTAATTCTTACTCATGCCCATATTGATCATTCTGGAAATTTACCAACCCTGGTTCGTTTAGGTTTTGAAGGACAGATTTTATGTACCGCTCCTACTGCTGACTTAACCGAATTACTTCTTCTTGATTCTGTAAATATTTTTCTTAGTAGACAAAGAAAAACCCGTAAAGGAAAAAAAGGATTTTCTACGGGGCCTAAACCTCTTTATCTTCAAAAGCATGTAATGGAAACCGTTGATCGTTTTGTTGCAATTTCTTTTAATAAGGAATTTAGAATCAATGGACAGATCAGCTTGATATTTATTCCGGTAGGTCATCTATTAGGTGCTGCAGCTGCAGTTTTGACTATTGAAGAACATGGAGTAAAGAAAAAAATTGCTTTTAGTGGAGACATTGGCAGAAAAAATTATCCTGTTTTGCAGGATCCTGAACCACTTCCTGAAGTTGATTATCTTGTTTGTGAGTCTACCTATGGCGGCAGAATGCATAAATCAATACAAAGTGTTGAGGAATTACTAACTGAAACTGTGAATGAGACCTGTGTAAAATCTCCAGGTAGATTGATAATTCCAGCATTCAGCGTAGGTCGTACCCAAGCATTGGTTTATTCACTTAATAAAATATTCAGTAAAGGATTACTACCTAAAATTAAAGTATTTGTAGATAGTCCTATGGCTAGCTATGCTACTGATATATTTAGAAAACACCATCATCTGGTGAATCGGGAAGCTCAGGATTTTTACAGGAGTTCAGGTGATGAGTTTGAGTTTGATAATCTTGATTATATTCAGGATATGAATGCAAGTAAGGCTATATCTAACTATTATGAACCTTGCATCATTATTTCATCTGCTGGTATGCTTGAAGGCGGCAGGATTCAGGATCATCTGTATTACAATATTTCAAATTACTATTGTACCATTCTATTTATTGGATATTGTGCAAAAGGAACTTTAGGACATCGCTTACTTCGTGGAGATCCTGTTATTAATTTAAGACATAGGGAGTTGTCTGTTTTTGCAACAATTAAGCAAACGGATCTGTTTAGTGGCCATGGCGATCATAATGACCTAGTGAATTTTGTTAAGCAGCAGCATCCAGCAAAATTAAAGAAGGTATTTCTGGTTCATGGAGAAATAAATTCTATGGAAAGCCTCAGTAATTCTTTAATTGAAGAGAATTATCAAGTTGAAATTGCAAAGAAAGGACTCAGCTATCAACTTGATTGAATTTAGTTTATTTGATGAATTAATAATCCAACATCAAATTTAGGCTCAAATCAGGTAGATTTAGGAGGCATTAATTGATCTTGTTTCCTTTACATTTTAAATTAAGCTTGCGGTGCTGTGATTACTCCTTGCTGTTTTTAAAAAAATCAATGATCAAATTAGCTAATTCAGTACCTATTCTTTCTTGAGCTTCATTTGTTGAGGCTCCAATATGCGGAGTTAATGAAACATTGGGATGAGATAACAGATCCTGGCGAGGAGTTGGCTCATTATCAAAAACATCAAGACCTGCAAAACCTACTTTGCCAGACTTTAAAACTTCTAAAAGAGCATCTTCATCAATGGTCCCACCTCTTGAGCAATTAACTACTCCAACACCGTCTTTCATTATTGAAAACTCATCTTTTCCAAGAACAGGTTTTTCTGAAAATGGAACATGAAGACTGATAAAGTCAGACTCTTTGATTAACTGATCAAAACTAACTGAGTTTATCGGACAATTAACACGAGTATTTCCGCTGAGAACAAGTTCAAGTTCGGAAGGGATTTCAAAAAGATCATAAGCAAGAACATCCATTCCTAGGCCTAATGCAACTTTTGCTGTTTCGCGTCCGATACGACCGAAACCTATTATGCCCATTTTCTTGCCACGAAGCTCTATACCTTTAGCATATGCTTTCTTTAGGTCATTAAATTTGGTATTGCCTTCAACAGGCATTTTGCGGTTAGAGTCTTGTAAAAAGCGGATACCGGTAAAGAGATGTGCAAATACTAATTCGGCAACTGAAAGAGAGGATGCAGCCGGAGTATTTACAACCGCCAGACCTTTATCTCGTGCATAATCTACATCAATATTGTCCATACCTACACCACCACGACCGATCAATTTAATATTCGGACATGCATCTATTAGTTCTTTTCTAACTTTAGTAGCACTACGAACTGTAATGCCATCATAGTTTTTTAAACCTTCTGCAAGTTCTGCCTGAGGGATATGATTAGTATCAACCTGAAAACCTGCTTTCTCTAATAATTCTTTACCGATTGGATCAATGCCATCATTGGCGAGTATACGAAACATAAATTATTGAATTTATTGATGCTATAATTATTAATATTTTAAAAAAAAACAGAATTGAATCATACTGAATCAGTATAATATCATTCAATTTTTAACGATACTTTTCTGCAAATTCTTGCATTGCATCGATTAGTGCATGTACACTGGTTATTGGTAATGCATTATACATGGATGCACGAAAACCACCAACACTTCTATGTCCTTTTATTCCAATGATATCACGATCTTCTGTAAATTTCAGAAATGGCTTCTCCAATTCGGGATTCTCCATTACAAAACAAAGATTCATCCTGGAACGGTCTTCAATACTGCAAGTACCCTTAAACAAAGGGTTACGATCAATTTCCTTGTAAAGTGCATCAGATTTAGCTATATTTTCTTTTTCAATCTCGGATACACCGCCTTTAGATTTTAACCAGCGAAGATTCAACATTGAAACATAAATGGAAAATACTGGAGGTGTATTGTACATTGATCCGCCTTCAATCTGAACTTGATAATCTAGCATTGAAGGAATTTTTCGATCAATCTTACCTAATATCTCATCTTTTACAATAACAAGTGTTAATCCGGCTGGCCCCATATTTTTCTGAGCACCAGCATATATTAAACCAAATTGGGAAATATCAATAACCCTACTAAATATATCTGAAGACATATCACAAACAACAGGGACTGAAGTTGAAGGAACAGTCATTAATTCAGTGCCGTAAATGGTATTATTAGAAGTATAATGGAAGTATGCAGAATCTGCAGGTATTTCAAAATCTTTAGGAATAAATGAAAAATTATCATCTTTTGATGAGGCAATAACATTTACATTTCCAAATAGTTTAGCCTCTTTCAAAGCTTTAGTTGCCCAAATTCCTGTATTTAAATAAGCGGCTGTCTGTCCTTCGGCTAATAAATTCATTGGAGCCATAGAAAATTGTAAACTTGCTCCTCCTTGTAATAAAACAACTGAATATCCTTCAGGAACATTTAATAATTCCTTGACCAAAAGAATTGTTTCATCAACTACAGCTTCAAATTCAGGAGAACGGTGTGATATCTCAAGAATAGATAAACCTGTACCATTAAATTCAAGAACAGCCTGCGAGGCTTGCTTGAAAACTTCCTGTGGCAAAACGCAGGGACCAGCACCAAAATTATGTGTCATATTCTTAAATTTATGCCGCTAAAATAACAGAATAATTTGACACCTTATAGGTTTTTAGCGCTTATTGAGAATAGATGACAAATCAATTACTTGCTTTTTAACTTTGCGATCACCCGGAAGTTAAACATCCTTGAAGTAAGATAATTTGGTACAGCATATTGATGGGCCATTTTGTCATTTAACCATAAATAAGAGGTGGTATTCTTGAAATTCAGTAGGTTGAAAAGTTCTGCATGAAGGCTTAGGGTCTGAAAATATTTTTTAATAAAAATCGATGTTTTTTTTCCTTCTGGATCAGCCAAATCTTTTGAAAAACCAATATCTGCGCGTTTATAGGCTGGAATTTTAAACACATCGGTATGGCGAGCAGGTCCCGGTGGACCAATAGGTAATGCAGAAGAATAAATTAAGTTTAGATGTACTTTATAAGTTGGATTTTGTATTAATCGATCCTGGAACATCATTCCTATATTAAATAATTGATCTGTAGGTCTTTTTAGATATCCAGGCCTGATTATAATTTGATTTCCTGATAAATTTTTTGCAAAATAAAAGTCATCCTGAATATCTTCTTCAGTTTTCATAATTGATATACGAAAAGTGGATTCTAAATCCTTTGCAAAATTCCCACTAATACTTAAATCTGCACCAGCAGCATAACCCTTTGAAGTTTTATCTGAAAGATATCTTATTTTTAGGTCCTCAATTTTATAAGGGGTAATTCTGCTTAGTACCTTATAATAAATTTCAGAACTGAATTTTAAACTTGTTCCCAGACCCTTAAATTTATAATCAGTACCAGTAATAAAATGAAATGATTTTTGTGCTCTTGCAGCAGCATTTAGGCTTCCATTGTAATTTTTGATTTCTCTATAAAATGGAGCTTGATTGTAAGTTCCTGCAGAAAATCGCAAGAGTAACTGTTCGCTATATCCAGGTTTAAACATTAAGGATAACCTCGGACTGATCATGTTTTCTTTAGAATACGTGTTATAATTAAATCGTGCCCCTGCAGCCATCATTAAGTTGGGCATTAAATTGAATGTATTTTGAATAAAACCGTTAAATCGCTGAATGTTCACCAAATTTTGTTGATTAATAAGACCTGAATACGTCCAATTTCCCTGAGCAGGAAATGAGTACCCACTGGTATCTAATGCTGTATATTCATCTAGCCGATCATTAATTTGATCTGATTGAAAGCGCATACCCATCTCAATAAAAGAGCTTTTAACTTGCTTATACATTCGTAATTCAGTATTGTAGATCAACGATTTTAAATAATTATTAAAAAATGTCTGATTGGAGCCCATTCCTAATAAGCTTCCAGCATTTTTTTGACTCAAACCTCCGCCCTGTTTTTCATTAAATGAATACCAACCAAGTAAGTTTGCCTGTTCGTCTTCATTGATAGAAGCAATTGAATTTATCCATTTAAAATTCAAGGTATTATTAACATTATAGGAAAGTGTCAATGCACTATTTAAGGCTTTATAATTACTACTCTCTTCGCCATCATAATTGACAAATAACCTTAATACATCATCAGAAGTACCAAATTCAGTAATTCTCTTATCAGGACTTATTCTAATTTCTCCATCATTATATAATCCAAAAAATGATAAATTGAGCTTTTTGGTTAGATTATGCTTGAAAAGGAATTGATAGTCTGAAAATCCGGAGTGATAATCACCAATTATATTCTGACGCCCTAAATAGCTCTGATTTTTCTTGTTTCTTATACCTGCTAAAAAAAATCCATTTTTTAAAGGTAATTTCAAAGCTGCTGAATTATAAATAAAACCTGCTTGCAATTCAAGCGATAAACTATCTGGCTTACCATAGCGAATATCCAAAATTGATGATAATTTATCCCCATATCTTGCTTCAAAACCACCTGCAGAAAACAAAGTACTTCTGGCTAGATCAGGATTGATAAAACCAAGTCCCTCTTGTTGACCAGATCTGATCAGCATTGGCCTGTATATTTCTACATCATTTAAATAAACTAGATTTTCATCAAAATTACCACCCCTTACTGAATACTGAGAACTAAGCTCATTATTTCCTGAAACTCCAGGCATATTTTTCAAAAAACTTTCGAAGCTTCCTGAGGTTTGTGGGAAGGCTGAGAACTTAGCAGACTCCAAGTTAATTAAATTACTTGAATTGAATCTTTCAGTTATATGAACTTCATCAAGTGATTGTATATCAGTTATTAATATAATATTTTTAATGTTTTCTTTATCCGAAATAAGTTCTAATTCCAGACTTAAATCCTTGAATCCTAATCTGCTAAAAATTAAACTAACATTAACTGGAACTTTGCTTAGTAAATATTCACCTTCTCTGTTAGATTGAGTTATTAATCGGGTATTTTTAACCTGTACGGTAACTCCACTCAATAGCTCACCTTTTTCAGAAGTAATTACTCCCTTTAGTACTTTAAGGTCTTGAGCTAAAAGGTTATTTGAAAATAAAATTAAAAGCAGAATAATAAAAAAGTGAGTAGCATAGACTGATCGTTCAAAATTCGACTGCATAGCGTGAAAACCTGAGATTAGTCGTTGTTTTTGCTTCACATTAAAAATTGTGTTAGACCCTTATTAAACCTGGGTTTAAATTTTTTAGTGCAGCTATTTCTATAAGTGGGTCAATAGCCGAAAAGACTGAATTACCTGCAACAAGTACATTTGCTCCTGCCTGTAATAAATTAATTGCATTCTGATTGGATACACCTCCATCTATTTCAATTAATAGATCTTTATTCCTTCCAGAAGCCATTGAACGTAAATCCTTTATTTTTTTATAGGTATTATCAATGAATTTCTGACCACCGAAACCAGGATTGACAGACATCAAACAAACTATATCTATATCTTCGATACTATCTTCCAGTAAACTTACCGGGGTATGAGGGTTAACTGCTACCCCAGCTTTACAGCCCAGATCTTTTATTGCATGTAATGTTCTGTGAAGATGAGTACATGCTTCGATATGTACTGTTATATTTTCTGCACCAGCGAGTTTAAAATCTTGAAGGTATCGATCAGGATCAACGATCATCAAGTGTACGTCAAGTGGTTTTTCAGCATATTTCTGGATAGCTTTCAGAACAGGAAATCCATATGAAATATTCGGAACAAAAACACCATCCATAATATCGATATGAAACCAGTCTGCATCACTGCGATTGATCATTTCTATATCTTTCTGCAGATTAGCAAAATCAGCAGACAAAACCGAAGGGGCAATAAGATGTTTCATTTTGTAAAATTACAATTTTGATTGCATTATCTGGCTTTAATAAAAGCTATATCATTATTGATTCGTACCTTCTTCTTCAATGATTTTTTTAATTTTTTCAAGTTCTATGAGGTCGAGCTGGTCTTTAGGCCTATTTGCTGCTTTTTTTGTTAAAATTAATGCATTTAGATGCAGAAATGGTATTTCAACTCCATAGATAGTTGCAACAGATGCAGATTTTAACAATGAATCAAATTCTGAATTAGCCAAGCCTTTAACTGAAGTCATTATATCCAATCTAAGTCCATTATCAAGATGAAAATATGTCCAGCCTGGAATGAACTCCATTTCAGGTAATGTTTTAAAGTCTCCCATCCCATATTCACGGAAAACTTCCTTTAAAATAGTTTTATTTGGTTTATTATCTTGAATCCATAAATCTATATCTTCTGTAGTTCGTTGGAATCCATGGAGGTTAGTGGCAACACCACCTATCATGATATATTTTAGATTAAATTGATTTGCAATTTTCCAAAAACGAAGTAACTCTTCATCGAACACATCCATAAGTTTACTAATTGGAAGATTTATGTTTAATATGAGCCTGTCTGAACATGATATTCATTTTCATCAATTTGGTCATGGTATGAAATCGTTCTGTATAAGACCGTTTCAAAGCTGTTTTAAGCAAATCTAATGCAGCTTTTTCATAATCTGATGAAGGTTCATGAACGATGTCTTTTTCTTGATTTTTCATAATCTGATATAGGCAATTTAATAAATCAGGCAGTAAAAAACAAAACCTGTCTGTGCAGAGGCACGACAGGTTTTGTCAGTATAAAATTCAAAGTACTATTCAGCAGCTGACTTGGTGTCTTCAGGTCTTGGAGGACGTGGTAATAAAGCTTTGCGAGATAGTTTTAATTTACCTTGCTTATCAACTTCTAAAAGTTTCACTTTAACAATATCACCGACGTTTAACACTCCATCCATTGACTCATAACGTTGCCAGTCAATTTCTGAAATATGAAGTAAACCATCTTTACCAGGCATAATCTCAACAAAAGCACCAAAAGGCATAATTGTTTTTACTTTTCCTTCGTAAACTTCACCAACTTCTGGTTTTGAAGCAATTGCTTTAATACGATTAACCGCTTTATCAATAGCTTCTTTATTGTCGGCAAAGATCTGAATAATACCTAAATTATCTTTTTCTTCGATAGCTATAGTTGCACCAGTTTCACGCTGCATTTCCTGGATAATCTTTCCACCTGGGCCTATAACAGCACCGATAAATTCTTTATCAATTTTTAGGGTAACGATTCTAGGTGCATGTGGTTTGTAGTCTTCGCGTGGTTCAGCAATGGTTTTCTTCATTTCATTTAAGATATGAAGGCGGGCTTCGTTAGCCTGCTTTAAAGCTGCAGTTAACACTTCCCACTTTAAACCATTGATTTTTAAGTCCATCTGACAGGCAACAATGCCTTTTTCAGTTCCAGTTACTTTAAAGTCCATATCTCCCAAATGATCTTCATCACCAAGAATATCACTTAGAATTGCATATTTACCTGTTTTTTCATCAGATATCAATCCCATAGCAATTCCTGAAACAGGAGCTTTTAGCTTGACACCTGCATCCATTAATGCAAGAGTTCCTGCACAAACAGTGGCCATTGACGAAGAACCATTGGATTCTAGGATGTCAGAAACAACACGGATAGTGTATGGATTTTCATCACCAGGTAAAACCTTTCTTAATGAACGCATCGCTAAGTTACCATGACCAATTTCACGGCGACCAGTACCACGATTTGGGCGTGCCTCACCTGTTGAAAATGGCGGGAAATTATAGTGAAGTAAGAATTTCTGGTATCCATTAAAGAAGGCACCATCAATTAGCTGCTCATCAGATTTAGCACCTAAGGTAACGGTTGTTAAAGACTGCGTTTCACCTCTAGTAAAAATAGCCGAACCGTGTGCTGTAGGAAGATATCCTATTTCAGACCAGATTGGACGAACTGTACGTGAATCACGGCCATCAAGACGAATTCCTTCATCAAGAATTAAGTTACGGATTGCGTCATATTGAACATCATGGAAATATTTCTTAGCTAAATAGGTGGTTGTATCATCAATACCCTCACCTAGTTCAGCAATGAATCCTGAAAGTACTTCAGCAAACTTATCTGAACGGTCATGCTTTGCAGATTTTGATTTTGCAATGGCATAAACTTTATCGTAAGTAGCAGCAAAAACCTTAGCTTTCAGATCAGCATCATGCGTTTCATGGCTATAAACACGCTTTTCAGTTTTGCCAACTAAAAGAGCCAATTCTTTTTGAGCCTGAACCTGAATAATGATTGCTTTATGTGCAAACTCAATTGCCTCAACCATTTCTTCTTCAGAAATTTCATCGCCTTCACCTTCAACCATTACAATATCATTCTCTGTTCCGGCAACCAGCAGATCCATAGTAGCTCTTGCCAAATCACTCAGGTAAGGGTTTATTATTAATTTGCCATCAATTTTAGCTACGCGAACTTCAGAAATTGGACCATTAAACGGAATATCTGAAACTGCAATTGCAGCTGATGCAGCTAAACCTGCAAGACAATCAGGCATTATATTTTTATCGGCTGATATCAACGAAATCATAACCTGTACATCTGCGTGATAATCTTCTGGGAACATTGGGCGTAATGCACGGTCAACCAAACGTGAAATTAATACTTCATAATCTGAAAGCCTTGCTTCACGACGTAAAAATCCACCTGGGATACGTCCTGTAGCTGCATATTTTTCTTGATAATCAACTGATAATGGTAAAAAATCAGTTCCTGGTTTTGCACCAATACTTGATACCACTGTAGCAAGAAGCATGGTGTCTCCCATTTTAACTACAACTGAACCATCAGCCTGCTTGGCTAATTTTCCAGTTTCGATTTCGATCATACGGCCATCGCCCAGATCAAATGTTTTTTTAATTGCGTTATAACTCATTTGTTTTGTTTGCGACGTACTTTTCCTCTTTAGAGTACATCTTCTTTTATGTTGATTTTTAATTTTTTTAATTAAAAAAGCCATCCCGCATAGTGAGGATGGCTTTGCAAAATTTTGCTAAGATTATTTTATAATATCTCTTAACTCTAATGCTTTTATAATAGCACGATACCTGTTAATATCTTTTTTGAAAAGATAAGCCAACAAGGCGCGGCGTTTACCTACAAGTTTCTGAAGAGATAATTGTGTAGAAAAATCCTTCTTGTTTTTTTTCAAATGCCCAGTTAAATGAGCAATACGTGCGGTAAATAATGCTACCTGTCCTTCTGCAGAACCGGTGTCTGTTGCACCTTTTCCGTGCTTGGCAAAAATTTCTGCCTTGTACTCTGTACTTAAATACATTACGTGAATAATATTAAAGCGGTTAATAATTAAACAATTGTTCGCAAAGATAAGATAATGAAAGTTTAATTGCAAATAAGTTGTGTATTGTGCTGTCTGTTATCTGTTATCAGTTATCTGAGTTTTGTAATTCATTGTAAATTAGAATTCAAAGATTGAATTTCATGATTTGGATCAAAATTTTTTTAATGATTAGTGTGAATATCTGTTGATTTTTTTTGGGGGCTTGCCAGGCGGCTGCCTGGCCGGGCTATGCGCTGCAATCTTTTGCTTTGCAAAAGGATTTTCGCTTCTATCCCTAAGCCGAAATTAGCTTATTAGTGATATTGGTATATTATTTGATTATTAGCTTTATCTCCCATCTCATATCTCATATCTCCCATCTCATATCCTTAACATTTCCTATTCTCAATTTTTAGATTCATTTTTGTAGAAATGGAAAACGAATCAAAATTCAGCCAGTTTATAAGCGAATTCAAGGTCAGGCCTGATGATATCGATATGTTTAATCATGTTCATAACAGTACTTATTTTGACTATGTACTAGCTGCACGATATGAGCAAATGGAAACTTTCTACAAAATGCCAATGGAAGAATTCCTAAGTCAGGGCTTTGGTTGGGTTGTACGATCAGCTTATGTGGATTATAAACGACCTTTGGGTCTTGGCGATCGGTTTTCTGTAAAAACAGGAATAGAAAGCATAAACTCTAAAGGATGCAGAGTGAAATTTGAGATTAAAATTCTCAAAACAGACAAGGTTGCATGCGATGGCTGGTTTGACTACACCATGATTGATATCAGTACTGGAAAAAGCGTTAAGGTTTCTGATGAAATGATTCTTAAATATTCAATTTAATTAAGTTATTTCTTAGTATTAAGGGCCATTTCAATAAGGTCTCCATAAAATTCAGCAATATTTAATCCTGCTGCGCGAACTTGCTGAGGTATAAAACTTTGTTCTGTCTGACCAGGAATAGTATTAATCTCAATGAAATAAAAATTCGATGTTTGGTTCTGAAGAAAATAATCTATCCTGACCATTCCTTTGCAGTTCAATTTGATATAAATTTCAGAAACAATACGTTCTACTCTTGATTTTTCGGCTTCAGTCATTCTTCCTGGTGTAATTTCTTCGGTAGCACCTGGAGTATATTTGGCTTCAAAATCGAAAAAATCATTGGATGGTATCACTTCAGTTGCGGGTAAAACGTGTAGACCCTTTTTATTTTTGAACACGCCTATAGAAAATTCACGACCCTGAACAAACTCTTCAACAAGCACTTGATCATCCTCAATAAATGCTTTTTGCAAGGCATCAGAAAGTTCAAATGTAGTTTTGACCTTAGTCATTCCAATACTGCTTCCACCATTATTGGGTTTAATAAATAAGGGAAAATCTAAATTTGCCCCTAATTCTTTTTCTGCTTGAACAGAATTTTCAAACAATAGAATTGAACGGGCTATGTACAGATCTTTAATGCCGTTTACAATTGCCTTTGAATAGCCTTTATTCATAGTTAAAGACGATGTAAGTGCATCACAGCTTGTATATGGAATATCTAGTAAGTCAAAATAGCCTTGCAATTTTCCATCTTCACCTGGAGAGCCGTGTAGCATGATGAAAGCTGCATCAAAATTTATCTTTTTATTATTCAATAAAATAGAAAAATCATTTTTATCAACCGAATGTTTTACATCATCAGCATCCTGGAAATACCAACCTTCTTTTAAAATAATGATCTTATAGATATTGTATTTATTCCTATCTAACTGGGATTCAACAAAATCTGCGCTCCTAAATGAAACAACAGATTCTCCTGTGTATCCACCAGTTACTAATGCTATATTACTTTTCATATACTCAAAGATAAATTTTAAAACTATTGAACAATAAAGCCTGCTAATATTTATCTTCGATATTATTTAATTTGGATTATTTTTGAGGCATAAAAGCCAAAATAGGCAAAAACCAAAATGATGATTAACCTTAGTTCTAATTAATTTTTCCATTAACCTCTGAATTAAAAGCCTGCAAGTAATGAATAAATTAATTGAATACTTACGTACAAAGACCTTTCGTAAAAACCTCTTGATAGCAATTGGATCTGTTTTTGCTTTTCTAATATTCATTTTTTATAGTTTGGGCTTTTATACCCATCATGGCGAAGGAATGCCTGTCCCAAAACTCAAAGGTTTACCAATCGCAAAGGCTATTCAATTACTTGAGGAACAAGGTCTTAGATATCAGATTAATGATTCTATTTATTTAATAGACCAACCTCCAGGTGTAGTAGTTGAACAAGATCCTGATCCAAATACTAATGTTAAGGCTAACAGGACTATTTATCTGATCGTAACCAGAGATGCACCTAATATTAAGTTCCCGGACATTGAGGGCAGAACATTTTTAGAAGTAAGTTCTATACTCAATAATTACCAATTAAAGGTTGGTGATACCACCTACAGATCAGATGTTGCCAAAGATGTAATTCTAGAGGCTGTATTGGGCGGCAATATCATTAGAAAAGGTCAGCAAATTCCGAAAGGCTCCAGCATAAATCTTATTCTTGGTGATGGATTGGGTGCAAGTGAGGTTGATATTCCCAATTTATTTGGATTGAACTTAAATGAAGCTAGAATGGCCTTATTAGGATCTTCATTAATTTTGGGAAATATTAGTTTTGAAGGATCTATAGATACCGTTAATTCAAAAATAATAAGACAATTTCCGGCAATAAGCGACACCTTAAATAAGGTTAGTATTGGTACACCAATTGATATCGTACTTAAAGGGGGGAATTAATTTGACTGTTATCTCTGCTGCTGAATTTAAAAAACGAAATATAGTACCTGTTCCATTTCAAATTATTGATGTTAGGGAAGAGTTAGAATATCAAACGTTTAATATTGGAGGTGATAATATACCTTTGGGGAAGTTACTAACCGAAGCTGATGATCTTGAATATGATAAGGAAATAGAGATTATTGTTATTTGTCAACATGGCCTTCGAAGTGAAACTGCCCGTCGAACATTAACAAATCTTGGTTTTAATAAGGTTAGGAACTTAGCTGGTGGATTACTGGCAATCAGAAAATTAGATTTATAAATAAACAATACCCTTAATTAGATAATGGTTACAAAAAAGATAAAAAAAATAAGCTTAAAAGCTAAATTGCTATTAGCACTTGGTGCTTTTTTAATTGTAATTCTTACCGGAATAGGCATCAGTTATTATCTAAACTATTTCAAGCCAAATGTCAACGGAAATATTGAATATCTCTATATCAACACAGGTTCTGACTTTAATGATGTTTATTCAAGCATTAAATCAGATGCTATTGTGAATGACACTGTCGCTTTTTATAATGCGGCACAAAACATGGAATATGTAGGAAAGGTAAAGGCAGGTAGATATCGTCTAACAAAAGGAATGAGTAATCGTGCATTTATAAACATGTTAAAAGCTGGTAACCAGGAACCCGTTAAAATATCATTTCAAAATGTAAGACTAAAGCATACACTGGCTGGAATGGTTTCTAAGAAGATTGAAACTGATTCAGCCTCTATTTCTACATTGCTTGATTCTACAGAATTTGTCAAAAAATATGGATTTACTACAGATAATGTATATACCATGTTCATCCCTAATTCATATGAGATTTATTGGAATACAGATGCAGAGAAATTCTTTAACCGAATGCATGAAGAGTACGTCAAATTTTGGGATGCAGATAGAAAATCTAAGGCTAGCAGTATTAATCTATCCCCAATAGAAGTTAGTATTCTTGCTTCTATTGTTGATGGTGAAGCTTTGAATGACAAGGAGATGCCAAGAATTGCAGGTTTGTATATGAACAGACTATTAAAAGGAATAAGACTTGAGGCTGATCCTACAGTTATTTTTGCAGCGAATGATTTTACGATAAGAAGAGTATTGAACAAACATTTAAGAATTAATTCTCCATACAATACGTATTTAAATTCCGGACTTCCTCCTGGCCCTATTTCAATGCCAAGCATTCATGCAATTGATGCAGTGCTCAGCTATGAGAAGCATGATTATATTTATATGTGTGCTAAAGAGGATTTCTCAGGATATCATAATTACGCTTCCACACTATCACAACATTTGATTAATGCAAAGAAATTTCAGCAAGCTTTAAACGAACGAAATATTAAAAAATAATGTTTAGTAATACCACAAAAATACGAGTGCGATATGCTGAAACCGATCAAATGGGATACATGTATTACGGTAATTATGCAGCATTTTTTGAGGTTGGCAGGGTTGAGATGCTCAGAAGTTTAGGAATGACCTATAAATCAATGGAAGATTCAGGCATTATCATGCCTGTTGCTGAAATGAAATGTAAATACATAAAACCTGCATTATACGATGAAGAGATCACTGTGAAGGTAATTATTGAAACAATGCCTTCAATAAGAATCCATTTTAGATATGAACTTTTTAATGAAAAAGAAGAATTAATCCATATCGGTGAAACTACTCTGGTATTTGTAGATAAAATCAAAAACAAACCTTGCTTACCAGCAGAAGATTTTCTTGAAAAGCTAAAGCCTTACTTTAATTAAAAGCAATAAATGGACTGGCTTCATAAAACACTTTTAAAATTTAAGCCTTATTTTTTGTTCATTGAATGGACAAAAGTAGTGATGTTACCTGGATTCAGCCCTCTACCCCTCTTTACAGTTGCCTCTTTTTTCTTTAAGGAAATTGGAAAGGATGAATTGATCAACAAGGCGTCATCACTTTCTTATAATTTCATGCTGGCAATTTTTCCTGCTATTATCTTTTTGTTTACCTTAATTCCATATATTCCAATAGCTAATTTCCAGGATCAATTAATGAATCTAATTTCATTGATTTTACCTGCAGAGGCCTACGCAGCTGTCAATACAACCTTATTGGACATCGTAAAAAACCAGAATTCAAAATTATTGTCTTTTGGTTTTGTTTTTGCTTTGTTTTTTTCTACCAATGGTGTACATACTCTTATGGTAGCTTTTAATAAGTCATCTTTGATTACAGAAACCCGTTCATGGGTAAAACAAAGACTAGTAGCCATTTATTTAACGGTATTGATTTCTTTTGCTTTAATATTCGGTTTGGTGATTATGACCATTGGCGAATATGTTTTTGATTTTTTAAAAACAGAGCTTCAATTCAAGGATTCTTTCTGGTTGTATGTTCTAAACCTTGGTAGATGGATAATTCTTATCGCAGTTTATTTTGTGACTATCGCTATACTATATCGTTATGGACCTGCAAATGCAAAGAAATGGAAATTCTTTAGTGCAGGATCATGGATGGCAACAATTCTTGCGGTTTTAACTTTCTGGGGATTTTCATACTACATCAACAATTTTGGAAATTACAACAAAATATACGGTTCAATTGGTACGCTTATCGTTTTGATGATATGGCTGTACCTAAATTCTTTAATAATTCTGGTTGGTTTTGAATTAAATGCGAGCATTGACCTATCTAAAAGGAGTATCAAGATTGTTAAGCCAAAATTCAACAGTTTTAAGTCTGCTCCAATAGAGAAAAAGCAGGAATAAAGCGGTGATTTTTAATTATTTATAACTCTTTCTCATTCACTTTCTGTTAGTTAGGTCTGATAAATCAAAAATTATACTATTTGATTTGTAGATTAAGCTGGAGTTTGTACTTTTGCAGCGGAGAGCTGGCAGAGTGGTCGATTGCGGCAGTCTTGAAAACTGTTGAACTGTTATAGGTTCCTGGGGTTCGAATCCCTAGCTCTCCGCCAGCTAATATGCTGTCCGCCGCAGGCGGATGGCATTTTTTATTTTAAAGCGCCAGGAATTCATTCCTGTAAGCGCAAAAATAAAAAATGCCAGAGCGATAGCGACAGCATATTGGCTGAAGCTACCCCCAAACGGGATCAGCGCAGCTAATCCCTAGCTCTTTGCTGATTAAAGAGTTATCTAAAACATTAAATACTATTTTTTTAGTTTAAAGCGACAGGAATTTATTCCTGTAAGCGTAAAAATAAAAAATGCCAGAGCGATAGCGACAGCATATTGGCTGAAGCCACCCCCAAATGGGATCAGCGCAGCTAATCCCTAGCTCTTCGCTGATTAAAGTCTTATCGAACTACAGTAAATGCCAGAGCGATAGCGACAGCATATTAGCTGAAGCCACCCCCAAACGGGATCAGCGTAGCTAATCCCTAGCTCTTCGCCGATTTAATTACTTTTTACATCAAGTAAATAGTAGTTTTTTAATATAATTTTAGAGAAAAGTATAATAGGTAGCTAGATTTCCACTACTTTCTTGACACCAATTTCCATTGATATACTCTTTTGAGCGAAGTATTTTGTTTTAATCTTTCTATTCCTACTTCACTAAGTTCAGTTTCATTCAAATTGATTGATTCTAAATGCTTTAAGCTGAGTATTATTGGAATGGTCTTATCTGTAATTGGATTGTTTTCTAATCGTAGCTTTTCAAGATTGCTCATTAGGCTTAAAAATTCAAGGTCTTGATCTTTCAAATTATTATCAGATAAATTGAGCCAAATAATGTTTTTGGCAATTGATTTTAAGTCATTATTAACTAAGTTTAATAGATCAGCCTTACCTTCTGGCAAAGTGACATCAAGCATTAAAGGTTTATGTTGCATTACTCTAATATTCAAGCCTTTAGATCGCAATGTGTCAATCAAAGCTTGATTCGAAAATGCGGGGATATCCTGATTAAAATCCGCTGTATTAGTACCTGCCAACTCATTGCTTTCCGAACTAGTACCCAGTTTTAAATAAGATGAAACTTTTGCAGTAATGGTTTGTGTGTTTTGTAAGTCTGACATTTTTTTTCCCTTCACAGCTCTCCCCTTCTCAATCCACCATTGTATGATCTCCGTTTCGGTTTTAGTTAAGGGAGTTTTACCATCGGTAGGCATGAATTTTTCATTCGTTGGGTCAAGCATAATGCGGGCAAACAATTCACTTTTATTTAGAGCTCCAGCCACAATTGCTGGCCCTGTTTTGCCACCCTTTAATAAATCAGCTAAGGTTTGGACAGAAAACTCCCCTTTCTTTTTTCCATCTCGATGGCAAGGTGCACATCGTTGAATTAAAATGGGATGAACTACATCTTCAAAAATCATGGCTTGCTCAACACTAGCTGGTTTTTCTCTAGCTTGTTCCAAAAGAACTTTTACAGAGAGGAATTCTGATCCATGCGTTAATCTTCCTCCTTGATGCCCAGTATAACTTACCAAAGCCACAATTAATACGCATAAACCTGAAAAAACAGATCGTTTTACCTTTATAAACCTATTAACAGTATTGGTACCTAACAGAAGTAATAAACCAGTTCCTACAGCAAGTACAATTCCAGCTATTTTATGATCATTTAATTGTTTGTAGTCATAATCACCACTTAAGGATAGAATATAACCAAAAATACAAGCAAATATGGCTGCTATGAAGCCCAGTAAGAGAATACTAGATACTGCAGCTTTCAGAAATTCATATTTTTTACAATATGAAACTAGTTCAAATAGCACAGCAAGGATTAAAAACCCAATTGGTAAGTGAACAATTAGCGGATGTAATTGACCCGAGAAAGCAGCAATATCCAACAATACCATTTATACTCTTGTTAATTTGACTGGAGAGGTATTATTTGCATTCCATTGACAGACGTATATATTTTTATCTTCGTCTATGCAAACATCGTGGCAATGCTGGAATAGTTGACCAGGGGCTTGCATAGTAGTCTGCAATACATTGTTCTTATAAACTGGCGCATTACCTCCTGGATTGGAAATAACCTTGTTAGATGCATCTAAAATAGTTACAAACCCACTATTGCCACCAATCATTTTCCCAGCTGCGTCATTCGACCAGCAAACGCCAGCATACAGATTAACGCCATCCATTACAGGTCTGCAAACATGCATACCCGGCATATCGATACGATGTAAAAATTTACCATCCAAAGTGAACACTTTAAAGCAATTTTCTTCTCTAGAGGTGCAAATCAATGTCGGGTTACTTTTATTTCTGTAATCTATTGCCACACCATGAGCACATTTAAGATTCCAATCTGGATTTGTATTATTTCTACCACCAAAATGCCTTATGTATTGACCTTTACTATTGTAGTGAATGATATAATCAGATCCATATCCATCAGCAACATAAATATCTCCATTTGGACCGATAGCTGTTTCGGTTGGCATAAACTTTTCAGTGTCTTTGTATATACCGATTGTTTTTGGATGGCCAATAGAGAAAATTATCCGTCCGTTTAAATCTGTTTTTATTACCTGACCGGCCTGTGGATTCCAGTTTCCGGTTTTGTTTTGATACCATCCGCAATCTACAATCAGTAAAAAGTCTTCACCTCCCTCCTTGCTGATTGATAAACCATGCCCTCCAGGCCAGGCTGTGCCCCAATTATCCAGAAGTTTTCCTGACTTGTCAAATATTAAAATATTATTTTGAGTATGATCTCCCAACATAATCAACCTGCCTTTGCTATCCTGCACCATTTCATGACAATTAAAGAGCGGATTGCTATTGACACTTATTTTTGCCCAAGCCTTGTCAACTTTATATTTAAACTCACCATGCCCAATGATGGAATCATCGGTTAACTTACCTTCAGATTCATTTGAAAAACCGGTACTTGTACCAGCCATAGTAAGTGCAGTGGCCACGGTCGAATTTTTGAGAAAATTTCTTCTTGAAATCATGAGCTATAGAATATTTTGAGGTTTAATCTTTTTAATAAAAATTATAATTTTAACTTAAAATGGCCTTCACTACTTTTCCTTCAACATCCGTTAACCTAAAACGTCTACCTTGAAATTTATACGTGAGCCTTTCATGATCTACACCCATGATATGCATCAACGTAGCATGGAAGTCATGCACATGTACCGGATCTTTCACAATATTATAACTGAAGTCATCCGTTTCACCATAACTTATCCCAGGTTTAACACCGGCACCTGCCATCCACATGGTAAAGCAACGCGGATGATGATCACGACCATAATTATCTGCAGAAAGTTTTCCCTGAGAATATACTGTACGGCCAAACTCACCACCCCAAATAACTAAGGTATCTTCCAATAATCCTCTTCTTTTCAAGTCTTTTAAAAAGGCTGCGGTTGGCTGGTCTGTATCTTTACATTGCTTGATCATATTGCCAGGCAAACCTCCATGATGGTCCCAACCTTGATGATATAACTGAACAAATTTGACATCTTTTTCAAGCAATTTTCTGGCTAGAATACAATTGGCTGCATAGGTTCCAGGATCTCGACTATCCGGGCCATACATATCAAAAACCTCATCAGTTTCATCAGCAGTGGACATTACCTCCGGTATAGAGGTTTGCATGCGGTATGCCATTTCATATTGTGTAATTCTAGCTTCAACTTCAGGATCACCATAAGTATCATTTTGAAGACGATTTAGTTTGGAAAGATAATCCAGCATTTCCTTGCGGTCTTTACCTTCATATCCATCCGGATCGTCAAGAAATAAAACAGGATCCTTACCAGCCCTAAACTGTACTCCCTGATGTTCGGATGGTAAAAAGCCATTTCCCCATAACCTTGAATAAAGTGGCTGATCTTTTGCTGCATTTTTTGAAACAAGGACAATAAAGGTTGGCAGGTTTTGATTATCGGACCCTAAACCATAACTCAACCAGGATCCAATAGAAGCTCTTCCTGGCAATTGATTACCTGTTTGAAAGAATGTAAGTGCAGGATCATGATTGATTGCTTCAGAATGAATAGATTTAATGATGCAAAGATCATCTACCACGCTAGCAGTATGCGGTAAAAGTTCGCTGATCCATGTTCTAGAATTGCCATGCTGATTGAATTTGAACGCTGATGGAACAATTGGCAAGGTGCTTTGACTACCACTCATTCCGGTAAGCCTTTGACCTTGCCGCACAGATGAAGGCAGCTCCTGTCCAAACAGATCGACCAATTTTGGCTTATAATCGAATGTTTCAAATTGAGATGGGCCTCCACTCATAAAAAGATAAACCACTCGTTTGGCCTTTGGAGCAAAGTGAGGTAAAGCGCGAAGAATTTCCTGTTCAAGTGAAGCAGAAGTGCTTTCAGTGGCCAATTTAGCAGCTAGATTGCCTAATACTGATTTCCCAATCAAAGAACTTAAAGCTATAGCTCCAATTCCTAATGAGGTTTTTGTTAAAAAATTACGTCTATCCCAACCTTTATTTAAATGATCAAATTCAGGTGTATGCAATTTGAAGGGTTCTTTATGATGATCACTCATGGTTTATCTTTTTGTAAGGGTTGCGTCTGAATTTAAAATAACACTAGCCACAACAGAATTGGCAGCCACCATGGCAGGTTCTAAAGTTTCATTAACCTTAAACTGACCTGCGCTCAACCAGCCAGTAGTCTTTTTTATATCTGCTCTGAATTTTTGCAATTCTTTAGCTTGCAGTGCTTTTAGTAGATCCAATTCAGCTTTACTAGGCCTTATGCCAGTTAATCTACTATATAAATCTGAAATAGCTTTAGATGTGTCTTTGGAAGAGGTTATGTCCTGCCCCATCACTTTTGAAGCTTCCACAAATGTGGGATCATTCAACAAAACTAGTGATTGAAGTGGAGTATTAGTACTTTGTCTGCGTACAACACAATAGCTACGTGTTGTGGCATCAAATGTATTTAACGTAGGGTTAGGAACTGAGCGTTTAACCAAAATATACAGACTTCGCCTGTAAACAGCATCACCAGAATCAGCTTTATAGCTTGTATTATTGATTTCCCATAATCCATCAGGTTGATAAGGCTTCACACTTTTACCACCAATTTTTTTATTCAATAAACCGCTAGCCATTAAGGCATTGTCGCGAATCATTTCTGCAGACAAGCGCAGTGCCGGGCCATGAGATAAAAATCTATTCTCAGGATCTTTGATTTTTGCTGAGGCAATAGCCTTGGAATCTTGTTTATACGTAGCCGACATCACAATTAGCTTACATAATTTTTTATTGTCCCAACCTGATTCCATATAATTAACAGCTAACCAATCTAATAATTCAGGATGACTAGGTAATTCACCTTGATTACCAAAATCTTCGGAAGTTTTAACAAGTCCTGTTCCGAAAAAATTCTGCCAAAACCTATTTACTGCAACTCTTGCAGTGAGCGGATGATTTTCATCGGTAAGCCATTTGGCTAAACCTAAGCGGTTTTTAGGTAAATTTTTAGAAAATGGAAGTATAGATTCAGGAGTATTTGGAAATACCTCTTCGCCAAAACTATCATAATTTCCTCTTTTTAAAAGGAATGTTTTTTTAGGTTGTGGTGAATCTTGCATAACCATTAGCTCCTGTATTACTTCAGTAGAATTAGACAGAGAGGTTCTAATCTCCTTTAATTTTTTCTGTTCTTTTTGTACACCTTGATCAATCACAGAGGAGTAAAAGCTATTCAATAAATTCAATTCAGAAGCTGATAACTCAGAAGCGCTTTTTTTAACAAGTGTTGCCCATGTTGCTTTTCCAGCTATTATTTTTATTTCATAATCAGTTAATTCACGATTGTAAACCATGATGTCATCAACCTTTCCGCCTTTAAAGCCAAGTCCGCGATCCCATCCTCCTATTTGTAAGCCTGGTTGCTGTGATGAATTCATTAAAATATCCTTAGTCAGCTGATCCATTGTAGTTTCGAGCTTAAGTTCTGCACCATTTTGAAACAACTTCAACCCTTTAGCTTTTGCAGAACCATCATAGGTCATTGTAAGTTGTACCCATTGATTACGTGGTACCGCTTTCTGAGTTATTCTTGATAATGCATTTGAAGGTGCTGCATGCGACATGTTCACCGTTAATTTATTGTCTTTTAGATACAAATGATAACCTCGAAAATTGTATAATCGTTCAGAAACACATTTATGGAATATGACCCCTTCTTTTAATTCATTGGGTATAAAAACACTAATATTAATACTAAACGGTTCTGATTTACTGAAAACACCATCCTTTTGCAGGTCAAACCATTGATCTCCATTTAAAACCAATGCATTACCATTATCTCTTTTTTCAAATATCGGTTTATCAGTATTGGAGGCTTTTAACAAGGTATTTTTTGCTGCTGCTGCGATATTTTTTAATGATCCATTTGAAAAGGTATAATGTGCTTGCAAACCCTGCAAGGGAATCTTCTCATTCTCTAATTTCTTATAAGCATTACTCTTCATCCAATTTTTAAAACCAGCTATTGAACCTTTTTTAAATTGAGATACTCTATTTTCTTGTTTATTTATACTAGAATTCAGGTATTTAATGATCTTTTCCTGCTCTTTTGATGGGAGTAAAATCGTTGGAGAAGGGCTTGCATCATCCCATGAAATTTGTCCAGCTTCTTTTACACGATTAAAAAAGCTAAACATTTCGTAATAATTTTTTTGTGAAATAGGATCATATTTATGATCATGACATCTGGCACAGCCAATTGGCAGCCCCATGACAGCAATTCCAGTGGTATTAACCCTGTCAATTACATATTCAGTCTGAAATTCTTCTTCAATAATGCCACCTTCCATATTTTGCTGATGAAGTCTGTTAAAAGCAGTAGCTATTATCATTTCTTTGTTGGGCTTTGGCATCAAATCGCCAGCCAACTGCCATTGAACAAATCGATTATAGGGCATATTCTTGTTGTAGGCTTGAATAACCCAATCGCGATACGGTGACATGTCAATGAGCCGATCAACAGTATATCCATGAGAATCGGCAAAACGAGCTAAATCAAGCCAGTTAACTGTCATTTTTTCGCCGTAATGTGGTGATTTAAGTAAACGGTCAACCTGCTTTTCGTAGGCTTCAGGTGATTGGTCATTGACGAATGCAGAAATTTCTGAAAGAGTTGGTGGAAGACCAGTGAGATCTAAAGATAATCTTCTTAGTAAAAGCTCCTTTTTTGCTTCATTAGATGGCTGTAGGTTTTCAATCTCTAACTTCTTGACAATAAAGTTATCAATAGGATTAATGACCCAATCTTTCAATTTTACAGATGGGACATCTGATTTTTCAGGCTTAACAAATGCCCAATGGGTTTTATATTCTGCTCCCTCCCTGATCCACTTGATTAATATCGCTTTTTCAGTAGCTGAAAGGCTAAGATTTGATTTTTGTGAAGGCATTTTGTATTCAGGGACATCTGATAAAATACGATGAAATAATTCACTTCCATTTAAATCGCCTGGGTCAATTGCAACTTTTTCAGGACTTTCAGGAAGATCAGCAAAAGCTGATGCTGGCATGTCAAGCCTAAGTCCTGCTTTTTGTTTAGCAATATCTGGTCCATGGCAGGAAAAACATTTATCAGATAATATGGGTTTTACATGAAGATTATAATCCATTTTATCGGGAAGAGTTGCATAAGCTTCAGCAACATCATTGGGTAATTCGGGCGAGCAAGATACCACATGAAAAATTCCCACCAAAAATGAAAGAAAGAAAAGTGCCCGAAATAAACGATTCATTGATTATATATACTTCTAATTTGTGTTAGTTAATTACCATTAATCTATCTAGAAATCCAATTATAAATTAGTTAAATCTAACTATTCTTTTTATTGTTTCTCAATTTTTGAATAAATCTAAGCACCATAAATTCGCCCAATTTTTTTATTGAATTATAAAAACTGATAAACCATTGCTTGAGAATAAAATACCTAAGCTAAAATGTATTTAAAAAAAAATCAATCTTTCAAAAAAGTTTATACTTTTAAGAATCAGAATAGTTAATATTTATAAATCAATAGCATAATTGATTGAAAATCAATCTAGAAAAACATGAAAACACAAAAACTATTACAGGCATTACTTTGGCTTTCCTTAATTACTCTTTTAGGAGTTATTACATTAGTACAACTCGGTTATGAAATGGAAGCAAAGGCATTGACTATTGTTTTCTTTGTTTTTCTTTTGGCAGGAATTAATGGGAATGAATTTTTAAAGGGATTCTCATTTACAATATGGGTAATTGCTGCAGCCACTATCAGTATGATTTTCCCTCAATACATTACCGAAGTAGGTGGTTTTAAAACTGAAGTTTTGATTGTACCTCTAATACAACTTATCATGTTTGGCATGGGTACTGCCATGGGTTTAAAAGACTTTATTGGAGTGCTGAAAATGCCAAAAGGAGTTTTTATAGGACTATTTTTACAGTTTACAATCATGCCTTTACTGGCATTAAGTTTGACTTTGATGATGAATTTTCCACCTGAAATTGCAGCAGGCGTTATTCTGATTGGATGTGTACCCTGCGGCGTTTCTTCTAATATTTTAAATTTTTTATCGAAGGGAAATTTGGCATTATCAATCACTTTAACCTCTTTTGCAACCTTAATGGCACCATTTATTACTCCTATTTTAATGCAAAAGCTTGCAGGACAATTTATTCCGATTGATATTCCTGGAATGATGCTCAGTATCAGTAAAATGATATTCCTTCCATTGATCTTAGGAATTGTATTTAACAGAATATTTGGAAAGCGAAGCAGCTGGCTAAATGCAGCAATGCCTTTAGTTGCAATGACAGCCAATGTTATTATTATAGCGGTAATAGTTGCGGCAGGTAGAGATAGTCTATTAAATATAGGCTTACTATTATTCCTTGCTGCAGCCATTCATAATGGTGCAGGTTATTTACTCGGTTATTGGGGAGGAAGATTATTCAAATTAAATAAACGTGATAGCAGAACTATTGCAATAGAAGTTGGGCTTCAAAATGGAGGTATGGCTGCAGGAATTGCCTTTGAACTAGGTAGAGCATCCACTATGGGGCTTTATCCTGCAATTTTTGGTACCTGGATGGATATATCTGGTTCCTTCCTGGCAAACTGGTGGAGAAAAAATCCTGTTGATGATATGAGTGCTGAGGAAGTAATTCAGGCAGAAAAAATAGATTCAGCTACGGCATAAAAAAAATCAGAGCTCGAATAGAGCTCTGATCTACAACTAATTAACGTGTTCTGTGTTACTTTTTAGATTTTTCTATTCCAAACAAACCTTCACGTATATTATAATATTTAAACCAAGTTGGGTTTATAGCAGTTGCTCCAGGACTATCTACTGAAATTAGTTTAGAAGCAAAAGGTTCATAAGCTGCTCTTGGTGCAATAGCGCCTTTAACCACAAGAATCTTTTGGCGTTCTACATAAACACCGTTAGAAATGAAAATATGTGCGCTGTTAGGACTAGCACGTTCAGTGGTGATCAGCAATAAATTGGGTTCATCTAATGTAGATCCTGCAACCTGTATGACAGCCGTATTACCCATATTCCAATAACGCCCGCCACCATGACGTATTTCTGTTTCAAGGTAACGTCCAACATTTAAGGAACGAACATCTCCTTTAATTCTGACCGGTTTTCCATGCATAGTATCAGATTTACCACCAACAGAAAAATCGAATGGTTTTCCAACACCAGCCTTCTCTGCAATTTTATAGCCCTCTGGATCATAAACTACCATCGCCCATCCTTTAGCTCCTTGCTTAATTAATTCTTCAAGCATGAATGAACTATCGCCTGTTGAACCACCACCTATATTATCACCCATATCAATAAGGATCACGGGGCGACCTTCATGCGCCATCGCCATTTTCACAGCCTCATCAGGT
Source organism: Pedobacter schmidteae (assembly GCA_945901155.1). Classification (GTDB taxonomy): domain Bacteria; phylum Bacteroidota; class Bacteroidia; order Sphingobacteriales; family Sphingobacteriaceae; genus Daejeonella; species Daejeonella schmidteae_B. Next base: position 49,086 of record CAMDKO010000007.1, read on the forward strand.
TTAGGGTTATTTATTCGGGTACTTTCTCGGGTATCCCAAAGCATTTGAGATAATCGGTTAGCTTCTTTATCAGCCAATGCCTTATTGTTATCAGTAACTACCACAACTGAGGGGCCCATCCAAGGAACATCCGAATACTGATACCCACCTGAAACACTAACTGCCAAAACTCCTGGAAGCTTTTCTACAATCTTACTTTCATTAGTGATAGCAAGCAATGGATTAGCATAGGTGTTCTGAAAAGCAATATTATAAATCATAGGGGCTTTAACTAAGCTTTGAACAGGTTTTACCTTTCCACTTACAATTTTAGACATAATCTCTGCGGCCTGAAATCCGCGATCGTACGTATCTAAGTGCGGATTCTCTTTGAAAGTGATTAGTACATTACATAATTCGACCATTTTTGGGGTAATATTTGCATGAAAATCATGGGTAACAACAATCGGTATTGCAGGTCCAAATGCATTCCGAACTCTTCTAACCACCTCTTCATCTCCACTTGGATAACTTTCAACTACCATGGCACCATGCAGATTTAAGAGAATTCCCTGAAGTTTAGGTCCAGCTTTTAATCCTGTAATTATCTCATTCATCATCGAATTAAATGCCTTATCTGTGACAGGACCTCTTGGCGTAGCCGAAGTACTTAGCGTTGGATAAAGTTCAAGGCCAAATTGTTTAGCTCCTTCAATATAACCTGCACTTGTTGTCTTAGCGGTTGAACCTGCGAAAAAACGCTTGGACCTCAGCTCTTGACTTTCACCTAGTGTTACATGGAAGTCTGATAGTTCAGTTTTTATTACGTTGAAGCTATTAGATTCATGTGCAATACCAGCAACACCAATGATTGGTTTTACTTGAGAAAGAGCTGGCAAAGAAACTATAATTATTAAAAAAATAGTTCTTAATAGATTGTTGATCATCGGTTTATGATTTAAATTATTGTATACAATAAAACTACAATAAAATTTGAATTATGAAAAATTAGAGGATGTAATTGAAAGAAATATTAGGTTATTGTACACTTAGCTATAAATCCCTTTTCTTTGATTATAACAAAAAGCGCGTCACCAGTGCGTCTAGATAGGAGTATTTACCTTTAGATTGGGATATAAAGAGTTTAAGGAGTTCTCAAAAAAAAGGCCTCCTAGTAATCTAGAAAGCCTTTTTAATTTGTACGCCCATTAGGATTCGAACCTAAGACCTACGGTTTAGAAAACCGTTGCTCTATCCAGCTGAGCTATGGGCGCATTCTGCGACAAAAGTATAAAAACATCACAAAAACTCAAACTAAAGAATACTTTTTATCAATAATTTAAACAAAATTTAATCAACAACACCCATCTACCTGAAGCTCAGCTCGGCAAGTATGGCTAATCATGTTCAGGTATCTCATAGAAATTACTATTTTTGAGCTAAACAACAAACATTGGCAAAAATCCATAAGCAGTTGCACTTAGTCCTATTACGCAAATACAGCTCGAACCTGAAATTTGTGATGATGGCCTTATGTGTAATTTTTGTGACCCTCTCACTGCCAAAACAAGCCCGTTTTCGATTTGAATACGAAAAGGGTAAGACCTGGATGCAAAAAGATCTGTATTCTCCTCATAGTTTTTCTATTCAAAAAACCAATGAAGAAATCAAAAATGATAAAGATGACATCCTGAAATCTGTATTTCCTATTTATCAGAATGATATTCAGGTTGTAGAAAGTGCAATGGCTGCATACAGTTTAGAATTTGAAACTCAATGGAAAAATTCTGGAATTACTGGAAATAGTAAGGAAATATACTTTGATGCTGGAAATTCTATCCTAAAATATATTTATGACAGGGGATTAATGAATCCTGTTAAAAAGTTTCAGCGCAATGGGCCAAATTACAATTTTAATTTAGTGCTCAATAACGTATCTACTCCGGTTAATACTGCAGATGTATTTCTTGTAACAGATTCTATTCAGTTAATTAAGCAAAAATTAAAATCCTATAGTGCCATTGAAAATAAGGAATGGCTAATTCAATTAATAGCTAATCATTTAAAGGCAAATTATGTTTATGATGAGGATTTAACTGATAAATTAGAAGAAAATGCTTTAATCAGTCTATCCACAACCCGAGGCATGGTACAAAAAGGTGAGCTTATAGTTGCTAAAGGAACCATGGTCAATTCTGTAATTTATCAAAAGCTTGAATCTTTAAGGGCCGCTTATGAAGAAGATGCCAAGGTTATTGGTAATCGTAACCTGATATTATTAGGACAATTTTTACTATCCGGATTAATTATTGCCTTATTAATAGTGTTTCTATTTCTTTTCAGAAAGGATATTTATGCAGATAACAGGCAGTTAGCACTTATTCTTTTAGTAATTACCGGGATGCTCGTTGGATTATCATGGGCCGTTCGCATTAACATTCCGAGTGTTTATTATATCCCATTCTGTATAGTACCCATTATCATTAGGATATTATTTGATACACGATTAGCTCTAAATATACACTTGCTGGTAGTCCTTATTGCCGGTTTTTTTGTACCCAATAGCTTTGAATTTGCTTTTTTGCAAATATCAGCAGGTATGGTTGCGATCTACAGCATCAAGAATCTTATAAAAAGGGAGCAGTTTCTTATTTCAGCACTCCTAATTTTATTGAACTATTTTATTGCTTTTACAGGAATTTCTTTGATCAGAGATGGCTCTTTAACCGATATAGAATGGCTAAATTTTGTTCCTTTTATTTTCAGCGTATTATTTTCATTATTGGCATACCCCCTAATTTATGCTTTTGAAAGAGTGTTTGGAATAACTTCGGATGTTACCTTGATGGAACTAACCAATACCAATTCTAAATTACTTCGTGAACTTGCATTAAAAGCCCCTGGAACCTTTCATCACTCCTTACAGGTTGCCAATCTTGCTGAGGCAGCAATCTTCAAGATTGGTGGGAATACCTTGCTTGTTCGTGCTGGAGCTCTATATCACGATATTGGCAAGACTGTTAATACCCAGTATTTTATTGAGAATCAAAACAGAGGGAGTAATCCGCACGATACCATTTCGTATGAGCAAAGTGCCCAGATCATTATTCAACATGTTAATAAAGGTGTAGAAATTGCCAAGAATAATAATATACCTGAAATGATCATCGATTTTATCCGAACTCATCATGGCAATACGAGGGTTGATTATTTTTATCAGTCTTTTTTAAAGAATTTTCCTGAAAAGTTTGTAGATGAAAATATTTTTAGGTACCCAGGGCCTATCCCATTTTCAAAAGAAACAGCGGTATTGATGTTAGCTGATTCGGTTGAAGCAGCATCAAGAAGTTTAAAAGATCCCGACGCCATAAGTATAAGCGACTTGGTAGAACGTATCATTGATTATAAGCTCGATCAGGGTCAATTAACAAATAGTAATATAACTCTAAAGGATATTGACACCATCAAGTTGATTTTTAAAACCATGCTCATGGGTATTTATCATGTTCGTATCGATTATGAAATTGATTAACATGAACCTAATTAATTATTGATCTAACTAATTATCAAGCCTTTATTCTTTAGCAAATATAAATTATAGATTCATTTCAAAATATTTTTTGCCAGGCAGACTGATTTGCTATATTTGCAGTCCTCGAAAAAGGATTTTTAATTTAAAGGAGAGATGCCTGAGTGGCCGAAAGGAACAGTTTGCTAAACTGTCGTACTGGCAACGGTACCGAGGGTTCGAATCCCTCTCTCTCCGCAA
>CAMDKO010000008.1 GCA_945901155.1 Pedobacter schmidteae
ACTTCAGGATAATCTTTTTCCATGTCTTGGACTGTTTCCCGCCATAAACGTGAACTTTCAAGAACATTGGCTTTATCTACACAGCAAAGTCTTTTACTTCTGTTCATTGCCATCTCGAAACCCAGTTTTGCTAAACGGGTTATTTCATCGCGTGTATAGGTACAGGTGTCGAAAGCAGTATTTCCATTATCCTTTCTTCCGCGTTCACCAAAATAAATACCTCCTGTCAATTCACGTAAGATGATCAAATCAGTTCCTTCAATACGTTCTCTTTTTAATGGAGAGTTATCTATCAAGGAAGGAAAAGTAAAAGTAGGGCGAACATTTGCAAATAATCCCAGTTTTTTGCGCATTTTTAAAAGACCCTGCTCCGGGCGAACCGGTGCTTTTGGATCATTATCGTATTTAGGATCCCCAATTGCTCCAAATAGAATTGCATCAGCTGCCATACAAACTTCATGTGTTGAATCAGGATAGGGCTCGCCACAGGCATCTATGGCACAGGCCCCTGTTAATGCAGAAGTCCAGTTAATTTCATGACTGAATTTTGCAGCAATGGCATTACATACTTTAACAGCCTGATCAATTACCTCAGGTCCAATTCCATCTCCTGCTAAAAGGGCGATATTTAATTTCATTTTTTTATAAGTTATCGGTTATCAGTTATCTGTTATCGGTTATCTGTTATACTACATTTAGAATTCTTTTTAAAAAGATGTTATTCTTTAAATTTGATTGTTTTTGGTTAAATTCTTAATGAAATTTTATAGTTTACTCCTATTTTTTTCCTTACTCCTTGATTCTTTTTCAATATTCTAAATCTATTTTCAGTAGTCGTTTGTCTGATAACTGACAACAGCTAACTGACAACTATTTTTAAATAATATTAAGCATTTTCTGTGTCGATTTTATCGCACAAACAGTTTGATCTGAATCCAGACCTCTAGTTATAAATTTCTTATTTGGGGTTTCCCAGGTAATAATTGTTTCGCATAGTGCGTCCGAATTACTTCCTGGTGCAATTCTAACTGCATAATCAATTAATTTTGGCAGGGATAACTGTTTTTTAGCATATACTTTAGCAAGTGCTTTCATAAATGCATCAAACTGTCCATCGCCTTGAGCATTCTCCTCAAAAAGTTCACCGTCAATTCTAACTGAAATTGTTGCAGAAGGCCTTAATCCTTTTGAATGAGTTAATACATACGATTCTACCACAACTTTGTCGACAGTAGAGGTGCTATTCAATACATCAGAAATGATGTATGGCAAATCTTCTCTGGTTACAGTCTCCTTCATGTCTCCCAGCTCAATAACACGCTGAGTTACCTTTTTTAAATCCTCGCCACTGAGTTTAAGCCCCAGTTCCTGAAGGTTCTTCTCAATATTAGCCTTTCCTGATGTTTTACCAAGGGCATAAGTACGTCTTCTGCCAAACCTCTCTGGCAGTAGATCATTGAAATACAAATTATTTTTACTATCCCCATCGGCATGAATGCCTGCTGTTTGAGTAAATACATTCTCTCCAACAATTGGCTTGTTTGACGGGATTCGGATACCAGAGAAAGTTTCAACCAATTTACTCACCGTATAGATGGCTTCTTCATTGATATTAATCTCTACTTCAGACATAAAATCGTTTATGGTTGCTACTGCACTTGCAATAGAGGCGTTCCCTGCTCTTTCACCCATACCGTTTACCGTTAAATGCAATCCGTCGGCACCTGCTCTGATCGCTTCTAAAATATTTGCATTAGCCAGATCATAATCATTATGAGCATGAAAATCAAAATGGATAACTGGATAGCGTGATTTTATCTCAGAAATGTACTTATAAGTTTCATTAGGAGTCAATACTCCTAAGGTATCAGGCAACAATATTCTTTTTACTGGCTGTGTAGATAAAAAATCAAGATATTGATACACATACTCCGGTGAATTGCGCATGCCATTACTCCAGTCTTCAAGGTATACATTGCTTGAAATACCATGGCTTTGTGCCAATCGTATGATGTCTTCAATTTCTGAAAAATGCTGTTCAGGAGTCTTTTTGAGCTGGTGTTTCAGATGGTTTAAAGAACCTTTAGTTAATAAATTCTGAACTTTAACTCCAGCATTAGCCATCCATTCAACAGATACTCCCTGGTCAACAAATGAAAGCACTTCTATTCTGTTTGTATAGCCATGTAAGTTGGCCCAGTCCATAATAGTTTTAACAGATGTATATTCTCCGTCTGAGACCCTTGCCGAGGCAATCTCAACCCTGTCAACCTTGAGTTCTTCAATCAGCAGTTGAGTGATTGTTAGTTTTTCTGATATAGAAAAAGACACCCCAGATGTTTGTTCACCATCGCGGAGTGTAGTATCCATTATTTCTATTTTCCTTTTTTCCATTTGAATGGTCTTAATATTATAAAGGAAGTTGTGAAGCAAATGCTTCTATTTCAGTTTTAATGTTTTGCAGGTAATCGATATCATCAAAGCCATTGACCATATTATCTTTTTTGTAAGAGCTTATGTCAAATGTTTCTTTTTGGCCTGTGGATAGTATGCAGATACGCTGCTCGGGAAGATTAACTTCAATCTCAGTTTTAGGATCGGCTTCAATTGCACGAAAGATTTTTTCTGCGAATTCTGCACTTACTTGAACAGGTAAAACTCCAATATTCAGGCAATTATTTTTAAAGATATCAGCGAAAAAACTTGATACTACACATCTAAAGCCATAATCATATACCGCCCATGCTGCGTGCTCTCTTGATGATCCAGAACCAAAATTCTTACCACCAACAAGAATTTTACCACTGTACAAAGGATTATTAAGCACGAAATCTGATTTAGGTATATTATCTGGATTATACCTCCAGTCGCGGAATAGATTATCTCCAAATCCCACACGTTCAGTAGCTTTTAAAAAGCGTGCTGGTATGATTTGATCAGTATCAACATTCTCAATTGCAAGAGGAACCGCGGTACTTTTTAATATATTGAATTTATCGTAAGCCATTTTATTTTGTTTTTGCGAATCATCGCTTGTTATTAAATAAGAGTTCTTGGATCAGTAACAACACCGGTAATGGCTGCTGCAGCAGCAACCAACGGACTAGCAAGCATGGTTCTTGAGCCCGGACCCTGACGGCCTTCAAAGTTTCTGTTTGACGTACTTACAGCATATTTTCCGGCTGGTATCTTATCATCATTCATGGCAAGGCATGCTGAACAGCCAGGCTGACGCAAGGTAAATCCGGCTTCATTTAAAATATCGAGTAATCCTTCCTCTTTAATTTGAGCTTCAACAATATGAGACCCTGGTACAAGCCATGCAGTAACATGGTCTGCTTTTTTCTTGCCCTTCACGATGGATGTGAAAGCCCTAAAATCTTCAATACGACCATTGGTGCAGCTTCCAATAAATACATAATCTACTGGCTTACCCATCATGGATTCCCCTTCATTGAAACCCATGTAATTCAGTGATTTAGCGTAAGACGCGGCTCCACCTTCCACGTCATTCGCATTTGGAATGGAATGTGAAATTCCCATGCCCATTCCCGGATTGGTTCCGTAAGTGATCATAGGTTCAATAGAAGCACCATCATAAGAGTATTCAATATCGAAAATCGCATCTGAATCTGATTTTAACGATTGGTAATAAGCAAGGGCTTTATCCCATGCTTCGCCTTTCGGGCTAAATTCACGACCCTTTACATAATTAATGGTTGTTTCATCAGGTGCAATCATCCCACCTCTTGCACCCATTTCTATACTCAGGTTACAAACGGTCATACGACCTTCCATCGTCATATTTTCAAAAACTTTACCTGCATATTCCACAAAATATCCGGTTGCTCCCGAAGTGGAAAGCTGAGATATGATAAATAAGGCAACATCTTTAGGGGTGACACCTTTTCCCAGTTGTCCATTGATATTTATCCTCATTTTCTTTGGCTTCTCTTGCATGATACATTGAGTAGCAAGCACCATTTCAACTTCAGATGTACCAATACCAAAAGCGATGGCACCAAAAGCACCATGGGTTGATGTATGTGAATCACCACAAACAATTGTAGCCCCTGGCTGTGTAATGCCGTACTCTGGCCCAACAACATGAACGATGCCATTTTTTTGATGTCCTAATCCCCAGTAGCTGATACCATATTCGTTGGAATTTGATTCCAAGGCCTTCAACTGGTTCGCAGAGAGAGGATCCTGGACCGGTAAATGCTGGTTAATGGTTGGAGTATTATGATCTGCTGTTGCGAAAGTGCGCTTTGGATATAAAACTTTTATACCTCTGCTTTTTAGTCCAAGGAATGCTACAGGGCTTGTAACCTCGTGGATGAGGTGTCTATCTATAAATAATACATCGGGTCCGCCTTCAATCTTACGAACTACGTGAGTATCCCACACTTTGTCAAACAATGTTTTGCTCATATTTTTTTTATTAATATTTAATACTTAGGAATAGATTTTATTCAATTTTTCTAATAACAATCCAATAACCTAAAACCTATAACTTATTACTTATTACTTATAACCTATAACTTATTACTTATAACTTGCTAAACAAACTTATTCAGCGCATCCACATAGGCATTTGCTGATGCTCGTACGATATCAGTACTAAATCCATAACCTACATAAGATTTACCATTATTAGTTACTCGCATATCTACTTTACTGACATCATCGCTTCCGCTATGGATTGCGTGAATATTAAATTCTTTGATATTGAAGCTTTTGCCAATGATCTTTTCAATTGCTTTGATCGTAGCATCTACCGGTCCGTTTCCGGTTGCAGTTTCTTCGTTATCTTTTCCTTTGTAGTTTAAAACTATTGTAGCCGTTGGGCTAGCCTGATCACCACATGCTACCTTCAAACTTTTAATAGCAAGACCATTTTTATAATTATTTTCAGACTCATGTCCCATCAAGAATAGGATGTCATCGTCCTTGATCTCTTTTTTGCCATCTGCCAGTGTAAGAAATCGTTCGTAAACCTGATCCAGGTCAATACGGTCAATAGTATAGCCCAGACGTTCCAGATGATGATTTAATGCATGACGGCCACTTCTGGCAGTTAATATAATCTCTGACTGGTCAATACCAACATCTTCAGGATTAATGATCTCATAAGTTTCTCTATGTTTTAACACACCATCCTGATGAATCCCCGAACTATGAGCAAATGCATTTTTACCTACTATCGCCTTATTGGGTTGAACGGGCATACGCATCATTCGGCTAACCATTCCACTCAACTCATATAAATGCTTACTGTTTACTTTGTGAGTAAATTTTAGGCTATGATGAGTTTTGAGGATCATTACAATTTCTTCTAATGCAGTATTTCCTGCACGCTCTCCTATACCATTGATAGTACATTCTACCTGGCGTGCGCCATTTTGAATACCAGCAATGCTGTTTGCAGTAGCCAAGCCCAGGTCATTATGGCAATGCACCGAAATAATAGCTTGGTCGATATTTTTAACATTTTCTTTCAGAAAGCGGATCTTTTCGCCGTATTGTTCGGGCAAGCAATATCCGTTGGTGTCAGGGATATTGACAACTGTAGCACCTGCTGCGATCACAGCTTCTACCATTTTTGCCAGAAATTCATTATCTGCTCTTCCTGCATCTTCTGCATAGAACTCAATATCTTCAACAAAACTCTTGGCATATTTTACCGAATCAACCGCACGTTCAAGTATTGCTTCACGGGTACTATTGAACTTGTATTTTATATGATTATCGGATGCGCCTATTCCAGTATGTATACGTGGTCTTTTTGCAAATTTCAATGCTTCTGCAGCACAATCGATATCACCTTTATTAGCTCGTGTTAAAGCACAGATCACAGGTTCACGCACGGCTTTTGAAAGCTCCAGCACACTTTGAAAATCACCAGGACTTGAAATAGGGAATCCAGCTTCAATAACATCAACGCCCAGATTTTCTAGTGCCTTGCCAATTTCGATTTTCTCTACTGTTGATAGCTGACAACCGGGTACCTGTTCTCCATCCCTTAGGGTGGTGTCAAAAATATAGATGCGGCTTGGGTCGTGTAACATATTTTTTATTTTAAATAAAGCTTGTTTGCTTTATTGTGATCCAAAATATTATATTTTTTTGGACCCTTTTTTCTTAACTTGAGTTCAATCCTCATTAAAGATTTTATAATTCTTTGAATGTTCAAATTCTTCAATATTTTCAAGTCTGCTTAACAGGTAATCAGTATCGTTGTATCCTGATAAAATAGCAGAAGTATCGAATGCGATCTTTTCTGTATTCTGAGGATTTGATTTTGACTGCATAAGTTTTGATAATCCGATACCATAGTTACCAAAACCAACATCTTCTGCATCGAATTCAAGAACCTCATCATATACAGCACTATCATCTGAGAATAGTTCACTTTGATATGCGATGTCTTGATTAACAGATTCGATCATTGTGCTGTTTTTTTGGGTGTAAGCAAAGGTTTTTTCATCCGGGGCTATAAGCCCTCCGAATGCACCGATTTCTCTGCTCATTTTACAAATAGTTATTCGGCCCTCAATTTCTAAATTGAGAATGGTATCACCAGCATACTCAATAAAATAACCCTTAGCCGCATCTGCAGCAATCTCTGACAATAGGTAATGGCTAATATGCTTTGCTTCAAGACCTTTAGCCAGTTTTCCATTAACCTCTATTTTCATTCGTTTCGGTTTATGGATCAGCATACATTGAGTAGCAAGAACTTGTTCTACATGTAATTCATTTATTCCAATAGCAATCGAACCTAATGCACCCAAAATATCTGAAAATTGTTTATCACATACAATTGTTTGTCCTGGATAACTAACGTATGGACATAACTGGTCTAAACGAAGCTGTTCTATTTTGTTTAAGTCGAAATCATTGCAGTTCCTATTTAGCATGTCAAGCTGTATGCGTGCCAGATTACTCAGAGGAATGTGCTGGATTTTTTCAGTAATTACAATTGTTTGCTTGGGTCTGTAAACAGGAATTTGGCGCTTGCGTAAGCCTTCAAAAGCTGCCAGACTCGTTATTTTATTGATTAAGTGTGTATCAATATATAAGGTGTCCAGAAAACCGGCATTGCTGCTCACCATGTGTTCATTCCAGATCTTATCAAACACTGTTTGTGCCATAGTTTGAAGGTTATAAGTTGTAAGTTTTGAGTTTCTGCACCACTGCTTCTACTTATCACCTACAACTTATTACTTATTACTTACAACTTACTACTTACAACTTACTACTTCTCAGGTTGATTCTCAGGGCGTAAACTTCTTACTGCCTGACCTGCTTGCCATATTTCACTGTCATGAAGAGTTTTTAATTCGGCTTCAAGTTTTACTCGGTAATCAGGCTGGCTGTTCAATTTAATAGTACGCTCAGCTTCTTTTCCTGATGCCACACTCTCGTATAGTTCATCAAAAACTGGCTGGGTTGCATCACGAAAACGACCTTTCCAATCAAGTGCTCCACGTTGTGCAGTTGTTGAACAATTAGCATACATCCAATCCATCCCATTCTCTGCAACCAAAGGCATTAAACTTTGAGTGAGTTCTTCAACAGTTTCGTTGAAAGCTTCAGAAGGCGAGTGGCCATTTCTACGAAGTGTATTGTACTGTGCTTCGAAGATACCGGCGATGGCGCCCATCAAGGTACCACGCTCGCCAGTTAGATCAGAGTATACTTCTTTACGGAAATCCGTTTCGAATAAGTATCCTGAGCCAACGCCAATACCTAATGCAATAGCGCGGGTTCTTCCATTGCCAGTTACATCCTGATGAATTGCAAAAGAAGAGTTAAGACCTTTACCTGCTAAGAAAAGACGGCGCAATGAAGTTCCTGATCCCTTTGGTGCAACTAATATTACATCAACATCAGCAGGAGGTATGATTCCTGTTTGTTCTTTGTAAGTGATACCAAATCCGTGCGAAAAGTAAAGTGCTTTTCCGGGAGTAAGGTATTTTTTGATCGTTGGCCAAAGGGCGATCTGACCTGCATCTGATAACAGATATTGAATGATTGTACCTTTTTCAGCAGCTTCTTCAATTTCAAACAGAGTTACTCCAGGTACCCAGCCATCCGCGATAGCTTTGTCCCATGTTTTGGAGTCTTTACGCTGACCGATAATTACGTTGATACCGTTGTCGCGCAGGTTTAATGCTTGTCCCGGACCTTGAACCCCATAACCAATTATTGCTACGGTTTCATCCTTTAAAACTTCACGAGCTTTGTCTAAGGGGAATTCTTCACGGGTTACTACCTCTTCTACAACCCCGCCGAAATTAATCTTTGCCATATTGTTTTGTTTTTACTTTTTGTTTTTATTTAATGTTATTTATTTTAATCATTTTATTTTCAGATTGACCTACATCGTAAAGATCTTCTGTCCGTTATTAAGATATTCATTCTTAGCTACTTCCTCGCCAGGTTCTGCTTTTTCAAACTCACGTAATTTGCGGTTAAAGCCATCACTATCTTTGATGATGGCCACGCGTGCACTGCGAACAAATTCGATCAGGCCAAAAGGTTGTAGAATCTTGATCAAAGCATCTGTTTCTTCACGGTGTCCTGTAGTTTCAAAAACAGTATAATCTTTACGGATCACAACTACCCGCGCACCATTTTCACGAAGTAAGCGCTCTACGCTTGCCTTTTCTGCAATAATATCTGTTGGAACCTTATATAGGGCAAGTTCCTGCCAGATCACATCTTCATTGGTATTGAAATAAACTTTCAATACTTCAACCTGCTTTTCAATTTGTCTGGATAGCTTTCTTACCACGTCTTCAGTTTCCTGAACCACAATATTAAAACGGTGGATACTCTCTATCTCAGATGGTGAAGTATTGAGACTATGAATATTTATTTTGCGTCTAGTAAAAATGATCGCGATCCTGTTCAGTAGCCCGATCTGATTTTCGGTATAAACAGTAATATTATATTCCTGTTTTCCTGACGGTTTTTCTGTATCGTTCTGATTACTCATATTATTTGTTTTTCAGTTGTGATGAACATTTTTTATTTCAATCTGATCTCACTCACACTGCATCCCTGTGGTACCATTGGAAATACATTGTTTTCTTTAGTTACCATCACTTCCAGTAAGAAGGAACCTTTATTGTTTAGCATTTCCTGCAAGGCAGTAGTAATATCTTCCCGTTCAGAAATGCTTCTACCTTTAATTCCATAAGCAGCGGCTACAGCTACAAAGTCTGGGCTTGCAATATCAACGAATGAATAGCGATGCTCATTAAACAGCTCCTGCCATTGTCTAACCATGCCTAAAAATCTATTGTTCAGAATCATGATCTTCACATCAATTCCACTTTGCATGATTGTTCCAAGTTCCTGGAGGGTCATTTGAAATCCTCCATCACCGATAATTGCAACTACTGTACGATTTGGGGCGCCAAATTTAGCACCAATTGCTGCAGGAAGGGCAAAACCCATAGTTCCTAATCCGCCACTGGTGATATTGCTCCTGGTGTTATTTAACTTGGCATACCTGCAGGCCACCATCTGGTGCTGACCTACATCAGTAACAATTACCGCTTCCCCTTTGGTAAGTACATTCAACTGGTGAATAACTTCTCCCATGGTAAGTTCGCCACTTGTAGGATGGAGCTCATTATGAATTACAGCATCAATCTCATTCTGATCGAAATCTCTAAATTTTTGCAGCCATTCCTTATGTTCTTTTTGCTTTATAAGTTCTGTTAATGCAGGAATAGTTTCTTTGCAATCACCCCAAACAGGAACTGTTGATTGAACATTTTTATCTATTTCAGATGGGTCAATATCCAGGTGAATAACTTTTGCTTGTTTCGCATATTTATCCAGACGGCCAGTTACGCGGTCATCGAATCTCATGCCTATGGCTATCAATACATCACATTCGTTGGTAAGAACGTTAGGACCATAATTTCCATGCATCCCCAGCATACCAACATTCAGCGGATGATCCGTAGGGATGGCTCCGGCACCAAGTATGGTCCATGCTGAAGGGATTCCACTTTTCTCAACAAAAGTCTTGAATTCTTGTTCAGCTTCTCCAAGTATAACCCCTTGGCCCCAAATAATAAATGGTTTTTTTGCTTGATTGATTAATTCTGCGGCTTGTATAATATATTCCTTTCTGATCAAAGGCTTTGGACGATAGCTGCGAATATGATTACAAGGTGTATACCCACTGTAATCAAATTTCTGTATCTGTGCATTTTTGGTGATATCAATCAACACTGGCCCAGGTCTGCCACTTCTTGCGATGTAAAAAGCTTTACTGATTATTTCCGGAATTTCGGTTGCATCAGTGATCTGATAATTCCACTTAGTAACAGGGGTAGTGATATTGATTACATCAGTTTCCTGAAAAGCATCAGTACCTAATAAGTGTGCAAATACTTGCCCAGTAATACATATCAGAGGAGTGCTGTCAATCATTGCATCAGCAAGACCTGTAACTAGATTGGTGGCACCAGGGCCGCTGGTTGCAAATACCACACCTACTTTTCCTGATGTTCTTGCAAAACCTTGTCCGGCATGGATACCGCCTTGCTCATGTCTTACAAGAATATGGTTTAATTTTTCTTTATAATCGTATAATGCATCATAGATGGGCATGATTGCTCCACCGGGATATCCGAATATGACATCAGTACCCTCTGTGATCAATGCTTCGAGTAGAGCTACAGAACCCGAAACTTCAATGGTTTCTACTCCTGCTGGGTTGCTCAATTCTTTCTGCTCAGTTTCCATAATATTTCTCTTTTATTGTGATTTTAGCTGATCGTTAAAAAAAAATTATCCGATAGCTGTTTTTTTATTCTTCGTCAGTAACGCAGCCTTCGGAAGCGTTCTTTACCTGTTTAAAATATTTAAATAAAACTCCATTCTTAACTGGCGGCGCTGGCTGATTCCATAGTTTTCTTCTGTTCTCTATCTCTTGATCAGAGATCATGACATTAATTGAATTTTTAGTAGCACTAATTTCAATGGTGTCACCATCTTTTACAAGTCCAATGTTTCCTCCTTCAAATGCTTCAGGAGTGATGTGTCCAACAACAAAACCATGAGTGCCTCCAGAGAATCGTCCGTCTGTGATTAGTGCAACTGAATCGCCTAAGCCTACTCCAAAGATGGCAGAAGTTGGTTTTAACATCTCTGGCATTCCCGGAGCCCCTTTTGGTCCCACATTTCTGATCACAACCACATCGCCTGCTTTTACTTTACCGCTGCTAATACCATGGATTAGTTCAAATTCACCATCAAAAACTCTTGCCGGACCGGTAAAAGATTCACCTTCTTTACCACTGATCTTGGCTACTGAACCCAGTGGAGCTAGGTTACCGTATAGCATTTGTAAATGCCCTGTTTTCTTTACCGGATTTTCATAAGGAAGGATAACATCTTGCGAATTGAAATCAAGGTCGGCTGCATGGGCTACATTCTCGGCTAGAGTCTTTCCTGTAACGGTCATACAATCGCCATGGATCAATCCTTTTTGTAAAAGATATTTTAATACAGAAGGCATACCGCCAATTGTATGAACATCTTCCATCATGTACTTTCCGCTAGGCTTTAGATCTGCTATAACTGAGGTTTCATCGCTCACTTTCTGGAAATCAGCCAATTCAAGTTTTATGCCTACTGATTTTGCCATTGCTATTAAATGCAGAACAGCGTTTGTAGAGCCTCCTAGAACCATTACCGTTACTATTGCATTATGAAATGCTTTTCTGGTCATGATATCACTAGGTTTGATATCCTTTTCAAGCAGGATTCTGATATATTTTCCTGCTTCCAAGCATTCTTGTCTTTTCTCTGCACTTAAGGCAGGGTAGGAGGAGCTATAAGGTAAACTCATGCCCATTGCTTCTATCGCAGATGCCATTGTATTGGCCGTATACATACCCCCACAAGCTCCGGCACCCGGACAAGCATTTTGGATAATTCCCTGAAAATCTTCTTCTTCCAGATTCCCTGATAATTTCTGACCTAAAGCTTCGAATGCCGAAACAATATTCAAGGATTGACCTTTATAATGGCCTGAATGAATACTTCCCCCGTATACCATGATTGCAGGACGATTTAAGCGCCCCATTGCCATAATTGCTCCTGGCATATTTTTATCACAACCGGGCAAAGCTATTAAGCCATCATAATAATGACCTCCACAAACAGTTTCAATTGAATCGGCAATCAGATCCCTCGAAACCAAAGAATAGCGCATACCTTCAGTTCCATTTGTGATGCCATCACTGATTCCGATAGTATGGAACATAAGGCCTACAAGGTTATTATCCCATACTCCTTTTTTCACATCTTTTGCAAGATCATTCAGGTGCATGTTACAGGTGTTGCCATCATAACCCATACTAACAATTCCTACTTGTGCTTTTGCAAGATCTTCGGTAGTTAGTCCTATCCCATATAACATGGCCTGTGATGCGGGTTGTGTAGGGTCTTGGGTTAATGTTTTGCTGTATTTGTTTAGTGCCATCTTAATTTATAAATCGTAGTTTATTTACCTTTTTATGATGTATGGATGTGTTATTAGTAGTTCACTAATTGCTGTTTAAAAAAAGCCTTTCTTTTAAAGGGAAGGCATTCAATTTTTATTGGGTTTATTAAATTTCAGGACTTATAGATCATTATTTAAATCTTTTAAATTTCCCAATTTATATAAATCTCAATTTAAGTGCTTATGATTTAAGTATCAATAGCAAGTGGAATTATTTTAAATAAGAATTAAATACTGAAAAAATGAAAATTTCAATATTTAATATGCTAAATAGCCATGAATCTTAAATAATATATTGTATAAATAGACCAAAATGGTTTTCGGTTTTCGGTTCAGAAAATGTGCTCTTTCAATATTTATGAACATTTCTGCCTAAAATCAGGTTTTGGACTGGAAAGATGGCTTTGGTTATAAACAAAAAAGCCCTTCTGATTTAATGATCAGAAGGGCTTTCAATGATGTTTAATGATTAGGAATCTTGTATTCCTTCGGCAAGTACCATAATTGAATTATTTAATACTTCAATTACTCCGCCTTTGATAAATATAGTTTCTACAGAGCTATTATCTTTTCGGATAATCACTTTCCCATCTTCCAGTGTTGAAATGATAGGAGCATGGTCTTTAAGTACTTCGAAAGATCCCATCGTACCAGGTACGGTTACTGATCTTATCTCTCCTTCGTAAACCTTTTTATCAGGTGTTAATATTTCTAATTTCATATTTTTTAGATGTGAGATATGAGATATGAGATATGAGATTGTCTCATATCTATTGTCTCAAATCTAATATCTCCTAAGAGTTTGACTCAGCTAATATTTTTTTACCTTTTTCAATAGCATCTTCGATAGTTCCAACCAGATTGAAAGCAGCTTCAGGATATTCATCCACTTCGCCGTCCATAATCATATTAAAACCTTTGATAGTATCTTTAATATCAACTAATACTCCTTTTAATCCGGTGAATTGTTCAGCAACAAAGAAAGGCTGTGAAAGGAAACGCTGAACACGACGAGCGCGACCTACTACCAACTTATCATCTTCTGATAATTCGTCCATACCAAGGATAGCAATGATATCTTGTAGTTCTTTATAACGCTGTAAAATTTCTTTTACGCGCTGGGCTGTACCATAATGCTCATCACCAAGAGTAGCTGCATTCAGGATACGTGAAGTTGAATCTAAAGGATCTACTGCAGGATAAATTCCAAGCTCAGCAATTTTACGTGATAATACAGTTGTTGCATCAAGGTGAGCAAATGTTGTTGCTGGCGCAGGGTCAGTCAAATCATCTGCCGGAACGTAAACAGCCTGAACTGATGTAATTGAACCTCTTTTTGTAGAAGTGATTCTTTCCTGCATCAATCCCATTTCAGTTGCCAGAGTTGGCTGGTAACCTACCGCAGACGGCATACGACCTAATAGTGCCGAAACCTCAGAACCTGCCTGAGTGAAACGGAATATATTATCAACGAAGAATAGAATATCTTTTCCTTGTCCTTCACCATCTCCATCACGGAAATATTCAGCAACTGTTAATCCTGAAAGAGCAACACGTGCACGTGCACCAGGAGGCTCATTCATTTGTCCAAAAACTAAAGTTGCTTTAGAATCTTTTAATGCTTCTTTATCAACTGATGTTAGATCCCATCCGCCTTCTTCCATTGAATGCTTAAATGCATCACCATAATTAATAACGCCTGATTCGATGAACTCACGCAAAAGGTCATTTCCTTCACGTGTACGTTCTCCAACTCCTGCAAAAACTGATAAACCAGCATATGCTTTGGCGATATTGTTTACCAATTCCATGATCAATACAGTTTTACCTACACCTGCACCACCAAATAATCCAATTTTACCACCCTTTGCATAAGGCTCTAGAAGATCAATTACTTTGATACCAGTGAAAAGCACTTCAGTTTCTGTACTCAACTCATCAAACTTTGGAGGAGTATTGTGAATAGGGTAGCCATCAGAATTATCCATGGTGTCAATTCCATCAATAGCTTGTCCAACTACATTGAATAAGCGACCTTTAATCTTATCTCCAATCGGCATTTTTATAGCAGATCCGGTATCCACTACCTTCATCCCACGAACAAGTCCGTCTGTTGAATCCATCGCGATAGCGCGAATACGGTCTTCTCCAAGATGTTGCTGAACTTCAAGAATTATCTTTTGTCCGTTATCTTTTACGATTTCTAATGCATCATAAATTTTTGGCAAGTGTGCATTTTCAGTGAAACTTACGTCTACTACAGGTCCGATGATCTGTGCAATTTTTCCGGAGTTTGGCATATAAATTTTGTAAATTTTATTAAATCAACAATTTGAGCCCATTTTAGGAGGCCTTTTTTGGTCTGCAAAAATACTCTTTATCCCCGTAAATCAAATAATAATAAAAGTTTTTTAATCAATATTTACAATATATTTTTCCAACGCTGAAAGAATACGTTTTTTTTTGAGGTATTGATTTATTCTTTGGATGGAATAAGGAATTTAAAGATAATTAGTATTGTAGACTCGGTAAAGCCATTTTAAATTATCTTGAATTTAGTAGATGATGTTGATATGATTTGTTCTTCATTCTTTGAATTGATTCATTAAATTAATATAAAATGACAGTCTTTGCTTTAAAAATTATATTCTTAAGCTAAAATCTGTTTTATTTGGAAGATGAAAAAAATTATTGTTACCGGTAGCAACGGACTGCTCGGGCAGAAAGTGACGGCGCTTTCTATTCAGGACCCCGAAATTGAATTGATTGCTACTTCTATTGGACCAAACAGACATAATTTAAAAGACGGATATACCTATGAAGAGCTGGATGTTCTTGATTTGGATCGTTTAAATGAATTAGTTGAGATTTATCAGCCAGATTCAATCATTCATACAGCAGCCATGACTAATGTGGATGCATGCGAAGCAGAAAGAGCCAAATGCTATGCACTTAATGTTCAGTCAGTAAAAAATCTTGTGGATGTTTGTGAAAGTAAGGGTATTCAATTCGTCCATTTATCAACAGATTTTATTTTTGACGGAGAAAATGGACCATATACTGAAGAAGCAGAACCTAATCCGTTAAGTTATTATGGTGAAACGAAGCTTGAATCTGAACTAATTTTGAAAAATTCCTCCTGCCGATGGGCTATATTACGGACCATTATAGTTTATGGAGTTGTAAATGATATGAGCCGAAGTAATATTGTTTTATGGGCAAAAGGGGCATTAGAAAAAGGCGAGCCAATCCATGTTGTAAATGACCAGTGGAGAATGCCTACTTTGGCAGAAGACCTTGCTGCATGCTGCCTACTTGCCGTAAAGAAGAATGCTTCAGGAGTCTTTAATGTTTCGGGTAAGGATTTGATGAGTATTTTGGAGATCGTTGAACGAGTAGCTGATCATTACGGACTAAACAAATCATTGATCAAAGCTATATCCGCAGAAAGTTTAAATCAGGCAGCTAAAAGACCAAAAAAGACCGGATTTATTCTTGATAAAGCAATTGTAGAATTAGGTTATTCACCTCATTCTTTTGAGGAAGGAATGGCATTTATGGATAAACAGCTTAAATCCTTATCCTGATTTCTAAATTGTGTCCTTAAATTGTAAGGATATGCTATTGATTATGTGTTGATTCAGTAAAAATATTACCTTAGAAAAAAATAAATTTTATGACATTATTAAAAGGACAACAAGCACCAAATTTCACTTTATTCAGTTCTGAATTAAAGGAAATTTCATTAAAAGATTATGCAGGCAAAAAAGTTGTAATCCACTTCTTTCCAATGGCCTTCACAGGAGTATGCACCACACAGTTATGCACAATGCGTGATACTTTTGGATATTATGATGGTTTAGGAGCCGAGGTTTTGGCAATTTCTGTTGACTCTCCATTTACTCTGGCTAAATTTAAGGATGAAAATAACTATCAGTTCCTGCTTTTGTCGGATTTTAACAAGGAAACATCTAAAGCATATGGAGCATTTTATGATGAATTTGTGTTTAATCTGAAAGGTGTTGCTAAAAGAGCTGCATTTGTGCTGGATGAAAATCACCAGGTTGTTTACGCAGAGGTTTTAGAATCAGCAGGCGATCTTCCTGATTTTAATGCTATTCGCGAAGCACTTAACTAATTTAGAGCTTATTGAGTCTTGATTTTTAAGGGATTGCGAGAATTTTCAAAAAAACTATGTTAGTTTCAAAAGAAAGCATATTTTTGCAGTCCGTTAAAAAGGCACCTGTAGCTTAATTGGATAGAGCACCTGACTACGGATCAGGAGGTTAGGGGTTCGACTCCCTTCAGGTGCACATACTAAAAGCCTTTTCCATCATTTTGCGGAAAGGTTTTTAATTTTGTATTAAACCATTCTGTCATCAATCTTTTGTATTGACCCAACAGGATTAATTAGAAATCGAATGCTGAACTTAGTTCTGTTTGGCCCTCCGGGAGCTGGTAAAGGAACACAATCCGAAAAGTTAATCAATAAGTTTAATCTTATTCATCTATCTACCGGTGATATTCTTAGGTCTGAAATTTCAATGGGAACTGAACTTGGTCTTGAAGCCAAAAAGCTTATGGATGAGGGTTTATTGGTACCTGATGAAGTGGTGATCGGTATGATCAGTAATAAATTGGATTCCAATAAAAATGCAATTGGTTTTATTTTTGATGGCTTTCCGCGTACTGTAGCTCAGGCCGAAGCATTGGATAGTTTACTGGTTTCTAAATCTTCTTCTATTTCGGGCATGATTGCTCTAATTGTTAATGATGAGGAGTTAGAAAAACGTTTACTAAACAGAGGAAAAGCTTCTGGACGCCCAGATGATGCAAATCCAGAGATCATTCGTAAGCGAATTGTTGAATATAATTCTAAAACAGCTCCTGTAGCAAACTACTATAAAGGCCAGAATAAATTTACAAGCATTAACGGAATAGGAACAGTTGATGAAATATTCGAGTCAATTTCGACCGTTGTTGATACCTTTTAATTGCGGTATAATTCCGCAATTTCATCTTTTTGAGATCAATTAGGTTCCTGCCGGAATTTGTTCTCTGTAAAATTAAATTATGTCTCAGAGTTCAAATTTTGTTGATTACGTTAAAATATGTTGCCGTTCAGGTCATGGCGGAGCAGGGTCTTCTCATCTGCATCGTGACATTCTAACTTCAAAAGGAGGTCCTGATGGAGGTGATGGTGGACGCGGCGGACATATTATAGTAAAAGGAAGTAGCCAGCTCTGGACATTATTGCACCTGAAATACCGAAAACATATAATTGCTGAGAATGGATTTCCTGGATCCAGCGGGCAGAAATCTGGCAGAACAGGAATTGATGAAATTCTTGAAGTTCCTTTGGGAACTATCGCCCGCAATGCTGAAACTGGTGAGATCATATTTGAGATCACCAATGATGGAGAAACCAAAATTCTGACACCTGGCGGTCGGGGTGGACTTGGAAACTGGCATTTTAAAACATCAACCAAGCAAACCCCAAGATATTCGCAACCCGGAGAGCCAGGAAGAGAGGAATGGATGGTTCTGGAATTAAAGATCCTTGCTGATGTTGGTTTAGTAGGATTCCCAAATGCAGGTAAGTCAACTCTTCTTTCAGTACTTTCTGCAGCAAAACCAGAAATCGCTGACTATGCATTCACTACCCTGGTTCCAAATTTGGGAATCGTTTCCTATCGTGATAATCGATCTTTTGTAATGGCTGATATCCCTGGGATTATTGAGGGGGCTTCAAAAGGCAAGGGCCTTGGAATTCGTTTTCTAAGACATATTGAACGCAATTCGGTGCTATTGTTTATGGTTCCGGCTGATACAAACCGCAGTATCACAGAGGAATATGAAATTTTGCTGAATGAATTAGAACAATATAATCCTGAACTAATGCAAAAGCCTAAAATATTGGCTGTCAGTAAATCTGATAT
This sequence comes from Pedobacter schmidteae, assembly GCA_945901155.1. Taxonomy (GTDB): domain Bacteria; phylum Bacteroidota; class Bacteroidia; order Sphingobacteriales; family Sphingobacteriaceae; genus Daejeonella; species Daejeonella schmidteae_B. Next base: position 18,481 of record CAMDKO010000008.1, read on the forward strand.
GCTTGATAATGAGCTTATGGATGAAATGAAAAGGGAATTACCAGCTATCCCAACTATCTTTATTTCATCAGTTGCGCAAAAAGGATTAGTTGAACTTAAGGATATGCTTTGGAAGGTAATTAATGAACATATTACTCCGGTAGCATCCTGATTTTTATTTGTTCTTAATCTTTGGGTAAAGATTTACTGTTTTTTAAAAACGGCTTCTTCGTAAGTTCTCAAGCATTATTTGGGCAGATCTGTTTAATTTCCAATAAATTATTAGCTAATATTCATCAGCTAAGCAATTCTGAATAAGAAATTTAAAATTATTCGTTCCTATCGTTCTTTTTAGGACCTCTTTTTCATTCAATTGAATAACTTTGGGTTATTATCGAGTTGAACATGAAAATAGCTATTAATGGTTTTGGTCGCATCGGGAGAATTACCCTGAGAGCTCTGCTCAATAAAGCAGGCATTGAGGTATTAGCCATTAATGACCTTTCTGATACCAGAACGCTTGCTCATCTGTTAAAATATGATTCCGTGCATGGCGGTTTTGATGGAACGGTAACAACAGATGTTGACCATTTGATAGTCAATGGACATCCAATTCATGTGTTTGCAGAAAAAGATCCTTCCTTGCTTCCCTGGCAAGAACTGGGTATAGACTTGGTGATTGAATCGACCGGTAAATTTACAAGCATTCAAAAGGCAAGTCTGCATTTACAGGCTGGCGCTAAACAGGTGCTCATTTCAGCGCCTTCGCCTGATAAAGATGTGCCTACAGTTGTACTTGGGGTAAATGATGATCAGGTGAATCTTCTTTCTCCGATACTTTCAAATGCATCTTGTACAACCAACAATGTTGCACCGATGGTTAAGGTGCTTGATGATAATTGGGGGATTATTGATGGATATATCACTACGGTACATTCAATGACTGGAGATCAAAATCTGCATGATGCACCACATAAGGACCTTCGACGTGCAAGAGCAGCCTCCGCATCAATTATACCTACAACAACTGGTGCTGCAAAAGCGATAACAACAATCTTTCCTCATTTGGATGGGAAGTTGGGTGGTGCCGGAATTCGGGTTCCGGTACTGAATGGCTCATTAACAGATTTTACCTGCACCCTGAAAACTCGTCCAACTAAGGAATCTATCAATCAAGCATTTAAAATAGCTTCTGAAGGGTATCTAAATGGTATTTTAGAATACACAGCTGATCCAATTGTTTCTGTAGATGTAATTGATAACCCACATTCCTGTGTTCTTGATTCTGAATTGACCTCGGTTGTTGGCGAGCTGATTAAAGTAGTTGGATGGTACGATAATGAGTCAGGGTATTCAAACCGCATTGCCGACCTGGTCGTAAAAATTTCCCTTCTCAGGAAAGATGCCATAACATGATCAAATTTATAAGTACAGAAGATACACTTACCGTGAGAAGTCTCGTTTTACGGGAAGGGTTAGATCCCGAATTATGCCGTTTTGAAGGCGATGATGATGAATTTTCTTTTCATTTGGGTTATTTTAAGGACAGCATTCTGGTTTGTATTGCCAGTTTTCATCAACAGGGCAGCGAAGGTTTTAATGGGATGGGTTATCAGTTAAGAGGTATGGCAACTCTTCCTGCTTATCAGGGTGCCGGGATTGGGAATCAGCTGGTCAATTTCTCAATCATTTATCTTCGCGGACAAAAAGTAAACTACCTATGGTGTAATGCCCGGAAGCTTGCTTTTCGATTTTATACTGGGTTGGGATTTGAGTTTATTTCAGAAGAATTTGATATACCAGGCATTGGTCCGCATAGGGCGATGTATTTAAAAATTCAATAAAACAGCGTTCATTCGCTAAAATTATAATGATATGAATACAATAGATTTAATAAATTTTTCAGGAAAAAAGGCCTTAATAAGAGTCGATTTTAACGTTCCGCTTGATGAGCAATTCACTATAACTGATGATAACCGCATGGTTGGTGCAGTGCCAACCATCCAAAAGATTTTGAAGGATGGTGGTTCAGTTATATTAATGTCGCATTTGGGTAGACCCAAAGATGGTCCCGATGATAAATATTCCCTTCGTCATATTGTTAAACATCTTGCAGGTTTATTGAACAGTGATATTCATTTTGCATCTGATTGTATCGGAGAAGATGCAATCGCAAAGGCAAAGGCATTAAAGTCGGGTCAAGTTTTGCTCCTCGAAAACCTGCGTTTTTATAAGGAAGAGGAAAAAGGTGATGAGGCTTTTGCCAAAAAATTGGCTCAGCTGGGTGATGTTTATGTGAATGATGCCTTTGGAACAGCACATCGTGCACATGCTTCAACTGCAATTATTGCTAAATTCTTCCCTGATGCAAAATATTTTGGATACCTGATGGCTGGCGAACTAGCCAATGCAGAGAAGATTTTGAATCATGCAGAGAGGCCTTTCACAGCCATTATGGGTGGAGCTAAAGTTTCAGATAAAATTCTTTTGATTGAGAGGTTACTCGATAAGGTTGATAATTTGATTATTGGTGGTGGTATGGCTTATACCTTTGCCAAAGCTCAGGGCGGACAGATTGGTACATCAATTTGTGAGGACGATAAAATGGCTCTTGCCCTTCAATTAATGGAAAAAGCAAAGCAGAAGAAAGTAAATCTGATTTTACCAGTAGATACGGTCATTGCAGATGCATTCTCGCCAGATGCTAATACGGCGGTTGTTAAAGCTGGAACTACACCATCCGACTGGATGGGACTAGATATTGGTACGGAGACGGCTAAACTTTTTAGTGATGTGATTAAAAACTCTAACACGGTACTTTGGAACGGCCCGATGGGTGTTTTTGAAATGGTTAAATTTGAAGTAGGCACAAAGGCAGTTGCAGTTGCGGTTGTTGAAGCTACAAAAAACGGTGCATTTTCTTTGATTGGTGGCGGTGATTCAGCGGCAGCTGTTTCAAAATTTGGCTTTGAAGATCAGGTAAGTTATGTTTCTACCGGTGGTGGAGCTTTATTGGAATATATGGAAGGTAAGGAATTGCCTGGCGTGAAGGCTATTTATGGTTCCGAATCTAGGCAGGAATGACACTGAGGTAGGAATGACAGATGAGCAGATAAAAGAGAACGTTTGTTGTAAATTAGTTGAGGTATGAGGTCTGAAGTATGAGGTATGAGGATTGAAGTCTGAGCTTCGAAGATATAGGCTGATGATTTTAAAATACTAATCATCATTTCGGTTTTGAGCCATAATCCATAGTAAAGGCAAGTGTTGATATTTTCCATCCTTCACTTGTTTTTAACAAAGTAAAAACATCCACTCCGGTGTGGCTAAACTTGCCACTGATATCTAGTGTATAAGGCACCCAAGCCATCGCTATTTGTTTATGGATCATAACCTTAGAACTAAGCGTTTTTTCTTGAATTATAGAATTAGGGTTGATCAATGTTTTTAATCGGTCGCTGAATTGACGCATGGAATATTTTACAGTTCCATCTTTCTCTGAGATTGCCCAAGTTTGACCATCTTTTAATAGTATAGATTTATATAAAACGGTGTCCTGTGTTTCTAAGGCATCAAAGAACTTCTGCACTTTTTGAAGTATTTCCTTTTTATCCTGCTGCTGTTTTTCTTGAGCAAATGATTTTAAATTGACTATTAAAAGGACTATAATAAATAGGTTCTTGTTCATCTCTATATAATTTTAGGTTAGATTTTCTATTATTGGTTTTGCTTTTCAATACACGAGAATAAAAAAAGAGATTGTTGAGAATTGTGTACAATTGATTTTAATGGTCTAACCGAAAGAGTTTATAGATTAAAATCGAAACCATCGGTAAAATAAGCGTTTTATTTCAGGCTTCGCAAGCATATTTAATTTATTTCTGTCATGCATAGGCGATTCCTGTTAATTTATTTAACAAACTCCGAATTGCTTTTAAGCCTCTTAGAATTAGTTTTTAGAAGAAAATTACATCCAAAAACTGTGGAAAACTTTTTTTGTGGGAGATAGTGGTAAAAAGTGGTAAGTTATTTACATTTACAATTGAAATAAAGAGTAAAAAATAATAATGTCCCATTTCTTAGGAGAATTCGATTGTAAACTTGATGCTAAAGGCAGGATGATGATACCATCCAGCCTGAAGAAGCAGCTTCCAGAAGCTGAGCGTGAAGGGCTTGTGATTAATCGTGGCTTCGAGAAACACCTAGTTATTTACACTAAAAAGGAATGGGATACCATCACAGAAGAGCTTAGTAAATTAAATGCTTACGAAAAGAAAAGTCGTGATTTTATCCGCTATTTCACCCGTGGAGCAACCGAGCTCTCCTTAGATTCTGCGAATCGTATTCTTCTTCCTAAAGCATTGATGGAATATGCAGGTATTAATGCTGAGGTAGTTCTTTCTTGCGTATTGAATAAAATTGAAGTTTGGGCTAAAGATGCTTACGATAGTCAGTTAGATAGTGAACCTGAAAATTTTGCCAATCTTGCCGAAGAGGTGATGGGCAATGCAGCGAGAAGGGGGTCGAATGACTGACTATCACAATCCCGTAATGCTGCAGGAATGCATGGAAGGCTTGAATATTAAGCTTGAAGGCGTGTACATTGACGTAACATTTGGGGGTGGTGGCCATTCTCGCGAAATATTAAAATATTTAGGCCCTAAAGGCCGATTGTTAGCATTCGATCAGGATGCTGATGCACAAAAGAATTTACCAAAAGATGATCGATTAACCTTTATTGATCAGAACTTCCGCTACCTCAAAAATAATTGCCGTTTGCAGGGCGCCATTTCTGCAGATGGTATTCTGGCTGATCTGGGTGTGTCATCACATCAGTTTGATCAGCCAGAACGGGGGTTCTCTATTCGCTTTGAGGCAGATCTGGATATGCGTATGGATCAGGCTGGTTCACTTACTGCTAAACTGATTGTCAATAATTACACCGAAGAGCAGCTGCATCGCATTTTTGGAATTTATGGGGAAATTAAAAATGCTAAAACATTGGCAAATACCCTGGTAACCCAACGGTTAAATAAGCCGATCAATACAGTGGATGAGCTGAAGTTTGCAATTGCAAAATTAATTCCAAAAGGAAAAGAAAATAAATACCTGGCTCAGGTTTTTCAGGCTCTTAGAATTGAAGTTAATCAAGAATTAGAGGCTTTGAAAGAGTTTTTAGAACAATCTGTAGATGTTTTGAAACCAGGAGGCAGGCTAGTAGTAATGTCCTATCATTCATTAGAAGATAGGTTGGTAAAGAATTTTATTGCCAAGGGTAAATTTCATGGTGAAGTTGAGAAAGATTTTTTCGGAAATCAGATCAAGCCTCTTGAAAGTTTAACCCGCAAAGCACTAGTAGCCTCAGAAGAGGAAATTCAACAGAATAACCGTGCAAGGAGTGCAAAACTTAGAATAGCGGAAAAAAATTAGGCTTTTTAGGCTTGATATATGGGGAATCAATTTAGAAATAGTAAAACAGAAGAGGAGATTGAATCTCAGATGGAAGATGAGGTTATTCCAGAGGTAATTGAAAAGGCAGAAATTCCCCGGAATTTTTTTACCCTAATGTTTACTGAAGGTGTGATATCAAAACAGGCTGCAACAGATATGCTTCCTTTCATCATTTTCATTGCTTTTTTAGGGATGATCTATATCGGTAACCGCCACCTCGCTGAAAATAACATTCGTGATATTGACAAGCTAGGAAAGCAAGTCAAAGAGCTAAGTTGGGATTTTAAAACATTAAAAGCTGACCTGATGTTAAAAAGTACACAAACAGAAGTTGCAAAGGAGGTAGATACTCTTGGCTTAATGGAACCAAATGAACCACCGAAAAAAATAATCATTACCGAAGGAGAATTTAAATAACTAACAGTTATCAGTTATCAGTTATCAGTTATCAGAAAACAGACAACAGACAACAGATAACAGACAACAGACAACAGATAACAGACAACAGATAACAGACAACAGATAACAGAACCAAGAACCAAGAACAAAGAAGAGGAGGTGCTAATTTGAAATCAGCAGTATTTTTTCAGATAACAGATAACAGATAACAGATAACAGACAACAGACAACAGATAACCGATAACAGATAACAGACAACAGACAACAGAGCCAGGAACCAAGAACCAAGAACAAAGACGAGGAAGTGCTAATTTGAAATCAGCAGTATTTTTTCAGACCTCTTAGCTCAGACCTCAGACAACAGACAACAGATAACAGACAACCGATAACAGACAAATGAACATCAGAACCGACATATTGCTCCGAGTGTACCTAGCCTTTGGCTTGATTGTACTTTTGGCCTTTGCGGTACTTTTTAAATTATTCCACGTTCAGTTTGTAGAAGGCGAAAAATGGAGATCAATGGCCGATAGCCTTTCTACCCGTTTTGCTAATGTGGAAGCTGCCCGTGGTAATATCTATTCTGTAGATGGCAGCCTGCTTGCTACCTCTGTACCTGAGTATGAGATAAGGATGGATATGCTTGCAGGAGGTATTGAAAAAGATGATGTTTTTTTTGAAAAAGTAGATTCTCTTGCTGCCAAACTATCTGTTTTTTTTGGTGATAAGTCAACAAAACAATATTCAAGGTTGCTTCGTGAGGCTCGTGATGATAAGGCAAGATACATACTACTTAAAAGGGATGTTACTTATCAGGAGTTAAAAGCCATTCGTGAGTTTCCAATTTTTAATCTTGGACGTTATACGGGCGGATTAATATCTGTACAGCAGAATAAACGGATCTTGCCATTCCAGTCTCTGGCAAAGAGAACCATTGGCTATAAAAATAAAAATGTTCAGCCTGTGGGTCTTGAAGGTGCTTATAGTGCTTACATAGATGGCGAAACCGGCAAAAGAATGATGCAGCGTATCGCTGGCGGTGTTTGGATGCCCGTGAATCAGGATATTGAAATTGCCCCAAAAGAAGGTGCTGACATTATTTCTACCATTGATATCAATATGCAGGATGTGGCTCAAAGAGCTCTGAAAAATCAATTGATTACCAGCGATGCTGATCATGGTTGTGTGATACTAATGGAAGTAGCAACTGGTGAAATTCGTGCGGTAGCTAACTTCAGTAAGGTAAGCACTGGTGAATATGAGGAGCAATTTAACTATGCGATCGCTGCAAGTCAGGATCCTGGATCAACCTTTAAACTAGCATCATACCTTTCGTTACTCGAAGATAATAAGGTAGATACAAATTCAATGGTGGCAACCGGCGATGGTACTTACAGGATTCCTGGCCATACTATTCGCGATTCTCATGGCGGTATAGGTACTGTGACCGTGAAAAGAGCCTTTGAGGAGTCTTCAAATGTAGCAGTTGCTAAAATGATCAATGCTGCTTATCAAAATGATCAGGGAAAATTTTCGGAGCACCTTTACAAATGGGGACTCAATAAAAAATTGATGCTTCAGATCCCTGGCGAGGGACAGCCTGTCATAAAAAATCCACAGAACAAGAGTTGGAATAAAAAACAAACACTTCCGCAAATGGCTTATGGCTATGAAATGCAGATCACTCCCTTACAAATGCTTGCCTTTTATAATGCAGTTGCAAATGATGGTAGATATATCGCTCCAATTTTTGTTCGTGAGATCAGACGACTGGGTAATACTGTTGAACTGTTTAAAGCCCGGGTTATCAATGAAAAGATCGTATCAGATATCACCATTAAGAAGGCCCAAGCTCTTTTAGAAGGTGTTGTGACCCAAGGCACAGGCAAAGGCCTTGCTTCTCCTTTGTACCGAATTGCAGGTAAAACCGGTACTGCACAGGTAGCTGATGCAAATAAAGGTTATCAGGTTGATAAAAAATACCAGGCATCATTTTGTGGATATTTCCCAGCCGACAACCCAAAATATTCACTGATCGTTGTAGTGAATAATCCTCGTAAAGGCACTTATTATGCAGCTTCAGTTGCTGGACCAGTTTTTCGCGAGATCGCAGACCGCGTTTATGCCAGTGATGTGAACATGTTTGATGCATTGAAAGATCAAAAATTTACTGGAAACTTAATCATGCCAGAATCTAAAATTGGGGAGAAGAAGGCAACACAAAATGTTTATAAAACGTTTGGAATCAAAGCATTGTTTGCTGCGAACTCTGATTACGTGATGGTTGATACAAATAATAAAATTGCCAATAAGGATGTAAAAATCATTGAAGGATCTGTTCCTGATGTCAATGGAATGGGCTTAAAGGATGCATTATTTGTATTAGGTAATTCAGGTTTGAAAACCCTAGTTCGCGGAAGCGGAAGAGTAGTTAGACAATCATTACTTGTCGGAACAAGGGTTGCAAAAGGTGATCCAATTATTTTAGAACTTGAATAATGAAGATACTCAAGGATATATTGTATGGCGTATCTCTTTTAAAGGTAATTGGTTCAACTGAATCGGAAGTTAATGCGATATGCTTTGATTCAAGGAAAGTAATGCCTGGCGTTCTGTTTGTTGCTGTTCGTGGTACTGCATCAGATGGCCATGCATTTATTGATCAAGCCATCGATCTTGGTGCTTCTTCAATTCTATGTGAAGAGTTTCCATCAAAATTCAGAGAGCATATTAATTATTTTCTGGTAGATAATTCAGCTAAGGCTTTAGGTATTATCGCATCTAATTTTTATGACAAGCCTTCAGCAAAACTAAAATTGGTTGGAGTTACGGGAACCAATGGAAAAACAACAATTGCTACGCTTCTTTTTCAATTGTTTCGTGATCTGGGTTATAAAACCGGATTGCTATCAACTGTTCAGAACCAGATTAATGATCTGATCATTCCAGCTACTCATACAACACCTGATCCTATTGCTTTAAACTCTCTCTTACTAGATATGGTGAAAAGCGGTTGTGACTATTGTTTCATGGAAGTTAGTTCGCATGCTGTTGCACAATCAAGGATTGAAGGGCTCGATTTTACTGGAGGGATATTTACAAATCTTACCCATGATCATCTAGATTTCCATAAAACATTTGATTCTTATTTAAAAGCAAAAAAAGAATTTTTTGATCACCTCAATACGAAGGCATTTGCATTAACCAATATTGATGATAAAAATGGGATGGTGATGCTTCAGAATACGGAGGCTCATAAAAAATCGTATGGGCTTAAGAATATCGCTGATTTTAAAGCAAAGATCATTGAAAACCATTTCAGTGGCTTACTTCTGAATATTGATCATGAGGAGGTTTGGTTTAAAATGGTGGGCAGCTTCAATGCCTATAATTTACTTGCTGTTTATTCAGCAGCCCTTTTGCTTGAACAAGATAGATTAAAGGTTTTAACCTCATTAAGTCGATTAAGTGGTGCCGAAGGTCGATTTGATTATATGATATCTCCATCAGGAATTATTGGAATAGTTGATTATGCACATACTCCAGATGCAGTACAAAATGTGCTGAGCACTATTCAGGATATCCGAAAAGGTACTGAGCAGGTTATTACAGTGATAGGATGTGGCGGCGACAGAGATAAATCAAAACGTCCGGTTATGGCGCAGGTGGCTTGTGATTGGAGTGATAAAGTAATACTGACCTCTGATAACCCTCGAACTGAGGTTCCAGAGCAAATTATTAGGGATATGGAGGCAGGTGTTATGCCTCAGAATAAAAGAAAAGCACTTTCTATCACTGACAGAAAAGAGGCCATTCGCACGGCATGTCATCTGGCAAAATCTGGTGATATTATTGTGGTTGCCGGTAAAGGACACGAAAAATATCAAGACGTTGGAGGTGAAAAGTTTCCGTTTGATGATAAAGAAATATTAACTGAATTTTTAAATCTGGTAAGCTAATGTTGTATTACTTATTTACTTGGCTTGACAAGCATTATGATATTCCCGGGGCAGGATTGTTCCAGTTTATATCATTCCGTACCGGTATGGCTGTGATTTTGTCGCTCCTTCTGACAACTGTTTATGGTAGCCGTTTGATCAGAATATTACGCGCTAAACAAGTAGGTGAGACCGTTAGAAACCTCGGTCTGGATGGGCAGATACAAAAGCAAGGGACACCAACAATGGGAGGTTTGATTATACTTCTCGGAATTTTGGCTCCAACTCTTTTATTTGCCCGTATAGATAATATTTATATCATACTGATGCTAATCACTACTGTTTGGATGGGAGCGATTGGGTTTGTTGATGATTATATAAAGGTGTTTAAAAAAGATAAAGAAGGTCTTGCAGGGCGTTTTAAGATCATGGGTCAGGTTGGGTTGGCTTTGATCATTGGATGGACCATGTATTTTCACCCGGATATTGTTGTAAGAGAGCAGGTTACTTTACCTGCTAAAGTACAAGCTTCATTGGATGTCCACAAACGTGGCGATCAATTTTATTATACTCAGGATATTAAGTCGACCATTACCAATGTGCCTTTTTACAAGGATAATGAATTCGATTATGCCAAAGTTCTTACAGTTTTTGGGGATCAGTATGAAAAGTATTCTCTCGTTGTTTTCTTGCTTTTTGTAATTGTTATAGTTACAGCAGTTTCTAATGGTGCAAATCTTACGGATGGAATCGATGGCTTAGCAACAGGAACATCGGCCATTATTGGTATTACGCTAGCCATACTTGCTTATGTTTCCGGAAATGCCATTTTTGCCGATTACCTCAATATTATGTATATCCCCTATTCAGGAGAGCTGGTGATATTTGCCGGTGCTTTTGTAGGAGCATGCGTAGGCTTTTTATGGTATAATTCGTATCCAGCCCAAGTATTTATGGGCGATACGGGTAGCCTGGCCATCGGTGGGATCATCGCTGCATTTGCGATTATGATCAGGAAAGAACTACTTATTCCTGTGTTATGTGGAGTATTTTTAGTTGAGAACCTTTCGGTGATCATGCAGGTCTCTTATTTTAAATACACTAAAAAGAAATATGGCGAAGGTCGTCGCATTTTTCTGATGTCGCCGTTACATCATCATTATCAGAAAAAAGGATATCATGAGGCCAAGATCGTGACACGGTTCTGGATCGTTGGAATTGTACTGGCTATTTTAACAATTGTGACTTTAAAGCTTAGGTAATGGCAGAGAAGAGATATATCGTTATTCTTGGAGCCGGCGAAAGTGGGGTTGGTGCAGCTTTACTGGCACAGAAGGAAGGTTATACAGTGTTCGTTTCAGATTTTGGCCCTATTGCTGAACATTATAAAAAAGATCTAGAGAGCGCAGCAATTTCTTTTGAAGAAAATGGGCATTCTGAGGAACGTATTTTATCAGCCTCCGAAGTAGTAAAAAGTCCGGGGATTCCTGATAAAGCTTCTATTATTAAAAAATTAATTGAAAATAATATCCCAATACTTTCCGAAATCGAATTTGCCGGGCGTTACTCTAATGCAAAAATGATTTGTATTACAGGTTCTAATGGTAAGTCGACTACGACCCTGCTAACCTATCATATCCTAAAAAATGCAGGGCTGAATATAGGTCTTGCGGGAAATATAGGAAAGAGCTTTGCACGTCAGGTAGCATTCCAGAATTTTGATTACTATGTTTTGGAGATCAGCAGCTTTATGCTTGATAATATGTATGACTTCAGAGCTGATATTGCTGTATTATTAAATATTACACCTGACCATTTAGACAGGTATGACTATAAAATGGAGAATTATTCTGATTCTAAATTCAGAATCATTCAAAATCAAAAACAAGGAGATGTGTTTATTTATTGTGCCGATGACGAAGAAACTCAGAAGGGTCTTTTAAAACATCAGATCAATGCCGATGCCTTTCCTTTTTCTATTGAGAAAATTCTTGATCATGGAGCCTTTCTTCAGGATGACCAGATCAATATAACCCTTCACCATAAAAATCAAGAATCATTTACTATGTCAATTAAAGATTTAGCTCTTCAGGGTAAGCATAACATTTACAATTCTATGGCTTCGGGCATAGTAGCAAAAGTGCTTGAATTAAGGAATGAAACTATTCGCGAAAGCATGGCAAGTTTCACAAACATTGAACATCGGCTTGAACATGTTGCCCGTATATCAGGAATTGATTTTATCAATGATTCAAAGGCTACTAACGTGAATTCTACTTGGTATGCACTTGAAAGTATGCCTGGCGAAGTTGTTCTTATTCTTGGTGGGGTAGATAAGGGCAATGATTATAACATGTTAAAAGATCTTATAAAATCAAAAGTGAAAGCAATAGTCTGTCTTGGCAAGGATAATAAGCGAATTCATGAAGCATTTGAAGATGATGTAGAGGTAATTGTAAATACTTTTTCAGCAAATGAAGCAGTTCAGATAGCCTATCATTTAGCTAAAAAAGGCAATACTGTTCTCTTATCGCCTGCTTGTGCCAGTTTTGACTTGTTTAAGAATTATGAAGACCGTGGAAACCAGTTTAAAAAAGCCGTAAAAGAACTTTAAATTTTGATACCTAAGCAGCAGATAACAGAAAATGGAACCAAGAACCAAGAGCAAAGAACAAAGACTGTTTAGTGCTAATTGAAATTTACTTTTTTTTCAGACCTCAGACCTCAGATAACAGATAACAGATAACAGAAGAAAGGCAAAAGCAGAAAGCTAAAAGCTAAAAGCAGAGAAGAACAATCATTTGAAATGATGAGTCGGAGGTAATTTTAACTAACCAACTGACAACTGATAACAGACAACTGACAACAGATAACAGACAACAGACAAATAATGGAAAGAATAATTAGCAAAACAAAAGGTGATCGCTGGATCTGGCTCATTGTGATTTTACTCTCAGTATGGTCGCTTTTGGCTGTCTACAGTGCCACAGGAACGCTTGCCTATAAAAAGGGAGTTGCCAGCGAGCAATTTCTGATCAAGCACCTTGTGATGATCGTCGGAGGTATTGCATTAATGTACTTCTCCCATCTTCTTGATTACAGGTATTATGCAGGAATCAGTAAGATATTGATGGTTATTACCATTCCACTTTTAGCTTATACCTTGTTGTTTGGAGCAAATGTGAATGAGGCTAGTCGCTGGGTAACAATTCCAATCATCAATCAAACTTTCCAAACCTCAGATCTTGCAAAACTGGCTCTAATCACCTTTCTGGCAAGGAGTCTAAGCAAGAAGCAGGAAAATATAAAAGATGTTAAAAAAGCATTTCTGCCTATCATGGGTTCAGTTTGTGGCGTGTTTGTGCTCATCGCTTTGGCTAATCTATCAACGGCTCTAATGTTATTTGGCGTAAGTATTCTTTTGCTCATCATTGGGCGCATAAGTATTAAGCAAATTTCTATAGTATGTCTTGCCGGACTTATTCTATTGAGTGGTGTCATGTTGCTTGGTCCGCGTCGTAAAACTTATATCTCAAGAATTGAAACATTCTTGCATCCTGAACGTGTAGATCCTGATAAATCATTTCAGGCAAACCAGGCCAAAATTGCCATTGCCACAGGTGGTGTTTTTGGGAAAGGCCCAGGAAATAGTACTCAGAGAAATTATTTACCTCACCCATATTCAGATTTTGTGTTCGCACTGATTATTGAAGAATACGGCATGATTGGTGGGGTTGGGCTTGTACTTATGTATTTGGTATTCCTATATCGATGCGTCTTGATTGTGACACAGAGCCCCAAGGCATTTGGGGCATTGCTGGCTGCCGGGTTAAGTTTTAGTCTGACCATACAAGCCTTTGCCAATATGGCTGTAGCCGTAGGATTGGGTCCGGTAACTGGTGTTCCGCTTCCTTTGGTTAGTATGGGCGGTACATCAATTCTGTTTACAAGTGTGGCATTCGGTATCATACTTAGTGTAAGTAGAGATAATGATGAAAATAAAGAAAAGAGCATGGAAAAGGTAATTGTTGGTGAGATTCCAGCTATGGCTTGATGATAGATAAATAGGTATAAAATGGCAAAAAGAGTAATCATAAGCGGAGGCGGCACTGGTGGGCATATTTTCCCAGCTATTGCAATTGCCAATGCATTGAAAAAGATCGATCCGGAAACGGAGATCCTTTTTGTCGGTGCAAATGGTCGGATGGAAATGGAAAAAGTTCCAGCAGCAGGCTATAAAATAATTGGTTTAGATATTCAGGGATTTCAGCGAGGCTCTCTGTTAAAGAATGTCTTATTGCCATTCAAGCTTTTACGGAGTGTAATAAAGGCTATAGAAATATTGAAAAATTTTAAACCAGATGTGGCAGTAGGTGTTGGTGGTTATGCATCTGGCCCCTTGTTATATGCTGCTTCGCAGATGAAGGTTCCCTATTTGATACAGGAACAGAATTCCTTTGCAGGTATCACAAATAAATGGCTTGGGAAAAAAGCTTCACTGATCTGCGTAGCTTTTGAAGGAATGGATAAATTCTTTCCTAAAGAAAAAATAGTAGTCACTGGTAATCCTATAAGGAATGAAGTTGTTGAAATTGAAAATAAACGATCTGCTGCGGCAGAATTTTTCAGCATTTCAGCAATAAAAAAAACTATTTTATTAACAGGGGGGAGTCTTGGAGCAGGCACTTTGAATAAAAGCATATTAGCAGGATTGGATAAAATCATCGCTGCAGATGTACAGTTGATATGGCAAACAGGTAAATATTATTATAAATCAGTTACTGAGTTGTTGGGAGGAGAGGAACATGCCAATATTAAAGTGCTTGAGTTCTTACATCGTATGGATCTTGCTTATGCAGCATGCGATTTGGTAATTTCAAGAGCAGGTGCAGGTACTATTGCTGAATTATGTGCTGTGAAGAAACCGGTCATTCTGGTTCCATCACCCAATGTAGCAGAAGATCATCAAACAAAGAATGCATTGGCATTGGTAGAAAAAGAAGCCGCTATTCTTGTTGGTGATGATGTTGCAGAACTCGAGCTTCTTGATATTGCACTTCAACTGATTGAAAATAAGAACAAGTGTAGGGAATTGGCTGAAAATATTGGCAAAATGGAATTGCCTGATGCAGACAAAATAATAGCGGAAGAAGTATTGAAATTAGCAAAATAGAGAATTTTACTATGGAACTGGAAAATATACAAAGAGTTTATTTAGTTGGAATCGGTGGGATCGGTATGAGTGGTCTTGCCCGTTATTTTAAGAAGCGTGGTTGCGTGGTTTGTGGTTACGATAAAACTGGTACTCCCCTTACTGATATGTTAAGGAATGAAGGTATTCCAGTAGTTTTTCTGGATGATGAAGATAGCATTAAAGTTAGCTTTCTGGAAAATGATCCTACTACATTAGTTATTTATACACCTGCTATACCTTCGAATTCCAGAATACTAAATTACTTCCAGAATCGTGGATTCACTATGAAGAAACGTTCAGAAGTGCTTGGTATTATCAGTAAGGGCATGTATACTATTGCTGTGGCAGGTACGCATGGTAAAACTACTACTTCCAGTATCATTGCTCATATTCTTAAGCATACTGGATACGATTGTTCAGCCTTTCTTGGAGGAATTTCATCCAATTATAATTCAAATGTGCTCTTCGGAGAAAATAATACCCTAGTTGTTGAGGCAGATGAATACGACCGTTCATTCCTTACACTTCATCCGGATATCGCGATTGTAACTTCTATGGATGCTGATCATTTGGATATCTACGGTGACCAATCACATTTGGTAGAATCCTTCAAGCAATTCACATCCCAGCTTAAGGAAGGTGGAAGGCTCATCTATAAGGAAGGGCTTGATTTGAGTGGTGGAAAAACTTACTCTGCAAATATTGTAGCAGATATTCAAGCTGTGAATGTTCGTATCCAAGACGGTAGCTTCTACTTTGATTTTAAAAATGCTAACCTCATAATTGAAGATATTCAGTTGGGCTTACCCGGACTTCACAATATTGAAAATGCTGTTGCAGCAATTGAGGTTGCCTTGCATTTAGGGATTGATCCAGAAAAAATTCCTTCGGCTCTGGCTAGTTTTCAAGGTGTTAAACGCCGCTTCGAATATGTTGTAAAAAATATCAATCACACGTATATTGATGATTATGCACATCATCCGGAAGAGTTAAGAGCCTGCATTAACGCAGTAAAAAGTTTGTATCCAGGTAAAAAACTGACGGCTATTTTTCAGCCTCATTTGTTTACCCGTACCAGAGATTTTGCAGATGGATTTGCAGAAGTTCTGAGTTTGGTTGATGATCTCATCTTACTTGATATCTATCCTGCCAGAGAATTACCTATTGAGGGTGTAACCTCATCCATGATTATGGATAAAGTAAACAATGAATCAAAGCAAAACCTAACTAAACAGGATGCTGTAGAATATATTCGTAAAAATAAGCCTGAATTACTGTTAACAGTTGGTGCGGGTGATATCGATACATTAATAGAATCTTTAAAAACAATACTTCAGTATGCTTAAACGAATTAATTGGAAGGGTATTTTATATGGCTTTATCTGCCTGTTAAGCCTGAGTGGGCTTGTTCTGTTAATGAGCTTTATTGAAGTAAAAAAGGGTGCTCAGAAATGTAAGGATGTTAAGGTAATCCTTCCCGGACGCAATAATTTTATTGAACGTGATGAAGTAGATAGAATCCTTTTAGAAGCCGGTGGCAAATTGGTTGGAAGGTACTTGAATGACATAAATATTCATAAACTAGAAAATTCCTTAAAGAATAATCCATTTATTGAATATGCAAAAGTTTACGCCGATATGGATGGAATTGTACATGTGCAGATCAGACAAAGAGTACCCATTTTGAGGGTGATTAACATGGCAAATGTTCATTTTTATATTGATGGAAACGGAATAAAAATACCCCTGTCAGACAATTTTACAGCTAAGGTTTTAGTGGCAAATGGTTTTATTGATGAGGATTTTTCAGGCAAGGTGGATACACTTAATTCTAAGCTTGCAAAAGACCTGTACAGAACAGCTCAGTTTATAAAAGCTGATACACTTTGGGATAATCAGATTGAACAGCTCTTTGTCGATTTGAAGGGAGATATTGAAATGGTACCACGGGTTGGAGATCATAAGATTATTCTTGGAGATGCAGATTCTTTGCAAACCAAGTTTAGAAACCTTCTTGTGTTCTACAAAAAGGCGATGCCAAAAGTGGGATGGAATACCTATAAATCAATAAATCTGAAATATGCCAATCAGATTGTTTGTGGAAAAAACAAATTCGATACAACTAAAATAGTTACGGAAATAAATCAGCCCTTAACAGATAGTTTAAATTTAGAAAATCAGGAATCAACAAAAAATTAATATTAAACATATGGATCAAATTAACTCAGCTTCAGCCAAAAATTCACCAATTGTTGTCGGCCTTGATATAGGAACAACTAAAATCTGCGTTACCGTTGGTCGTAGAAGCGAACATGGTAAGATTGAAATTTTGGGTATGGGTAAAGCCGAATCAGCAGGGGTTACCCGCGGTGTGGTTTCCAATATTCAAAAAACTGTTCAGGCAATCATGTTGGCAGTAGAAGAAGCCAGCGCACAGTCTAATGTGGATGTAAAGATTGTCAACGTCGGTATTGCTGGCCAGCATATTAAAAGTCTTCAGCATCGCGGAATTCTGACTCGCAAGGAGTTGAATACTGAGATTCAGCGTAAAGACATTGATAAGCTCATTGAGGATATGTATAAGTTACTTATGCCTCCTGGTGAAGAGATTATTCATGTGCTGCCTCAAGAATTTACCGTTGATAATGAGCCGGGTGTAAAAGATCCGATAGGTATGTCGGGTGTACGCCTTGAGGCCAACTTTCATATCATCTCTGGTCATGTTAGCGCTGTGAAGAACATTTTGAAATGTGTTGGTAATGCAGAACTTGAAACTCAGGAGTTGATCCTTGAGCCATTGGCTTCTTCTGAGTCTGTATTGAGTGATGAAGAAAAAGAAGCAGGAGTTGTTCTGGTTGATATAGGTGGTGGTACAACTGATCTGGCTATTTTTCATGAAGGAATTATTCGTCATACAGCGGTGATTCCATTTGGTGGCAATAGTGTTACCGAAGATATCCGTGAAGGTTGTTCTGTTATGCGAAATCAGGCCGAACTATTGAAAACACGTTTCGGCTCTGCATTAGCTGATGAAAATAAAGAGAATGAGATTATTTGTGTTCCCGGACTTAGAGGCAGAGAGCCAAAAGAAATCTCGGTAAAAAATCTTGCTTATGTTATTCAGGCTAGGATGGAAGAGATCATTGAACACGTTTATTATGAGATCAAATCTTCAGGATATGAAAAGAAGCTGATTGCCGGGATTGTGATTACAGGGGGCGGAGCACAATTAAAGCATTTACCTCAGCTCGTTGAATTTGTAACTGGTTTAGATAGCCGAATAGGGTATCCAAATGAGCATCTTGCTAAAAATGATGTATTACCTAAAGCGGTTTATGATGAATTGAAAAGCCCGATGTATGCTACTGGTATTGGTCTTCTGATTAAAGGAATTCAGAAGGCAGAACTTGTCAAAGATTCTACTGAAAGTGGAAGTCTGATAACAGAATTGGTTGCCCTTACAGAAAAGCCTAAAAAAGGACAAGGATTGTTTGAACGAATTCTGCAATCAGGAGCAAAATTCATCAAGGATGATATCAAGGATGAAGATTACATCCGTTAATTTTCCACAAATCAGGAGTTTCCCACAATTTTGCATTTGTGTAAAACCTCTGTATATAAATACTTAATATTACAGTATAAACTGTCTAAGAATGAATACGAATTACTCAATTGATAATTAAGGATATGCAGTTTGAAATGTTAAAAGAAAAGTCTTCGATCATCAAGGTTATTGGTGTTGGTGGCGGCGGCGGTAACGCTGTTAATCATATGTATCGTCAGGGAATAACAGGTGTTGATTTCATTATTTGTAATACCGATGCCCAGGCCCTTGAACTTAGTCCGATACCCAATAAGGTTCAGCTCGGAGCGAGTTTAACTGAAGGTATGGGAGCTGGTTCGATGCCAGAGGTAGGAAAAAATTCTGCAATTGAAAATATTGATGATATCAAAACAATGCTTGGATCTAATACCAAGATGCTTTTCATTACTGCAGGAATGGGTGGTGGTACCGGAACAGGTGCCAGTCCAATCATTGCAAAAGCAGCCAAAGAAATGGATATTCTTACGGTTGGTATTATTACTACTCCCTTTTCTTTTGAAGGTAAGCGTAGAAAAACTCAAGCTGAAGAAGGATTAGAGGAATTTAAGAAATATGTAGACTCATACCTGGTTATATCGAATGATCGTTTGAGGGAAATTTTTGGGAATCTCACTCTTGGTTCTGCATTTGCACAAGCTGACAATATTTTAACAACTGCGGCAAAAGGAATTGCCGAGATCATCACTATTCCAGGATATATAAACGTTGACTTTAAAGATGTGCGCACCGTAATGAAAGATAGCGGAGTTGCCATCATGGGAAGCTATGCTGCTGAAGGCGAAAATCGTGCTTTGAGGGCAGTTGAAGGTGCCTTGGCATCTCCATTACTGAAAGACAATGAGATTGAAGGCGCACGTTATATTCTGTTGAATATCAGTTCCGGAGATAAAGAAGTAACCATGGATGAGGTTAGTATCATCACAGACTTTATACAGCAGGAAGCAGGATTAGCTGCCGATTTAATCTGGGGTAACTGTACTGATGAAGGATTAGGAGAGAAGATTTCGGTAACGATCATTGCTACCGGTTTCCAAACTATGGAAGAGCGAGAAGTTGAAAAAAGTCAGATTCGTAAAGTGTCTTTATTAACGCCAGAGCTAGCTCCATTGGTTAAGCCTGTTCAGGCTAATTCCTTTATGGATCTTAAAAAGGAAGAAATTAATGAGCCTGTTCTTAAATCAACTGAAGAAAGTCAGGTTGATCTTTTTGCAGGTTATTTTCATAGTATTCCAAAGGTTGAAGAAGAAAAGTCTTCAGATTCAGAATATGTTCGACATACATTAACTGATGAAATTTCCTTAGATCTTGCCCATGTTGAGAAATCAGTTGAGTTTGAGATTAAAACTGACGAAGCCATTGAAGGATCTTTTGAAGGAACCATTGAAGAAGCTTTTGAAGGATCTTTTGAAGGAACCATTGAAGAATCTTTCGATGAAGCAGAACAGCTAGTAGAAGATGAAATTCTTGCTGAAGTTCAAGCGGAAGAAATTCCTATGACTTGGAATAATCCTGATGAAGACAAAACAGACGAATCTATTGAAGAACAGTTGCGTAAGTCTAAGGAAAGAATTCTTCGCCTCAAAGACCTAAGTATGAAGTTGCGCACCACCAATGGTTTACAGGAGCTTGAAAATGAGCCAGCATATAAGCGTAAGCAACTGTCTTTGAATGATGTTCCACACTCTTCCGAATCACAGGTGTCCAGATTTACTTTAAGTAATGATGAGGGGATCACTGAAATCAGACCAAACAATTCTTTTTTGCACGATAATGTAGATTAAGGAAAGGTTTTATATATTTAAAAGGCCTTTTTCCTCTGGATTCAGGCCTTTTTTGTTAGAGGCAAACATTTTGTATCGGGCTTAATTAGCTTTTGATAATCAGGCTGCTAAATCTTAACTTTACGCACACAAACGTTAACAATAAAATTATAAAAATTGGATTTATTTGATAAAATTTCGAAAAATATGGGACCTCTGGGCCAGCACCAGAAAATGGCTCATGGTTATTTCTCCTTTCCTAAATTAGAGGGTGAAATAGCTCCTAATATGATGTTCAGAGGTAAGGAGCACTTAGTTTGGAGTCTTAACAATTACCTCGGACTTGCAAATCATCCGGAAGTTCGTAAGGCAGATATAGAAGGAGCAACAGAATTTGGTCTTGCTTACCCGATGGGAGCCCGTATGATGTCAGGTAATTCAAATAATCATGAAGCATTAGAAAGAGAACTTGCAGACTTTGTAGGAAAGCAGGATGCATTTCTTTTGAATTTTGGTTATCAGGGGATCATGTCGGCGATTGATGCACTGGTTGATAGACATGATGTAATAGTTTATGATGCTGAGTCGCATGCCTGTATCATTGATGGTGTTCGCCTTCATCAAGGGAAACGTTTCGTTTATACCCATAATGATATGCAAAGCCTTGAAAAGCAATTAGAGAGAGCAACGCGATGGGTAGAGAATACTGGTGGTTCTATACTGGTTATTACTGAAGGTGTATTTGGTATGTCAGGAGCTCAAGGTAAATTGAATGAGGTAGTTGATCTTAAAAGTAAATTTAGTTTCCGCCTACTAATTGATGATGCACATGGGTTTGGTACTATGGGTGATACCGGTGCAGGAACACATGAGGCACAGAATTGCGTTGATGGAGTAGATATTTATTTTGGAACCTTCGCCAAATCAATGGCAGGAATTGGAGCATTTATTGCCTCTACCGAAGAAATAACAAATTTCCTTCGTTATAATATGCGTTCTCAAATATTTGCAAAATCGCTTCCAATGCCAATGGTAGTTGGTCTTCGTAAAAGGCTTGAATTACTTAAAAGCCAACCAGAACTGAGAGAAAAGCTTTGGTTCATCGCTACAAGCCTGCAAAATGGGCTTAAAGAAAGGGGATTTGATATAGGTATAACCAATACAATGGTTACTCCAGTGTTCCTTGAAGGCGAACTTCAGGAGGCTACAGCCATTACTATGGATCTTAGAGAAAACTATGGTATCTTTTGTTCAATAGTAGTTTATCCTGTTATTCCAAAGGGTTTGATCATGCTTCGTTTGATCCCAACTGCCCTTCATACCATTGAAGATGTTAACCGTACCCTTGATGCCTACAGTGAACTTGCAGTGAAATTGAAAAAAGGACATTACAAGGAAAAAAGTCTATTGAATTCTTAGTTGTATTGAGTATGCTAATCACAGATTAGCGGATAAAAAATGCCTTCATACAGTCTATGAGGGCTTTTTTTTAAAAATCTTTAATGTGTAACCTATTGATTTATAATTATTTAGGTTTTATTAAATCACATTTTTGTTTATAACTGCCCTAAATGTGGAAAAAAACGCCAAAAATGCATGATTTTATTTTTTTCAATTATTCATTATTTAAAAAAAACATTTTAAATTAGTATGAATAAAATGTTACTAACCTTAAATTAAAAGAGTAAAATCATGAAAAAATTCACTGAAGCAAAAAATTTATTCGAGTCTTTAGAGGCAGATGCAGACAAGTTTTACAACAAGGCTAACAGCGCAGCTGGCACCCGCGTTAGAAAAGGTATGCAAGACTTGAAAAATCTTGCTCAAGCTATCCGTCTTGAAGTACAGGAAAAAAAGAACAAAGCAGCTAAGAAATAATTTTCTTCCTCAAAGAAAAAGGCCCGCTCTTATGAGTGGGCCTTCTTTGTTTTATAGCAAATTTAATTGCTCAAGGTTTGCTTTTATCTGGGTTTCAATACCATTGCTGACATTAACAAGTGGCAATCGCATCGTGTCTTTACAAATTCCAAGTAGTTTCATTGCTGATTTTACTCCTCCCGGATTTCCTTCAACAAAACACAAGGAAGTAAACTCGGTCAGGCTATGATGTAAAGGCTGCGCCTCAATGAATTTACCATCCAGGCACATACGAACCATAGTAGAAAATATTCCTGGAAGGGCATTCCCAATAACCGATATCACACCTACCGCACCCATGGCAATCAATGGTAGTGTAATTGGATCATCGCCAGAGATGAATAGAAAGTCTTCAGGCTTATCCTTTATAATTTTATTGAACTGCTCAAAATTGCCTGAAGCTTCTTTCATCGCAATGATGTTCTTATGATCATGTGCTAAGCGCAGGGTTGTTTCAGCAGTCATGTTTACTCCTGTTCTTCCTGGTACATTATAGAGTATGACAGGTAGCGGGCTATGATCAGCAATAGCCTTGTAGTGCTGATAAATTCCTTCCTGAGTAGGTTTATTATAGTATGGACAAACAGAAAGTACCGCATCAAATCCTTTAGAATCGAATTTTTTCAAATCATTTAAAACTTCCGAAGTGTTATTCCCACCAATACCTGCAACAAGACTTACCCTTCCATTGACTTGAGTAACAGTGGTGTCCCAAACCGCTTTTTTTTCATCGCTATTCAAGGTAGCGGCTTCTCCGGTAGTACCTAAAGAGACAATATATTCTACTCCGCCATCAATGATATGGTCAATTACAGCTTTGAGGGCAGTATGGTCAACAGATCCATCTGTTTTGAAGGGAGTAATCATAGCTACTCCGGTTCCATGAAATTTATTCATTGTATTTTTATTTACTCAAACTGTTATCCTGCAAATTTAAGCGGAAATTGCTCGATTTTAAAACGATATCTTAAATATTACCATTTTCATCCAAATTATTGCAGCATTTTGATTAAATCATTATCTGAAATGATAGGAATTTGAAGTTTTGTTGCTTTTTCGAGTTTTGCAGGACCCATATTATCACCTGCGACCAAAAAATTTAACTTCGCTGAAATGCTGCTTACTATTTTACCGCTATTTGCCTCAATTATATCTTTTAATTCATCGCGGCTGTAATTTTCAAATACCCCAGAAATTATAAATGATTTTCCTTCCAGTTTGGTACTTTGTAAATCAACCGTTTTCTCTACAGATTCGAATTGCAATCCATGGCTCCTGAGTTGTTCTATTTGCTCCTTATGTTTGTGGTCCTTAAAGTATTCGATCAGGCTTTCTGCAATTCGTTCTCCAATTTCTTCTACAGTTACCAATTCCTCAAAACTGGCATTCATCAGGCTATCAATATTCTTAAAATATGCTGCAAGTTTTTTAGCTACAGTTTCTCCAACATACCTGATACCGAGTCCGAAGAGAACTTTTTCAAAAGGCATTTGCTTGGATTTTTCTATTCCATCAAGCATATTGCTGATAGATTTTTCGCCAAAGCGGTCAATTTGTTTTAGGAGCTCTTCTTTTTTACTGAGTATATATAGATCACTGATGTGAACAATAAATCCCTTTTTATAGAAGGCCTCAATGGTTTCGTCTCCTAATCCATCAATGTTCATGGCTTTTCGGCCAATAAAATGCTGAATTTTTCCTACTATTTGAGGTGGACATTCTTCATCATTCGGACAATAATGAACGGCTTCTCCTTCCTTGCGGATAAGATGAGTTTTGCATTCAGGGCATACTTCAGGATAGATCACTCTTAATGCAGAATTATCCCGTTTACTTGTATTTACCGCAATAATTTTGGGAATGATTTCGCCACCCTTCTCCACCAAAACAGTATCGCCTAAATGCAGATCTAGGCGTTTAATTTCGTTTGAATTGTGAAGTGTTGCTCTTTTTACAGTTGTACCAGCCAGAAAAACGGGCCTAAGATTCGCTACCGGAGTTACTGCACCTGTTCGGCCTACCTGATAACTGACTTTTTCTAAAATGGTCTCAACTTCCTGTGCTTTATATTTATAAGATATGGCCCATCGTGGTGATTTTGCTGTAAATCCAAGTTCCTGTTGCTGATTTAGATTGTTAACCTTGATCACGATGCCATCAATATCATAACTTAAACCAAAGCGGTGCTCATCCCAAAAGTGTATAAATTCGAGTACATGATCAATGTTCTTGCATAATTTAGTATGCTCACAGACATGAAATCCCCAATTTTTCACAGCTTCAAGGCTTTCCCAATGGGTATTATAACTGTATTTCTCAGTGTATAAAAAATATAGAAAGCAATCCAGCGGCCTTTTTGCTACTACTGTTGAATCCTGCATTTTTAATGTTCCTGACGCGAAATTCCTTGGATTGGCAAAGGCAATTTCATTATTCTCTATACGCTCATTATTAAGCCTTTCAAAAGCAGCGCGATGCATAAATACCTCTCCTCGAATATCAAAGGATTCAGGATATCCTGAGGTCTTGATAATTTTTGGAATACTGCGAATCGTTTTAACATTATTCGTTACATCGTCTCCTTGTGTGCCATCTCCCCGGGTAATTGCACGCACGAGCTTTCCATTTTCATAACTCAGACTTATTGAAAGTCCATCAAACTTCAACTCACATACATATTCGAAATCATTACCTATAACTTTTCGTACCCTCTCGTCAAAGTCTTTTAGATCTTGTTCATTGTACGTATTACCGAGAGATAACATAGGCCACTTATGTCTGACTGTCTCGAATTCTTTAGTAATATATCCGCCCACTTTAATGGTTGGCGACTCAGGATCAAGATATTCCGGATATTCCTTTTCTAGCTGAGCAAGTTCTTCCAGCTTTTTATCGTATTCAAAATCTGAGAGGGTAGGTTGAGCCAAAACATAATATCTGTAATTATGCTCATTCAGCTCTTTTACAATGCTCTCAATCCGTTCTTTAATTTCAAAAAGTGACATGTAACGAAGATAATTTTTTCAATTGAAAATTTGATAACGAATCATAGAATTGATCTTGAATTTAGATATCAATCCTAATAATACGCCTAAATGAATTATTTTTTGATTTTTAGTATTAAGGGTTAATTGCTAAAGAAATTTCGTCAAATATTTCAATGTAATTTTCCTGCAAAGCTTCATGATATTCACTAAGGGTCTTAGAAAGATTATGCATCTCATTTTCAGTTAAGGGGTCTTTCCAAATACGCATGCAAATTCGGTTTAATGCATACACCAGGTTATGGCTTTCGCGATAACTATTCAGATAGTTTGACTCGATGAATTTATCAAAGAATTTAAAAAAATGGTCCGTATCATTAATGTTGTTTAATTCTAGGAATTTATTTATTCCTAGTCTATCTGATTGTCGCAGATGTTGATAGAGATCTTCAGCTACGACGTGATTTTCGGTTAAAAGAGAGCTATCGAGCATAAGCTCTAGTGAAATATGGGCTAAAAAAGAAGGTCTGACTATTGAATCCTCCAGATAGGGTGCAATGCGCGCTCGTATTGCTCTGGTATGTTCAAAAAAGAAAGCCGAATTATGAAAATGGCGGTCTACAGCAAGGTGCCGCTTCCAGCCATGAAGAATAGAGTTTTCAATATCGGTAGTAAATAATTCTGCTTTTTTTTCGGGATGCATATTCCAATCCTTTCTTGCATTTTTTACCAGATCTGGCAAAACTGTTCCCAACACAAGATGCGGGTCTTCGCTATGTCTGTCAAAGTAAAAGTGAGATAGGAAATTCATTTTTTGTTATTTGAGATGAATCTTTATGCAAATCTTCCAGGATGGTTTGTATTAGTATAAAAATACGAAAATATTTGCGATGCAGTGGTTTTGTCAATTCTGTTATATTTGCATATCTAATGATCCTTAAGATAAAATGAACTTTGTAGAAGAATTACGCTGGCGGGGTATGCTGCACGATATAATGCCTGGTACTGAAGAAGAACTTAATAAACAGATGACCTCTGGTTATATAGGTTTTGATCCAACAGCAGATTCATTACATGTTGGGCACCTGACACAGATCATGACCCTCATTCACTTTCAAAGGTCTGGGCATAAGCCTTTCGCTTTGGTGGGTGGTGCAACAGGTATGGTTGGTGATCCTTCGGGCAAGTCGGCAGAACGTAATCTACTATCTGAAGAGGTATTGAATCATAATGTTAAATGCCTGGAAGAACAGTTGAAGAAATTTCTTGACTTTAACTGTGGCCCTAAAAGTGCAGAAATGGTCAATAATTATGACTGGTTCAAAAATTTCACCTTCCTTGATTTTATAAGAGATGTAGGTAAGCACCTAACCGTTAATTATATGATGGCTAAAGATTCTGTAAAGAAGCGTCTTGAAGGTGAAACAGGTATGTCATTCACGGAGTTTAGTTATCAGTTGGTTCAGGGTTATGACTTTTATTATTTATGGAAAGAAAAGAATTGTCAGGTACAAATGGGCGGTTCAGATCAGTGGGGAAATATCGTTACCGGAACAGAGTTAATTCGCCGAAAGGCAGCAGGTAATGCATTTGCTATTACCACTCAATTAATTAAAAAGGCAGATGGAACCAAATTTGGTAAAACCGAAAGCGGTGCGGTATGGTTAGATCCTGCCAAAACATCTCCCTATAAATTTTATCAATTTTGGTTAAATACTACTGACTCGGATGCAAAAAGCTGGATCAGAATATTCACACTTAAATCAGAGTCTGAAATTAAGGAACTTGAAATAGAGCATGACCTTGCTCCGCATTTGAGAATTCTTCAAAAGGCACTTGCTGAAGAGATTACCATTCGCACGCATTCTTTTGATGCACTTCAAACTGCCCTGAAAACTTCCGATTTCTTATTCGGGAATGGTTCTTTGGAATTTTTAAATTCATTAAGTAAGGAGGATGTGCTTGAAGTTTTTGAAGGCTTACCCCAATTTACTCTTGCTAAGAATGAATTTTCAGCGGGTATTAATGCAACTGACCTGCTAGCTGAAAAAACTACGGTATTCCCATCTAAGGGCGAAGCCCGCAAAATGATCAGTGGTGGAGGGGTTTCCATCAATAAGGAAAAAATAGCTGATCCTGCTCTGATCTTAACTACAGAAAACCTGATCAATGGTATATTTCTGGTCGCTCAAAAAGGAAAGAAGAACTATTATTTGATCATAGCTGAATAGTATTTCATTGAAACAACTATTTTGACAAATATGCGGGTTTAATCTACGGATCTGTAAGTATCAATAATGGTACATCGATGTTTTATTTTGGATATTTTATGCGTTTAATTATCAAAAATTCAGTAATTGATAGGTATAAGTTAATCGTTAATTATCTGATAATCAATATTTAATGAATTTCATTCTACTATTTGTTTATTCTCTCTGTATTCTTCTGTAAAGTTCATTTTCAAAGTATACATATTATTTTCAATTTATTTTAGAGGTTATAAATTGTATTATGCTCTATTTTAGGGTGATACGATTATTTTTTTGATTATTTTTTTTTAAATTTAGAATATAAACTAAAACTCTAAAAAATGTCTGATTTCCTAAACCGCCGTAAATTCCTGCAGGCCACTGCTGTTGCCGGTGCTGCTTCATTGTGGTCGCCATCCCTAGGTGCTGAAACTTTATATGAGGCTAATGTCTCACACATTGGCAAATCTAAGTGGGATCTTGATTCTCCGGCACTTTGTGTTGACCTTGATAAAATGGAGAAGAATATTAAAGCAGTTCATACAGCTTTGAAAGGTACCGGTGTAGGGGTTCGCCCGCATGTTAAAACACATAAATGTCCTGCTATTGCAAAAATGCAGATCGCTGCCGGAGCAGTTGGTGTTTGTTCGGCTAAGCTTAGTGAGTCAGAAGTGATGCTGATTAATGGTATTCAGAATGTATTGATGACAGGGGTAAATGTTACCGCCTCTAAAATCAAGCATGCAATGGAATTGAGAAAGAAATACAAGGGCTTTATTCAGGCAGTTGATAATATGCAAAATGCAAGAGATCTGCAGGATGCAGCAAAGGCAGCTGGTATTGTTGCTGATGTGGTAGTAGATTTGGATGTGATTAAGAGATCTGGCGTACAAAATGGATTACCTGCATTGGAACTTGCTCAATTTGTAGACAAAGCTCCGAATCTTAAATTTCATGGTGTACTTGCTTATGATGGGGCAGTACAACATGTTGAAGGTTTCAAACTACGTAGAGAGCAGGCCTTAAAAACATTTGAGCCCGTAGTGAATAGCTTTGAACTAATGAAGAAAGCTGGACTAAATATGGAAATTTTTAGTGGTGGTGGTACTGGTACTTATGATATAATGCCTGAAGTTCCTGGATTTACTGATGTGCAGGTAGGTAGTTATTTGTTTATGGATCATCAGTATATGATTATTGGCGGTAAAAATAACGAAAAAGAGTTTGATGATTTTGCTCCTTCTCTAACTGTTATGGCAACTATTATCAATAATAGTAATGAAGGAAAATATGTAACTGATTCAGGATCTAAAGCTTTAACCTTGAATGTTCCTCATGGAAAAATAATTGGTGAGCCTGATTTTGATTATAATGCGGGTTCGGATGAATATGGATCGGTTAAAATTATCAATCCAAACAAAAAATATAATGTTGGAGATAAGTTTGAAGTAATTGTTCCACACTGTGATCCTGTGGTTAACCTGTATGATTTTATGTATGGAATTCGTAATGGAAAGGTTGAAAAAATCTTGCCGATTCTAGCACGTGGAAAATCTCAATAGAATTAAATTCAACTTTGCTCATCGGATTTCCATTAAGTAAAAATCTGACCCCAAAAATAGTATTGAATAACACATTTATTAAATAAAAAAAGCTCAATGATTTTTCATTGAGCTTTTTTATACACTTTAATTTTTTTGATAATGAATTCAGTTAACCAATAATTTTAAAGTTTCTTTATTTCAATATTTCTATACCAAACCTCATCTCCATGATCTTGAAGTGCAATCTTGCCTGATTTGTAAAAAGCAAATCCAGGCATAGTTTTGAACTTGCTTCCGGCAACCATGCTGTTCCACTGGGCATCCCACATCGTAGTTGAAACAATGTTCTTACCATTCAATTTGAAGTCGAGCTTACCATTGTTTGAGATGATCTCAACCTGATTCCATGCACCTACCGGTTTAACAGGCTCAGAACTGCTGGCGATTAGATCATAAAGATCTCCGGCACGATGTTTATTAATTTTTCCATCTGCATGGCCATCATTATCTAAAACTTGCATTTCAGGACCTGTATTATATGAAGAAGGGTACTTTAAAAAATCTTCTTTAACAAAGAAGATAATTCCGCTATTCCCGTTTTTAGAGATTTTCCATTCCAACTTAAGATGGAAATTTCCATACTCTTCATTTGTTGTAATGTCTCCTCCTTGTCCTTCTTTTTTATTTTTAGCATCAAAATAAAGTGCCCCATCGCTCACTTTCCATGCCTGTCCAACTTCTGTTTTACCATACGAATGCCATCCTGCGGTTGTTTTACCGTCAAATAGTTTTTGCCATCCTGCAGATGCAGTCTTTGAGGAGCTATTCATTTCATTTTTACTTGATCTGTATCCGCTAAACAAAATTGTTGAGAGAATAATCAGGCTTAAATATTTCATATTATTTTGTTTTTAGAGAAAGGATATATTTAACCATTTCTTTTGCATCGTCTATACTGATAGCTGGATGCGGTGCCATTGGAATTTCTCCCCAAGATCCTGATCCACCCGCTATGATTTTGCTTGCCAGCATTTCAATATTTTCATCTGTTGCTGGATATTTTTTTGCTACATCAGCATAAGATGGACCAACAATTTTAGCATCAACCTTATGACAGGTTAAACAGTCTGAACTACTAATTAGTTGTTCTCCCTTTAATGATCCAGCTGTTGCCGTTGCTCCTTGGGTTGTTTCTGCAGGTGCTGTAACTGTACTTGTATCTTCAGTACCTTCTGATTTTTGGCCACTTGTACAAGCAAAAATTAAGCTGCATATTCCAAAAATTGCTATTATTTTTTTCATAAACTAGTTTTCGTGTATCACTGTAAAAATAGGCATTTTAATTAGATGCCCAGAATTTTCCGGTTAAACTCATCGTCGCTTCCGCGGCCTGCAAAGTCATCAAATGCTTTTTCAGTAACTCTGATAATATGATCATTGATAAAGGCTGCTCCTTCGCGAGCTCCATCTTCTGGGTGCTTGATACAACATTCCCATTCCATAACGGCCCATCCTTTAAAGTCGTATTGGGTTAGTTTGCTAAATATTTTTTTGAAATCTACCTGCCCATCGCCAGGCGAGCGGTATCGGCCAGCACGATTAGCCCAGCCTTGATATCCTCCAAATGTGCCCTGTTTTCCTGTTGAGTTGAATTCAGCATCTTTCACATGGAATGCTTTAATTCGTTCATGATAATGATCAATATATTGAACATAATCAAGACACTGTAAAACGAAATGGGATGGATCGTATAATAAACATGCCCTTGGATGGTTATTGACCTTTTCCAAAAACATTTCATAGGTTACCCCATCAAAAAGATCTTCACCTGGATGTATCTCATAGCAAACATCTACTCCATGCTCATCAAAATGATTCAAAATGGGTAACCATCTTTTGGCAAGTTCTTTAAAGCCAGCATCAACTAGTCCTTCAGGGCGCTGTGGCCATGGATGCCAGGTATGCCAAAGTAAGGATCCACTAAAAGTGGCATGAGCAGTAAGTCCCATATTTTTAGAAGCCATTGCTCCATATTTCAATTGCTGAACGGCCCATTCGGTACGTGCTTTAGGATTGTTATGCACAGAGGCAGGAGCAAAGCCGTCAAAAAGAAGATCATAGGCTGGGTTAACAGCTACTAGCTGTCCTTGTAAGTGGGTAGAAAGCTCCGTGATCTCTAAACCACATTCATTCACTAATCCCTTAATCTCATCAGCATAGGTCTTACTTTCTGCTGCTTTTTGAAGATCAATGCAACGCGGGTCCCAGGTTGGGATTTGTACTCCTGCATAACCAAGGCTTTTTGCCCATTTACATATTGATTCTAGGCTGTTAAAGGGAGCTTCATCGCCTAAAAATTGGGCAAGAAATATTCCGGGTCCTTTTATTGTAGTCATTTTTTTATAGATTAAACTTCAAAATTTGTCCATTTTTCATTACTTGAACTGCTTTTAACCACATTGTCGATAAAAGCCATTCCTCTGATTCCTTCATCTACTGATGGATAATCAAGTGCTTCAGCTGGAGGAGTTGTACCCTCTATCCTGGCAGACAGACATAAAGCAAAATTCCGATAAAGATTACCAAATGCTTCAAGATACCCTTCAGGATGCCCTGCTGGTGTGCGGCTATTGAAGGCTGCATAGTTTGAAAGATTATGACCACCCGTTCTTAAGATCTGAACCGGATGATCTAGCCATTTTAAAATTAATGTATTGGGCTCTTGCTGTGCCCATTCCAGGCCTCCTTTTTCTCCATATACTCTAATCTTTAAGGCATTCTCTTCACCTGCTGCTATCTGCGAGGCCACCAGCACGCCATTAGCTCCATTGTCGAAACGAAGCAGCACATTCCCATCATCATCTAATAATCTACCATCAACCACAATACTGAGGTCGGCGCATAGCTTACTGATTTTTAATCCGCTGATATATTCAGCTAGATGGGCTGCATGTGTTCCAATATCTCCCATACATCCGCTTTTGCCCGATCTTTTAGGATCTGTTCTCCATGCGGCCTGTGGGTTACCATCTTTTTCGGATAAGCGGCTTAACCAGCCTTGAGGATATTCTACTAAGATCTTCCTGATCTTACCCAACTCTCCCGCTTTAACCAG
Source organism: Pedobacter schmidteae (assembly GCA_945901155.1). Classification (GTDB taxonomy): domain Bacteria; phylum Bacteroidota; class Bacteroidia; order Sphingobacteriales; family Sphingobacteriaceae; genus Daejeonella; species Daejeonella schmidteae_B. Next base: position 50,615 of record CAMDKO010000008.1, read on the forward strand.
TTGTTTAGCCTGCTTGACCATAGGATAACCAGCATAGGTATGTGTAAGCAGCAATAAAAGTCCGGTTTCTTCAACCTTTTTCTTTAATTGTTTGGCTTCATCCAATGTAAAAGAGATGGGTTTATCTATTACCACATGGAAACCATGATCTAGGGCCATCATTGCTGGTGCAAAATGGGCATGATTTGGAGTGACTATGGTTACAAAATCCATGCGCTGATCTGCAGAAAGTTGACTTTCTTTGATGATCATATCTTCAAAGCTATGGTAGATTCTGCTCTCTTCAAGGAACAGCATTCGGCCACTTTCATCTGCGTTTACCGGACTGGTACTCAGTGCCCCACAAACCAGATCAATCATTCCGTCCATATTGGCAGCTATGCGGTGAATGGCCCCAATAAAAGCGCCCTTTCCTCCACCTATCATCCCCATTCTTAGTTTTCTGTTCATTCCAGGCAAATAAATTAACTAGTTTAAAACAAATGTGTCAGGAACTAAAGTAATTAATCAGCTTTGGCTAAAATGTCGCTGTTTTAACAAAAACTATCTCATTTAAAACATTTTTGCATTATAAGATAACCTAATAGTATACTCTTAGAAGTTTTTCAAACTGAAATTTAATCTTAATTTCATATTTCAGAAATTGAATACCGTTTTTAAAAAATTGATTTACCTATTCATAGTATATTTTAAATCGTTAAATATTCATTCTCTTATTATTGATTTATTAATGATTAAGGCATTTTGATTGAACTGCGCTAGGTTTTCTGTTTGATTAGGTTTAATAGTTTGATTTGGTAAGAAATATGAAAAGCAATATAATAACCTTCTACATAAATGATTTAAACTGATTCCCTATATTTATATTGAAATAAGTTATCATTTACTCAATAGTTCAATTAATTGCATTCATTTAATATTAATTGTTGGATTTTTTAAAAAAATATAGAGAAATATGAAGAAGCCCATTATTTTGCTGATTTTATTGCTTTTAATTCAGACTATCGCCTTCGGCCAAGATGCTATTTCTCTTGCCAATCGTTTTATTTCATTGCTTAATGATGCCCAGAAAACAGAATCTGTTTTTGCATTTGATACCGAAGAACGCTATAATTTCCATTTTGTGCCAAAGGAGAGGAGGGGGATCACATTTAATGACATGAATTCGGCACAGCAAGAAACGGCTTATGATCTGTTGAAATCTTGCCTTGGAGGTGATGCCTTCCAAAAGACGAAAGATATCATGCAATTAGAAAACGTGTTAAAAGAATTGGAAAAAAGAAAACCGGAGGATAAATGGCGTGATCCGGGTAATTACCACTTCACAATTTTTGGCACCCCCTCATCAAAAACTATATGGGGTTGGCGTTTTGAGGGTCACCATATTTCTTTCAATTTCTCATTTAATAAAAAGACTCTTGTAGCAGGCACTCCCGGATTTCTTGGAAGCAACCCAGCCATTGTACTTAATGGGCCAATGGCCGGTAAGCAGGTTTTGAAAAATGAATCGGATAGGGGTTTTGCCTTATTAAACGCTCTTTCCAATGCACAAATTAAAAAGGCAATCATTGATACTGCAGCATTTCCGGATATCCTTACATTAAACAAGCGTAGCGCTATGCTGGGGAGACCTGTAGGTATCAGATATTCTGAATTGTCAAAAGAACAACAATCTTTAATGCTGCAACTGATCAGTATTTATGTTCATCGCTATAAGCCTGATCTTGCAGAAAAAATGATGAGCGATATTCGCAAAGCGGGTTTACAGAATGTTTGGTTTTCATGGGCTGGCCATACAAAACCAGTTATTGGCAAGGGGGCATATTACCGAATTCAGGGTCCTACTATTATAATTGAATACGATAATACTCAGAACAATGCTAATCATGTGCATTCAGTAGTACGTGATTTAATGCATGACTTTGGAGGCGATTTGTTGTTAGAGCACTATAAAAAGGGACATTCACATAAATGATTAGGGAGTTCAACAAAAAATAGAACTAAAATT
>CAMDKO010000009.1 GCA_945901155.1 Pedobacter schmidteae
CCTTCAGCACCGATAACTACAACTAGTGAAGAAAAAACAGATTCTGCTGCAGCAGAAGTAGAACCTTCTGTAGTAGAAGAAACGTCAGGAAGTGCTGGTAATGAAGCAATTAAAAAAGCTGATGCCCCAGCATCAGAAGGAATATCCGCTAGTACTGAAGTTGGAGCAACATCAGCAAGTGCTGGTAATGAAGCGATACAAGAAAAAAAGAACCCACAACAAGCTGAAATATTTATAACAGAGGCAAAAAGCAAAAAATGGACTAAAGAAGTGACTATAAATGGGTTAAAAGACATGGGATTCACTTCGGATGTTATTAATGTATTTTTTCAGGAATTTTGGGGTGATGATAGAAAAAGAAGACACGCAGTGATTGAAAATTCAGAAGATAGGGCGTCTAAAGGGATTAATGGAATGTGGGCATCCTCAAAAAGAATTTCGCAAAACGCTGCTCTTTGGGGAAAATTAGAAACTAAAGAAGGTACGGATTCCAATAGTGGAAATCTGGGGAAAGCAGCTGAATTTTTCGGGGGAATAAATAGTGTTGGAAAAAATAGTCAGGGTGGAAATACTGCGGAACATATAACTGATGCTTCTAATATTGCTGGAAATGCAGGTAAAGCAATAGTTAGCGGAAATCCAAAAGATATGACTGAGGGGATTGTAGATAGTAAAAACCTTCTAGATGACAAACTTCCGAAGGATAAAACGGAAGTTTTAATTGGGGAAATTCTTTCTACTGCAGGTGCTTCAATAAGAACTGTGATTAATACCGTTAGATTGATTTCTGAAGTAAAAGAAGAAGCAAAAACAGGAAGCGCGAAAGGAAAAATTGAAATAGCAGGAGATTTACTACAGGTACTCCAAGATTCTGCAAAGACTGCAATAGCTATAATGGATCAAATTAATACAGTTGTACCAACTGCAGTTGCTTCTCTTGTACCAGGTCTAGGTGTGGCTATAGATGCGTGTAAATTAGTAATTGATGTGGCTAAATACTATAAAAGTAATCAGGTAGTAAAACAATTAGGGCCAGAAGAGGAAGAAGAAAAAAGTCAACTGAATAATTTGTTAAAAACTAAGAATGTTGCGGAAACACTTCCAGGAATATTCCATTTAGAAGAAAGAGGAGTAGTATTTCATAAACAAAAATATGTTAGATTGAAACCTAGTATTATGAGCGAATTGCAAGATATTGATAACGCATTTCATAATGAACTTAACCATGGTCCACTAGATTTTAAATCATGGTGTATAAAATATGGAATATATGAACAGTTAAAAGATATTTCCTATCAACAGTTTTATGATGCTGTTGTCGCTTATGAACTTGTCAGCAAGCTAATGGAGATTAATCAAAAAAGAGAAGGTGTAGCAACAAATGGTATAACTATTGGTGCTATAAGTATGGCTGCAAACATTGTGAAATTAATACCTGCCGATTTTGGGATTACTGCAGCAACACTTACAGCCGCTGCAGCGATAGGTAGTGCTAGTTTGAAAGGAGGTAAATGGATACAAACGAAGTCAAGGAATTCTGGGAAATTTGGCGGGGATCAAACTAGATCAGAGGACAACAAACATAAAGAATATGTCCAACTTGCTAGAAATATATATAAATTGCTATCAGAAGTAAGAGATTTATCAGAAACAGATGAATTAGAAAAAATAGAATTCTTTATTAATGCTACTGGAGCTAATTTAGATAATGTTTATGCTCTAAATGGTGATGAGAATCAAATTAAGATTCTAATAAAATCGATGAAAGAAGGAAGATAAAAATGTAAAAAAAATTAATTAGCCAATAAACTCTAAGCTTATTTCATTGGTAAATAAAAATCGTAAAATCATCTTCAGCATATCCTTCTCTTAGTACTACTTTCGGACTTAACTTGCGGCAATAATCTAAAATCTGCTGTGGATTATAATTTACAAGTATTCCCTCAGGGTCATGAACATTCTTCAATAAATTAAAGCCTGTACCTAACCTGCAGCTCGCAAATAATCGATCAATCATCCTGAATATAAAATCAGGGTTACTATTTTTATAGGCGAATAAGCCTGATGCCAAAACATAATCCATATTTGGTAAATCGGCAGACCAGCAATCACCGACATAAAAAGTGGTGTCGGGTATTGAACTATATCTCGCTATTGCAACATCCAAAAACTCTTCCATCTGATCAATTCCGGCATAACGTAAATCTGAATATTTACTTCTTAAATACCCACACAAATCGCCATGTCCGCAGCCAAGATCCAGAACAGAAAGTCCGCTCATATCCCCTATCTGAGATAAAATCTCAAAGCGGATATTCTGGTTTTCATCAGATTTCCACCCAAGTGCCCCAGTACTGCCTGCACCGAACATTTGGATACGTTCCTGATGAAAACGATAAATAATTGATCTGTCTACAAAATCCATACTAAACGATCTTTCCTTCTTTACCGAACTCCTTTCGAATCCCCTCTACAATATCTTTCTTAAAAATCTCATTACTACCCCTTTTAAGAGCCTTCATAGAACTATACCTGCTGACATTAATTATGGCACCACCTGCCATTTCATACTTCTGGGCAATCTCATCGATATTTAAACCTGATTCCAATGTGCATTGAGATGAGAATGCTTGTTTCCAGAGTCGCTTACGCTGCTCCGGACCTGGCATTGGAAAGTATATCATAGATTGAAAACGCCGAGAAAAGGCATCATCAAGATTTGCTTTTAGATTTGTGGCCAAAATAACTACGCCCGGGAAGTCCTCAACTCGCTGTAATAAATAGGATACCTCCTGATTAGCATGACGGTCGTTGGAACTACTTGTTTGTGTGCGCTTACCAAATAAAGCATCTGCTTCATCAAAAAATAGAATCCAGTTCTTGTTCTCCGCCTGATCAAAAACATTAGCAAGGTTCTTTTCAGTTTCACCTATAAACTTAGAAACAACCATTGAAAGATCAATGCGGTAGACATCCAATCCTGATGACTTACCCAAAAGGCTGGCAGTTAATGTTTTACCGGTTCCTGGAGGACCATAGAATAAGGTTCTAAAACCGGGTTTAATCTTTTTGCTCATTCCCCAATCATTCAAAAGGGTTTGTCCGTAGTCAATCCAGTCTTTTATTTCATTAACCTCTTCAAATATGTTCTCTTCAAGTACTAGATCGGTCCATTCAAGATTAGTAGTAATTAGTTTTGCAGGGAAATTAATACCATAATCAGGCTTATGAGAAACACCGCTTGTAAAATAACTAAGGTATTCGGATGCCATAGTTAATACACCACTTAAAAAAGGTTCATGAGGATGTTTATGAACCAAATCGAGAATTTTAAATTTTCTGAAAAAATGATCTTCACCAAAAAGACCTATCAGATTAAGTCTCTTCTCAAGATCAATTCCGGCAATTATAAATGCTGCAGTTTCGCCGGTGGGAATAAAACCTCCATGATTTTGACCTTTAATCCCTCCAATTTCCGTAAATCCACGATCATAGGTTGAGTTTTTTATGAAGAAAATATCCAATAAATGAGGCTGAATATGGGGTGCTAATGCTAAAGCGAGAATAATACGCTCTTCAAAAGTCATTTGATAATTACTTGTAATATTGGCATAGACAGAGCTATTCTTCTCAAATTCAGGCAAGGGAATATCTTGAATATGACTATAGTTTGAATCCTGAGAAAAATAGAGTTTAATTCGCGTGTCTATTACCATTGCGAGCCATTCCATTTCCTTTACTAATGCATCCGCATTCGCTTTTATTGGGGTTACATCCATTCTACATAAATAAATTCAGTCATCCATGGAGTCTTAATCATTCCTAATCCCCAGGGCAACGTATTCAATAATACATCGTAACCTCTATTCTCAACCTTTAAATTCCAGTTTTCTTCAATCCTTGACAAAGCACCATCGCGTTGCAAAAAAGAAGCCTGGAAGCTTTCTGAAGATGTATTTTTAAGCTTGTCCCACTGCACCAGGACAGCATTTAGAAGTTCAGCGGAAACCGATTTTTCAAACTCCGTCATCATAATTCCCGAAATAACAGGCTCATCAATGGGTATATTACAAAGTATTTTGTTCAAAACCAATTCATGTTCTTCATTTTTTTCTGTACCAAATGCAAGATACTGAAGTAAATGAACTGCTCTATGTCTAAATTCTGAATTTATAAAATCACCATCCTTAACCATGTTTAGCCTATTAAAATAAGTACTCAAAAAAGGATGTAAAATTACAAGTCCGGCATTATGAATATAGATCGAATCTTGATCTGATAGAATTTCCTTTGCAGATTTCTTATGTTCAACTTGCTGCTGTTCCTGAATTTCTTCTTTTAATTGTCTTAATTCATCCTCTTTAGATTCTTCGGGATTCAAATTCAATAATTTTTCAAAAGCTTTTCTTTCAGCCAGTTTAAGTTCATCTTTCAGATCTTTTAATTTTGATTCAAATATTTCTGATCGTGAAACAAATTTCTCTAATTCAGGAATTAGTTTGATGATGAATCCATTATTTACAACGCTTGATTTGAGATTTTGCCTGATAGATAACCTTATTTTTAACGATAACTGGTAATTATTATCATTAAGAAATTCCATGAACTGAATAAAGTACGAATTAATAGTTACAGCTTTTATAATTCCGCCCAATATCATCAAATTGAAACTACGAATAAAGAGTTTCATTTTCCCCTTATCGAGGCTATCATCAAGTATATTTGAAAGCCAGTTATTCAGGTCTCTAATTTCAACCGAAACCTGACTAGTATTTGTAATTTCAAGTTCCAGCATCTCATTTACTAACGAATCTGATAGAAATTGAGCTAAATAGCTAGAAACGGCAGTAGACTTTAGCAATAATTTGAGAATATTTTTATTTTCAGAAATTGGGTTTTTTGTTAAATTTTCTAATAATTGAATGAGATTTTTTTCATTTAATCCTGTACCTGATTTTTGTCGAATTAACAAAAGAATACTCTTTTCAAACTTTGTTGCTAAAAAAACTTTGATAATATTTTCTTCAATAGAGTTTGATAACCGGAAGATATCATACAATCTGAAAACATTTTGAACGTCATATTTCTCAGAAAAAATAATTCTATCAAGGTCTGTAGGATTATTTTTATGTAAGAAAAGCAGCAGTTGCTTCAAAAATGAATTAACAGAAACTTCTGTTCTTTGCTTATATTTTTCGGGTAATTTATTGAATTGTAGAAAATAGCGTAAAATAAACGATGCCTCGTTTATTACCATATCAAATTTTAAAAGTTCATTTTTGGGGTTATCAGATTGTAATTGTTGGGTTAATATTAACTCAATTTCGGGCGATTCTAACCAAGCTGGTAATAGATTTCCTGCAGAATCAAGACTTATCCTGTATTCATTTTCTTCCAAATACCGAATAACTTTATTTATTTGGGCTCTGATCTGTTTATCTAAAACTAATGAATTCAGTAAAAATTTAAGGTTGTTGATAGATATATCCTTGGAAAATGAAAGATTTATTATAAAAAAGGTCAGAAAGTCTCCATGCTTAAAACTTTCATAATAAGTTTTAATGTACATCTCCCATAATGATGCTAAAGTAATTCGCTCCATCATATTCTGTTCGAAAAATGGGGTTGAAGCATTTCCGGAAAATAATGAAATAATTCTTTCGATATATCTGATGGCCTTATTTCCATCTGGGAGAAGACGAAAAATTTTAAACAATAATGGGTTAGAAACCTGATTCAGTATCCTTGTACGAGTACCTAAACTTTGACCGGCAAACTTTATAAACACAATTGCCTCAGCAGGAGATTCTCTGAATAATTGTTCAATTAATTGAGATATTGCTGAATTTGAATACTTTTCGGCAGTCCACCACGGATAATGACCTAATTTCAGCCAGTAATAGAGTATATCCCTTAAGCTTTTTGATCCAATAATATCGGGAACTTGTGGCTTGATTTCATTTAAATTTTCAATACTTAATGTTGTTTCCGATTTCTCAATATGAATTTTATAAAATGCACTTAAATCTTGAATAAGTGACACATGCCTATTACTGGCATAATGCCTGACACCGATATTTTTAATAAGAAAAACAAGTATGTCAGAAAAATTAACATTAAAATGATTTGCCAAATTTCTGATATTGCTTTCAAGAAACATCTGCCTATTAAAATCAGACCCTCTGTCCACTAATAAATACTCCAAAACAAATTCCCAAATTGCCTCGGCAAGTTCCAGGTTTTGTACTTTAATTTTTGAGTCCCTTTTATTATTTTCTTTTGCCTCAGTGATGTAGTCAACAATAAATTCGACCTGTTCTGGTTCTAGGATTTTAACAATTGAAAGTAATATTTCTTCATTAAATCTTTTTACAATTAACCTCCTGCTGTATTGCTTCTGTCCTATATTACGAAGAAGGATAGCCATCGTTTTAGGTTTGGTGTTCAGCATACTAACTAACATTAGTTCTAATGATTGCTGGTCTGAATAAGCGGACCACCACGGGAAACTACCAAAAGTTAAATAATATCTAAGAAGCTCCAGATTATCTGAAAGCTCAGGTAAATCATTTTCGACATTTCTATTAGCAATAAAAACATTCCTGTCAGGGTTTGTCTCAACATCTATGGATAATTCAAGAATAATGCTTTGCAGTGAATCAGTATTTCGTAATTCCGGAGAACCCGATTGAAGACCAGCTGCAAAAAGTGCAAGAAGTTCCTTGAATTCTGTATTAAAATGTGCTGACATATTTATTAGCATCATTTTAACAAACTCTTTTCTATTGAAATGTGAGCCTCTGTCAATTAAAAGAAAGCTCAGTATTAATAACCAAACAGCTCTTTTAAAATCATTCTCTTCATTTTTGACAAGAATAACTTCTCTTTGTACCTGAACTAAATTCTGGTGGTAATCAAAAATAAATTCAGCTTCTTCGGGCTCAAGTATTATTATGATATATTTGATTTGCTGTTCTGTAAACTGATATACAAGGCGCTTTCTTGTATTATAATCCTGCCCAATGCGCAATATCAATTCCTTTAGCTTTAGAGAAGCATTTAAAAGTAAAAAATCTAAAACTACAGAAATTGTTGGTCCTTCTGTTTCTGATACCCACCATGGATAAGTACCTTTCAATAAAAAATACTCAAATAATTGCAAATACCGAACAGGTATACTATCGTGAATTAACTCTTCCGAATCATTTGTAGGAACAGAATTATCATGAAGAAGAATAAGTCTAAGCTCCTCTTCTATTTTTTGAATGAGCCTGTTTGGAAGTTCAGTATCCAAAAGTTCAAAATCTATATCACCAAGATTTATTTGTAACGAATCAACTTTAATTATTCTGTTTGAAGGAAGAATTCTGTCGAACAGCTGGTTCATTTCATCCAACAGAAAATTATTAAAAATCGAACTAATCTTATCTTGCAGAACAACACTATTTTCTTTCGAAGAAAAATCAATATCGAAGATTTGGCGTCCGATGATATGAGGATGCTTATCCATCTTCAATTATAATTGAATATTATTTTACTGATAAAGCATATGAACCAATGCATTTCTAAGAATTTCCTTTGTATCTGGATCTATCTGGTTAGCAGTAAATCTTTTCCAGTCAAAGTACCAAGCCTCAAATCTTTTCATCTTATTTATGCCCATCCAATTAAAATTAATTTTAACATGTGCTGGAGCGTTTATTCTGAATAGGTTCTCTGCTACTTCTCTAAATCCTTTATCCTGAAAACGAGCTGGCCAAGAAGGAAATACAACAGTCATATTTAGTCTGAAAAAATCTTCATTAATCATTACATGATTTTCTCCCTTTACAACCATTTGAAATCTAGAAAGAAATTTCTCCTTCTGGCCTGAGTAAATCTTGAAATATGAATAAATATTTTGATGATCAAAATTTTTGTTCATGGTGTAAGATTCTGCAAGTTCTGAAACAGGAGAATAAAGATTTATTTTACAAATTTTAGCGAGTTTTTCATCATTTAAATCATTTTCCTCAGATAAAAGTTTGATTAATGATTGCATTACTTCCTCTCGCTCTTGAAATGTCATCCATTTACTATGCTCCATTAAATTATCTCCATTTCTTGCAAGAAATTTAAATCCAAATAATTTTGAATTCAAATCAGGTCGTAGCAGAATATGTTCCATTAAATAAAATCCCTCAGATTGAATATTGACTTTTTTAATATATTCAATCATATTTTTTAAAGATTTCATCGCACTCGTATGAGTTAAAAACCGACTGATAATGGTCCACTTTTCCTGTAATGGAGATTTAAAAAGTATGATATATGCCTTTAAAACTTCAGGATCAGGTCCGATTCTGAAGTTTCGTATATCTAATGCATGTTTGAGGATGCTTAATTCCTGATTTTGAAGAAGAAAGGCATCATTTGGGATATTTTCATTAGTTATTATTTTATCCTCGTTAAGTAGTGTATCTATATCTTTTTTATTTAATAGAATCTTAGTTAAATCATGCTGAACAAAATTTTCAGCAGGTTTTACAGAAGGAGAAATTAATTTTGGATTAGTAGGTTCCAGACTAATTTTATCATTATCGAATACAGAGCTTAACTTTCTGCCTAAATTTTCAGGAGAGAGATATAATAATAATCGCATCTTGGAGGTAAAATCCCAATTATTTTTTGAGCTTAAATAATTGAAAGCCTTAAATCTGTTTGAGCTTATTTTCGGTAAATTATTTAATATAGATGATTTCCATTTTAACTCGTTAAGAAGTTTATTTTCGTCTGAATTATTTTCATAAAGTGAAGAATAAAGCTGTATGGGATATGGAATGACGAATTCATTAAACCGGGCCAGAAAATGATCTAATACTTGATTCTTTCTGTAATTGAATGCATCCTTAGTTTCTAATGAATTTTTAAGTGATTCTATATAACTGTTGGTCAAATCACTTTTAAAATCTTCCCAGTTCCGATTTGTAACTTCAGGATATTTGGAGGTAAATGCACTCAATAAATATTTAACATCAGGAACAGGATATAAGGTATTGGGATAATAAGTATTAGCTGAATTTGGATTAACTTCAATAGACAATATATCACTAACATTAGAAAGCTGAGATAAATAATTAGCCATGATTTGTTCAAAAAAAAGAAGATATCCTTTCAATTGTTTAGCCTGTCCCTTTCTGGATTTTGTAGAACTATTAGGCAAGCCCTCGAAGCCTATTCCATAGATATTTGGGAATTGATTTTGAATAGAATGATAAACTTTATTATTTCGATAATTACCACTTATCTTTTCAAGAGAAGAATTTCCATAAAATGATGAAATAAAGTCTCTTTTCCCCGTTTCTCTTATTTTGTTTAAAATAGATCGAAAAAGAGGTCTTTTAATATTAGATTCCGTATTGTCCTGAGATACCTTTATGTAATTTTCGGATGATTTTATGTCAAGTAAAGCAAAACTATCCTCAGCGATTCTGAATGGTTTATTAAAACTATTCTGTTGTGTATTTTTAATCTTTAATTTTTTTACAGAAAGTACTCCATCAATATCTAATATTGATTTTATAAGTTCAGCAGGATCAATTAAAGTATGCCTCATTCTTAACTCACTATCCGGTATAAATCCATTGGTTAAAAATGGGCCATTATAAATCTGGTCTATACTTAAACCCATATCCAAAAGCTCACCTTCTGTATAGTATTTGACAGAGGGATTAAGTTGACTCTCGAGACGATGGAATACATAGGCTAGGATTTCTTCAGCAAGACGATTGGGTTCAACTATTATATCAGCTTCAATAATTAATTTTACAGGTTTAAGAACTACGATATCATTTAAAACATCCTCACAAAGGTTTCTTTTTTTGACAAAACACTTACGAACCTGATCAGAAATACTTATGGAAAGACTAGAATCATTTAATAATTTTTCAGCTGTTTTAGGATCTACTTGTACAACAATTTTGTACAGACCATTGATTGTGTTTACAGAATAATTGGAATTTAGAGGGAATAACCATGCATTTTTTACAACTTCAACCTCATCAATAATAATTTTTCGGAAGTCATTGATAGTAACCGGATTGGTAGTTAAAATTTCATCTTTAGTAAAAAAAGCATTTTTTTGATAGTTAATATTGCCTGATTCATCGGCTAAAAGATCCTCAATAGGAAAATCAGTTCTATAAGCAAGTTCAGTTATACTGAAACATAACTGCTCTAAAATAGTTAAACCGGGATCATGTAAATTAAAATCAGTCCAGCTTTTGCCCGAAAGCCTTTGAATCAATTCGATTCCACTTTTCCTTAGAAAATCGAAATCCATTGAAGGTTTCTTTTGAGATGTCTTATCTATAGAAACGGGCTTGATCATTTAATATAGAAGTTTTTACTCATTAGGATCAAAAAATAAAAAATCATCCCATAAACGGGTAATGGTATAATGAATGTTTACATCCTCGCCATAATTACTATTTGATCTTATTTCCAGATTATATTCATGGGTTGTTCCTGTCCACCTGAGGTTCAATTTGTTCCAGAAAAAGCCATAATTAGTCTGAGTTTTCTTTATTTTACTTCCTCTAGGCCCATAAACTCCCAAAGCTATTGCACGCATCAAAGCAAACCTTCCTGAACCTTTTTTTCCTGTTCTTCCCATAATCTCAAAAGCCTGACAATGATCAAGTTTTTCAAGAATGGTATGCCATTTACCATCAGCAGGTCGGGATCCGCTATTATAGGTTCCAATTCTACCCTGCATACCAATAAAACCATTAACTTCCACCTTGAAGGTATCATCACATTTTTTGCCTATTCCAAGATTCCCATTGGTATGGAAAAAAAAGCTTGTTTCTTTTTCACTATTTGTACCTTCCTGGACTTCAAATGGTTTCAAAGTCAGACATGTTGGATCAAGCTCATCCTTGGCAATCAGAAAAAATGGATCCTGCTCATTTAAATCTTTGTAAAATGAAATCAAATTTTTTTCTTCCTCAGTTGAAGAAATCCTCAATCCATTAATTTCATCCTTTGAAAATCCATCATCAACCTTGTGAACCATAGAGTTGATCAGATCAGAATAATTTTTTTCAGATGGTATTTTACCATTTCTGAAAAACTCTTTAAGCTGTTCACGACTTTGATAATATTTTTTTTTGCCCATACCTTTATTTTATATTATGGCTTATAAAAAGGTTAATATATTCGTTTTCTTCCAAATTTGGTTTAAAATCTTTAGTTTCTTTTGATTCAGAGAATAATATACTATCATTGACAAGTAGTTCCTGTGAAATTTTTAGACTCCCAATTCCAATTTCGGAAGCTTCAGAGTATTCCTCATCTTCCATGACTGTAAACAAATGTTCATCTGACGGGATAAGAACAGCTTCCGGTACAGTTCCTCTAATGTAGTTGATCTTATTTTTCCCGAGATCATTCATGCCAGAAAATATTTCACCTGTAAGTTCATTACGCCAGTTGAAAAAATGTAAGACTGAAAATCCAGTTAAATATTCAACGTAAGGTTGCTTTTTTATATAATTTATTAAGTCAGTCACATAAATTTGAGAACCAATTTTAAATGATAAACTTGATTCAAATAACCAGGGACATAAATATTTTCTGATATCTTCTTCTAATTTTTGCTTGTAATAGCCTGCTTCACCAGATTTTTTACCATTGAATTTAATTTTACCAATAAGCTTTATCTTCTCATAAACAGGATTTTCAATTTCAATATCAACAAATGAAGAAATTCCAGATTTAACAAAATTCTTGATTTTATAGAGGTTGGCAAGATTTACCTTTGGTTGGTTATCTGTAAAGAAAACCTCATTAGCTGCTTTTGGAACTATTATTACTCTGATCTTCCTACTAAACTGATTATCATTAGCTTCCAATGATACTGCAGGAGAAATACTCTTTGCCATCAGTAATTGAGGAAATTCTTCAAGAATGGCTTCTTCAATATCTCTATTAGTTACCATTCTGCTTTTATGCCTCAAGCGCTCACTAATTCTAAGATAATATTGATCTGTTGTTTCGGCAGACACCCCACCATATGACGCAAATAACTGGTTTATACCATTTATACCCGGAATTTTATTCTTGAACGCTTTGATAGAATTAGGTAAAAGTTTAATATCTGTAACATGATCGTCATGATCAATTACACGGGTTGCCGTTACGGCATGTGGATAAACTCCAATCATTTTAGATTTAATATTCCAATGCCCCCCTGAAGATGCTCTCAACCAAAAAAGATTAGGCAAAAGTTTTGTATTGGTATTTTGTATATTTTTTGGCATTGTTATTTTTACAATACCATTATTTATAAAGTTATTAGTATGATCGCATAGAACTTCTCCCTTGTCTAAAATTACCCATGAATTATCATATAAATAACTCCAAACAATTGGTTCAGGATCTTTGACATAGTCTGAAAAGTTGGCTTCCTGAAACTGAAATAAAAGACTGAGTTCCTGATTTGGGTACAGATCTTCAATACCTATGTACAGATTATTTTCAAATTCAAAATCGGGAATAAAATTATAGGGTTGCTTATCGCTTTCAGGATAAATATTTTCATAACCAAAAGGATACTGATGGATTATCTTCAGAGCTGAATCTTCATTTTTTACTGTTTTAATAAGTACTTCTGAATGTTCAAGTGTATAATCAACGGTAATAGATTTTACAACTGGAATATTTGGAGCATTTGGCAAAGGACGTTTTTTGGAGAATCGTTTAGAATTATGCATAATGGTCTCCGGAAATATTTGAGGATACAGTTTAGAACCAAAAGATTCTTCTGGCGAAGAGAATTCTAGTCTGACTGTACCTTCAGTAAAATTATTATCCTGAATACTGAATTCTTGATCTAGGCGTGGCCGGTTAGGTAATTCAAGTCTTTTAAGATCAATATCTCTAATCTCAGTTAGCTCAGATAGTATTTCAGAACCGAAATCTAACTTATCAATATTGAATAAATTGAATTCTTGCCTTTTATGGAGAGGTGGCTTGAATTTTCCCTGAGATAACCCACTTAACTTTATTTTAAATGAATCATTTGAAAAATTTGCATTATACTCTTTTAAATAAGTTTCCCATCCTCCCGAAACTCTGGGAAGGTCAATCCAATCCATCTTAATACTGAAGTCTTTAGTATACCTGTTGAATATATTTGTATTCTTTATATCAAGGTAGGATCCAATTACGGGTTGGGGTCCAAATGGTTGAAATGGATTATCCGGACTAAGGTTACCAATGTTATTTTGAAGTTTTATTGCTCTGCTACCTTTAACATTGGCAGAAATCGTAACACGCTGGATTAACAATTTTCTGAACAATGAAAATGGGTTATGTGTTGATTGATTATTAAGAATTAGTTTAATGATAGGCCACTCAGAATCATAGTTTTCACCATGATTTTGTGAGTTATAAATATCAATTCCTTTATCAACCGCAGCAAGTTCAAATTTAATTTCAAGATTACGGTCAAGCATATTAATTTTTACCGTATACGAATTTACTTCTTCCCAAGCTATAGAGGAAGTATAACTGATTATAAATACATCTGATAAAAGCTCATAACTAACTGCTTGCAGTAGTTTTCCGGTTACATTGGCATAGTTTTTAAAGTGTTGAAGCAATTGCGAAAAAGATGTTTGTTCAAAATAAATAATCAAGGTTATAGACCTATTACCTTCAGGTTGGTAAAAAACTGGCGAAGAAAGTATGATACCAATTTCTGTATCTTCCATTGTACGGTCTTCATCAGATAATTCGAACTGGCTTTCTCCTAATACAGGCCAGGATTTTAATCCTGACTGCTGATCCAAAACTTCAGAAGCCTGAATATTTAAATGGGAGGCTTTATAAAGTTCAATTTCCTTAACATCATGATCATCGTGATTTGGTGAAATCACCTGAGTATGTTCATCTAAAATTAAAGTCTTTAAATTTTTAATTTTAGCCTTTGTAACCACAGTTTCTTCATCAATCGAATAATAAAGCGTTTTGGAGTCAACCTCAGCTTGTAATAATTCACCTCTTTCAAGAAGCACTCTGTCATAAGTTGACGGATCAAAAACAATATGAACTGAATCTGGTTTGGATTGATTTAGTTGAAGCTGAAGTACTCGTTTAAAATAAAATTCAAGATGCTCCGAACCCAGTGTATTAATTTGATCAATAAGATGTTCGAATAGTTTTAGAAATGTAATGCATAATGAAATATGCGGTGGATATTCATTACTAAGAATATCATAATCCTTATAATAAAATGAAGCTACAGCAAGAAAATTATGATATTTCGATCTTAGATTAGAAAACGTTTCTCTTATAAATTCTAGAGCTGGTATTATGCTGAGTTTAATCTCAAAAGCTTCGACAAAGATTTCTGGCACTTCAATACTCAGATCAATAAATTCTTGTGGATATAAAAAAGAAAAAAGTTCACCAAATTTTTGTTCAGCTTGCGTATTATATGCAATAATCTCTGAAATTTCTTTACTTAATCCTTTAATTATTCCTCCAAGTTCAAGGCTTATGGTATCAAAGTTATTTCCATACTC
Source organism: Pedobacter schmidteae (assembly GCA_945901155.1). Taxonomy (GTDB): domain Bacteria; phylum Bacteroidota; class Bacteroidia; order Sphingobacteriales; family Sphingobacteriaceae; genus Daejeonella; species Daejeonella schmidteae_B. The sequence continues at coordinate 14,571 of CAMDKO010000009.1, forward strand.
AAGCTTTTTACATGTTAAGTTAAATATCTGAATAATGTTATGAAGAAAAACGAATAACTTTCTTAGAGCTTCAAGTGCTTCATGATCATTAGATGCCAGATGAATTTGTGCTTCAAGCTTCTCAAATTGAACAAGTTGGCTTGTCAGATCAAATTCTGTAATGAGGAGGATAAGTATATTTTTATCAGAAGTAAAAAAATCTCGCCAATCACCTTCAATTTCATTCTTTTCATTGTAAAAGTTGATTTGTCCGGCAAAATCTGAAACGAACTTTAAAAAATCTGAAATTTTACGATCATCAATTTTAACATAACTGGGATCGAGGTCTTTAATTCGCCGTCCATCCTGGTTTATTCCGTCTATTAAATCCAGTAATTGATTGCTAGCCATTTATTATTCAGAGCCTATACAGATGAAACATTCGTCCCTTCGATTAAGTAATAAGGGAATACAACATTGTGTCTTGAGTTAGTTATAATTACTTTGAAATGAATAATAATATGCAAAAGTCCATTTTGTTCATTTTGCTCCAATACTTCTGTACTTAAGTATGTAATTCTTGGTTCAAAATTCAATAATGCATGATAGATAAGGTGATCAAGACTTGCAATCAATGAAGAATCAATTTTTTCAAAAACCAAACGCTTGATATCACAGCCAAATTCAGGCTGCATAATTCTCTCGCCAGGAGTTGTACTGAGTATAATTCGAATACTTTCTTCAATATCATCAATTTCTGAAACCATTGATACAGAGTGATCGGTTTTGTTAAATACTGGGGGGAAACTCCAGCCTGTCCCTAGAAATGATTTAACCTCATCCATAATTATCCTCCAATCATCACTGTTGGACAACCAAGTGCAATTGAACCTCCATGAGCTGTAGTATCTCCTACTCTTGCTGCAGGTTTTTTTCCAATCATAACGGTTGCAGACCCTTTTACAATTGTATCGGGAGGGCCAATACAGATACACGTATCACCCATAACAGATGCAGCTAATTTACCGATCAAAACTGTAGGTATCCCTGGACCCTGAATTGGTCCTCCTACATGCGGTGTTGGAGGTATTCCTGCATCTACCATCGAACAAGTATGCAAATCGTTTAATCTCGCTGCTTGTGGCATATTAATTTATCATTACCATTGCGCCTTTAACTATTGTCTGACCAGATGCAGAGATTTCTGCAGAGGCGGTACCTTTTGCAGTATAGCCAACTTTTGCGGTATTCGTTATATTTAAACCCTCCACGGTAACATCCTGTTTTGACTGCAGAGACAATTTTCCGGTGGCATCAAGTGTAATATCTCCAGTGGCCTTGATAACAATATTTTTAGGACTTTCCATTTCAATACCTGATGGTTTTAATTTTAGTGTATTACTATTTTGATCTTTGATTGTAATTCCTTTTTCATCATCGTCTAATATAATACTATTTCCGCCGGGAGTAAAAATCTTAATAATTTTTTTCTCTTCATCAAAATTAATCTCCAATTTTGATCTGGTGGTTATCGCTTTAGTATTATTCTTAGCTTGGTTGGTATAAGCTGCAGCATGTTTACTGCTGTATAAGGAACCTAAAATAACAGGATGTGAAGGATCATCGTCAATAAAACCAAGAATAACCTCATCACCAACCTCAGGCAAAAAATAAAAACCGACTGTGTTGCTGGCATAGATACTGGACATTCTTGCCCATAATGTTTCATTTCCTGTCATTCCGGGAATCGTTACAGATAATCTAAACTCAGATTGTGGATCTTTATCCAATTGTTTTACGATCCCTACCTGTAAGCCGTGAATAGCGGGGAATTGACCGGTTGAAGGTGAATAAGAGAATTGTGGGAATTCTGAAACAGGTTTAGATTCAAGTCCGAAATCTACCTTGGTTATCCATTTTCCTTCTTCAATAATATGTTCTACAACCGAAACATATGCATTCCCATTATATCTATCTCCTAATCCTGCAAGTGTAATCATATCACCGGTATTGACTTTAGAGCTTCCTTTAAAAGTAATAGAACCTTTTAATGCAGATAATCTAATTCTAAGAAGTTTGGAATTTGCCCATAACTTCAAGTTGGCTGAGTCCATCGGCGTTCCTGAATACAATGTCAAATCTTGATTTTTAAATCCCTTTGAAAGGGTTTTGGCTTCAAAGTTTCCATGTTCGTTCAAACTTGGTTCTGCTGCTTTGGAGGCAGAACTAATTGCAAGTTTTGAAGGATCCCAACCGATAGCTTCCACACTGTTTACTTGCCCTTCACCGTCAAACTCAGCATTTAGTGAATAGATGGATTCACCGTATGTTACAGAAAGTACAGGTGAAGAATCTAAAACAGGTTTTTTAACAAAAATGTTATCTTCTTTCAGATTGATCACAAGTCCGCAAAAATCAGCCCTGGCTAAAATAAAATCCCAATCTGTAGCCGATTTTTGATACAAGTTTTCATATTGAAATGTAGTAGAATCTACCGTAGCAGTTAAAGAATAGTTGCTGAAAATTGAGGATATAATATCAGAATCTTTCTTTTTCAGAAAAACTGAATCATTCCTGTTGTAAGTCATTTGAACAGCTTTATGCTTACAGGTGAGAAGTAAATTACTGGTTCGGTCATTGCTGATCCTGATTGCCTGTTTAACAATTACTCCACTGAATATCAAATTATTGTCAGAGTCATATCCAGCGTTAATAGATATTTCACTTCCTGGAATCAGTGTTGTTTTCTCAGAGAGAACAAAAACTCCGGTATCAGGAGCCCCATCAATTAATTCAACTTCAGCATATGCTATTCTATTTATTTCATAATAAGTTCGAATAGAGACCAATGGATAGGTATCCTCCAATGCAGTACCATTTACAGTAATACTACAAGTTAAAGTCTGCCCTGCAGAAATTTCAGGTGATACTATCGGCATATTATTTTTTTATTGGTGGAAAGTAAATTTGATCACCAGGTTTAATATCCTGAAAACTATTCAGTCCATTTGCTCTGGCAACCTCAAGGTAATAAGAACTGTCGCCATAAATTCGATATGCCATCAATGGAAGAGTATCACCAGCATTAACGGTTCTTAGATGTGTTAAATCAGGCGAAGAATTAGCACCTTCTTGTGTTTTAGTTTTATAATCCTTGCTTTGGGTTATTGTAATATCAATTGTTGCCCTTAATGCCTTTCCATCTGGATTAAACAAACTGTATTTTATATCAATTTTAGAACAAACACCGGTAAATTTAAGAGAACCCCAGATAATAAGGAGATAATAAGGACGGTGAATCTCTCCCTGATATTTACTAACAAGGTCTGTAAACTTTTTTATGTACTGATCTACATCTTTAAAGCCTGATGGTAACTTGACAACACCGGTACCATCAACAAAAAATGTCAGTTTGAGATCACTTTGACCAATACTTTTAAAACTTTGGGTACTGGAACTTGAACCTATCGTTTGATCCTGAGTATAATCAACAGTTAAAGAACGCTCGTAAGCCGAAGGGTTTATAAAAGCTACAATAGAATCCGATTCCACTCCTTTGCAGGAAGGATCTTTAAAGCCAAGTATTTTTAATTTGACCAGATTCTGCATATCAGCGCTGAGAAATATTTTTCATTCGAAGTTTAACGGCTTCTACACATTCCTTTATGATCTTGCTTTTAAGAGCAGCCAATTCTCTATTATCCATAGAAGCGTTGGAGCTTTTATTATGCTGATCGACTGACACTTTAATTATTAATTCTCTGATTTCTATAGGCATCTTAATTTACTTTTGTAAAATAATCAAAACATAACTCCATGGTTTCAACAACTAATGTGTTTTCCTGAGCTTTGAAGTCTGAAATTTTCATTGCAACAGGATATGCATTAACGAACCTCCAGGTGGAAATTGGTGCACCAGTTTGATTGAGAAGGTTGATATTTACAATTTTGGGTGTAAAAGTAAACAATTCAAAACTATTTCTTGCCCATTGTATTAAAGGGGATCCGATGAGCATTCCTCTTTTGAGTATGAGGTTCTCATAATTAGGAGGGGTGGGGAAACGGTGAATAAACCGATTCTCCCCACCCTCTTCTATATTTTTTGGAGCAATTTTTACATTAAGCCCGCTAACTTCTTGAAAACTACCTTCATTTACTCCCGTTATTCCTTCGACATTTACTTTAAAACTAAATCCGACTGGCGGGTAATATTGATCAATAGTGTTCATTAATTATTATGCGCTTAACGACAGGCCTTCATGGGCCAGCTCCATTGTTTCAACTGCGATTTCATTCGCATCAGCTTTCATATCCGAAACAGTCATTTTACATGGAAACGCGTTTAAAAGCTTCCAGCTCATTGCCACAGCATTGGTTTCATCAAGCAAACTAATTAAAATAGTTGAACGTTTTATTGTGTTCATTTTAATCAGGTTATACTTATCCCAAAGTGCTTTATCGCCTTTAAATATACCCTTTTTAAGAGTAATGTTACCAAATTTCTGTATTCCAGGCATTTTTACAGTAGAATAAACCTTACTGTTACCACCTCTGTATTCTATAACCTGAGTTTCTGAAGATAAACCGGTTACTTCTTGAAATATAAGCTCTGCATCGTCCCATTTTACTTGAAATGAGAACTTGACTAACGGCCACGTTGCCGTTGACTGTGCTGCTCCATCTTCTGCCATAATTGTAATATTTAAATGTAAATAATAAGTTTAATAAATTGATTATGATTGTTGCATTTGCTGCTGGAAAGTAATTACGATAAATTCAGCAGGGCGAACCAGTGCAACTTTTACAGTAATCAGCATTTTTCCATCAAGAATATCTGTTGGTGTCATAGTAGATCCCAAACCTATCTGGACATCAAAGGCCACTTCAGGTGCTGCACCCGCAAGAGCTCCTTGCTTCCAGAGATTGATCAAGAAGTTTTCGATCATACTTTTAACAGTTACCCAGGTATTAGCATCATTGGGCTCAAAAACATATGCCCTAGCAGCTAATTTAATAGATTGCTCAATCATAATCAGTGTCCTTCTCACGTTGATATATCTCCAATCCTGACTGTTTCCATCCAATGTGCGACCACCCCAAACTAGACAACCTATTCCAGGGAATGAGCGAATAACATTTATTGATTTCCCTGCCATAACATCCACATTAAGACTTTGTTGTCCTTCACTTGAAATATTGATAGCCGGAGCATTCACCATGTTCACAGAAACGTTTGCAGGTGCCTTCCAAACGCCTCTGCTGTTATCAACCTGAGTATATACGCCTGCCATAGCTCCGCTTGGAGGAAGCTGATTCAGCTTATTACGAATTTCAGTAAGAATATTAGCGTACGTAGGACTAACAGCTTTCAAACCCTGATGTAAATGTTTTTTGGCAGTTAGGTGATCAGCTGATCCTGCCTCTAATTTAGCACTGTCTGAATTATATTTTTCGTATATGCTTTTAGCATCAGCTTCAGGCAGTATTGACGAAAGATCACCATCAACATTTTCGAAATCAATTTCATCGTTTTGAACTATTGAGGTGTTCAACCATGGGTAATATGCTGCACCATAATTCAGAAAATTAATTCCAATCGCTTCGCGAAAATCATTGATCACTACTGCAGTTTCATCCGTAGGCTCTTGTTTTACAACATCAAGAATTGCAAAACGGCTTTGCATTTTAGCACAGTGTGCGAGTACTTTCTGGTAAATTCCATAACATTCTGCACCAATAGCAATTGCATCAGGAATTACAACCAAGGTTGGTTCAAATTCTTTCTCCAATATATCTAAAACTTCAAAATCACCAGGTTTTATCTCCAGTGAATCTGCACCATGATAAAGTCCAACAGAAAGAATATAGCATGGTCCACCACCATTCGCATAAAACAAACGAATACTGTTAAACATGTATGCTATGTTACCATCTTTAAACGCAACTTTTTTAGGAGCTTTGTCAAGCATAAAAGATTCATCATCACCTACTTTTGAATCCTCAATAGTAAATTTAGATTTGAATCCCTCACCAAAACACTCGATGTATTCTGCGAATGAGGTAATACGTGTAGGTTTTCCTACCAACGATTTCCCGTTCCTTACAGCCAATGAAGTGTAGCCAATAAAGGCAGGCACTGCTGTTTCTACAGCTACTGCGGAACTTGGGAAGGCGTTCTTTTCTTCCAGGTAGACTCCTGGTGTCATTAATGTTGATGCCATTGTTTAATTTAATTTAGTTAATAAATATTTCTGAATAATTGTTGTTTGCTATTGTATTTTCTTCTTTAATTAAAGTGATTAATTCGGGGTTTGCTTTCGGCAAAGCACGCATAACCACTTTATATCTTCCGGTTTCGATATCAAAATTTTCAACTAGCTGAAAATTTTGAACACTAGTTTCAGAAAAGCTTATGGCCTTTTTTGATCTGAAAGCCAAACCTTTTGTTCCACTAAATTTTAAATATTCGGGTCCGTCAAATGGTTCTTTACCATTATTATCAATAATTGCAGGGCTGTTGAGAGATTGCAAATGTTCACCCATTAAAATATATCTCCAGATAGTTTCTTTTGCTTTGAAGTTCAGCGAATAGTTCTCGAGCAGATCTGGGGCTATTTTTAGATCGAGAATTGCAAAGGGTTTTACAAAATATGTTTCATCGAAATCTGCAATATTCTTTAAATCATATTCAGAAACAAATTCACCGGAGTGTAATGATTTATTCAATACTTCATTATCGTCAATAGCATTGTAAAAATGAAATACCTTTTTACTAATATCTATTTCGGCAACAGCAGTGTAGTTGTAAAAATTAAAATCATTTAGGGTTGCAATGAATCTGCAATTAATTATACTGGAAATAAACTCTTCCCTACTCCTCTTCTCACCATTAAAATTTGTATCGAAAGCAATTGTGAAACCACCATAATTCTGTTTAAATAACAAGCCATTATTCAAAAATAAGAGCTGCGTTGAAGAACTAGGCGTAAAAACTAGTCCTGCAAATACCTTGTTTGAAAAATAAGTATGGCTAAACGATACGTTTACCAATACTTTATAGGCATATTTCATTATTATTAATTAGCAATGTTATTATCACTCTCCAAACCAGACACTACTGGTCTGATCTCCCTAATTGTATTATTGTCGTAAGTCAGCATTCTCACCTTATAAACTACTGAAGGCATGTATTTGGCTCCCAGACTACCCCAGATATTATTTAATTGCTCAGGGCTTATGCTTGCCATTTCAAATATTAACTTATCAATTTCCGGATCTAATCCGGGGGTATTCACTCTACTAAAAGCGCTCTTTTGCTGAAAAAAAGCGATTATAAAAGAAATGAACCTCAATGACTCCGGATAATTTCCATTGGTGAAATAAGCCGAAAAAAGTACATAAAGGTTAACGGTTAATACAGGTGACTTTTTAACACCGATTGGAGAACCTGATAAAGCGGAATTATTCATTCCTACAGTTTCTTTTTCGATATTAATAAGGGTAAGGAGGATTTTATTTTCACCTTGGATGGCAATGGTACCATCCTGATTTACAATGGCAGATAAGCTGACCTTATCTTCTGAAACTTTTAACCTGATTCTGAAATGTTCATTTATTTCATCAACCAAGCATGATAATGCCTCGTAAATCATTTATTAAATATCCTAAACCAACACCAAACTAACTTCTAACAATCTACGGATCGGATTAATTTATGATTTAATCCAAACGTAGAGATATACTAAATGTAATTTTAAGAAAATATTTTGAATTCCTAATAAAATATTTTTTTTATTCATCTTTACATTCGCTTTACTCAGTAAAAAAATGCCAAAAACCCTGTTTTGCCTTATTTACTATTTAATTTTATCGTTTAATTACTCATTTTCAGAGGTAAAAAGCAATAAAAATTTTTTACGTAGCGAAAAAAATAGCACGTTGCAGGATAGTGCCATTGTTTTAAAACCAAAAGCAAATCCTCTTAAATCACTTTTGGATGCTCTAAAATTCAAAAAGAATGCGATTACTAAGGAGCAACAAAGGGTTAAGTTACTGATAGAAAAAATTATTAAAAAAGACACCTCACTCGTGACTGTTAAAAATCTTGAGGATTTTAAACGTGAACTTGCTGAATCAAATAAGGAGCAATTTCAAACTTTACTTGATCTGATAAAAGAGCTTAAAATCTCAGAAAACAGTCAATCCACAGAAACTGTAGTTACCGACCCATCTATTCCTAAGCCCTTTAAATTAACTAAGGAACCTGATCCTAACGATAAATACATCAATGATTTGGTAGATAAATTAATACCAATACTAACTAATAATAAAGACGAACAGGAAAAGAAAAAAGACCGGCAGCAACAGTTGAAATTACTCCGGGAAGTTTATAGCAAAAATAGTGCGCACATTGATACTATTAATGATAGTACTTTAATGAAATACCGTTTAAAGCTCGGACATAAAGCTGAAGTTTTGGGTATCTATCCATTTGATTCAAAGAATATTCCGGGTGACTACAACCTAAGTACGCTAAGTACGCTGATATATGACCGTTATGAAATAGATCCGATTACCGGGTTGCCCAGAAATTTTAACCGCTGGGAAGATGCAACAATTATCAACAGTGTGAAAGATGCAGGAGCTAAAGTTATTCTGACAGTTAATACGAATAATTCACTGGAAACAGCGAAATTTCTTACCAATGTAACGGCACGAAAGAAACTTATCGCTAATACTCTAGATCTCTTAGAGCAGCGTGATGCCGATGGAGTAAATATTTCATTAACCGGACTTAACAAAAAACTTCGCCCTTTGTTTGTTGAGTTTATAAGTGCATTATCAAAAACATATCGATTAAAACCAAAACAATATCAAATAATCATAACTCTACCAATTTATGATGAAAATAATGCTTACGATATAACTTCACTGGATGATTTAACAGATAGGTTTATTATCGATTTCAGCAAAAAACCAAATAATTTTCCTGGTCCAATTGCTCCATTAAACGACGATAGCGATTATAGTATTCAGTCAAGTGTATCCAGGTATCTTAATATTGGCATTCCGCCTTATAAGTTTATATTAGGCTTGACCTATTATGGAGCTGAATTTGAGAGAAATAATCGCTCTGGAGTTGAAAATTTTAAAAGATATATATCATACAGTCAAATTCGTTTAGACCATCAATATGCCCCGGTAAGTTATAATAAAGATCAGGCATTTGCTTCTATTGAAACCAGAAATGATCAAGGAAATCTAACTGGACATATTTATTATGATAATGAAAATTCTTTAGAGCAAAAGTATGATTTTGTTATTCAAAATGGACTTGGAGGTGTAGCTATCAGAGACCTAGGTGCTGATGAGGGTTATGGTGAATTATGGGATTTATTAGCCACTAAATTTATTAGTATCGACACAGTTTCACAGGAACTAATACCAATCAAACCTTTAAAAGCTAAAGATTTATCAATTTGGGGTTTTATTAAGACCAATTCAATAGCCTATTACCATGCACTTCAATATCCTTGCGATGCAAAACATGATACTCAGGATAAACGATTTTTAGGACTTATAAATCTTATTCTTGGACTGTCATCCATTATAATAATCATTGTTTTGATTTATCAAATTAAAGATAAGGGTGAAAAATGGAAATGGAAAAAGCTTCTGATTAAAATACTTATTGTGTTAATTAATTTATTCATTATAACTATTTTTATGTGGCTTTACATTGACCGCAGGTTTCCGTGGTTTGGGTCTGGTGAAAATTGTATTCCTGTTTCATTTGTAAGATTATTGATAGTTATATTCATAAGCATATTTATTGGTTCAGTAATTATGCGACTGCTGATATTCCCTGTTATCAAACAAGATGAGAAACCCTAGTTTAAAAATCATTAGCAATATTTTTTTCAAATAAGTTAGATATCATCAGCTTGATGTTATTAATCTGACGACCTACAAATAGTATAATTTTCAATTTCAAAGCTCTTGCTTTAAACTGCCGGAGCTTTATTATTTTAAATCCATTTATACCTAAATCGAGGATCATAATAGACTAAAGCTATATATATAAGATATAGCAAGTGAATAAGGCGATTAGTAATTTAAGGGACAATTATCTGTAGGGGTAGATACACCATCTCTCATTTTCATAAAGATCATCTGCCAATCAGACAGATCCGCCAGAGTACAACTTTATGATTTAGGCTAAGCATTTAGGGAATTAGATTCAAAAAGTATAGAAGCAAATCCAAGGTTTGTGTAAACCAATGTGTAAACCACATAAAAAAAGGCGCTTACAATTGAATGTAAACGCCTGATTTTCAGTGTGGAAGATAAGGTTTCGAACCTTGACCCTCCCGACTGTTAGTCGGAATGCTATGAACTAGCTGAAACTAACTAATAATTATGTATTTTTATTATAAGACATAACAGGTTAAGAATAGACTGGGCTTGAACGTTACATAGCTAGTCATATAATCCGTCCCGGATATTGCACGCTATAACTAAAACAGAAACTGCCGCAAAAGGCTGTTAAAAATTATTAACCTATGCTAAAAAAGATCCTGTTACTACTCCTCACTCTCTGCTTATCAGCTGTGACCTATGCGCAAATAACCAACATAGATAGCCTTGAAGCAGCGCTACGAAATGAAAAGCAGGATACCACACGTATCTTGCTTATGAATGACCTGGCCTATTCTTATGCAATGACTAAGCCTGAAAAAAGTGGGCCCTTAGTATTCGAAGCGTTGGAATTATCTCGTCGTATCGGCTATTTAAAAGGCGAAGCAAGGAGTTTAAACATGATTGCCCATGAATATAGAAGAAGAGGTAATGCTCCAAAAGCAATGGAACTACTTCTCCAGGCTTTAAAGATCAACGAAAAGAACAATTACTTAGATGGACTTTCAAATAATTTAGGAGTTATGGGAGATATGTTAAATGGTATAGGAGATTACCGTCAGGCATTACGCTATCATTTTAAATCTAAAGCTATTAGGGAAAAGCTAAATTGGAAGCAGGAGATTTGTATTGCCGATTTGGTTATCGGAGGGGTATACAAAAATTTAAATATTCTAGATTCTGCCAGGATATTTACTCAGCAGGCCTATGATTTAGCGCGCCAAATTAATTATGACAGAATAATTGGTCACTCCTTAGTTCAAATGGGCGATATCAATTTTTTATCTGGACAATACACCGTGGCTTTAGAGTATTACCGCTTAAGTATTCCTTCAATGATAAAAGCAGGAAATGGCTTAAGTAGGTCATCATTAGCAATGGCTACTGTCTTCAAAAAAACAGGACAACTAGATTCTTCTCTGAATTATGCTAATCATGCTTTAGCAATTCGCCAAAAAAGAGGAGAAAATGTAGCACCTAGTTTAGGTACTTTATTGTATACCATTCATAAAAGCAAAGGGAATGTAGACAGCGCATTATTTTATCTGGAAATGGCTAAAGCTGCTACTGATTCGGGGTTAACTAAAGAAAAAACACAGCAATTACAAAACCTGATTTTTGATGAACAGCTTCGACAGCAGGAACTAGCCATAGCAGAATTTAAAGCCAAAGAAGAAAGAAAACACGATCTACAATATGCCGCCATAGCCATTGGATTGATATGTTTTATTATCTTATTTTTTGCTCTCAGCCGCAGCATTATCGTAAAAACAAAGTTCATTGAATTTTTTGGTATTCTCGGTTTGTTAGCTGTATTTGAGTTCATTAATTTATTTATTCATCCTTACCTAGAAAAAGCAACAAATCACTTACCTGTATTAATGCTACTTGTATTGATTACTATCGGAGCCTTACTTATACCAGTGCATCATCGGTTGGAAAAATGGATGACCCATATTATGGTGGAGAAAAATAAGAAGATTCGATTGGAAGCTGCGAGAAAAACCATCAATCAACTAGAAGGAGCAAATTGAACAGCACGAATTAATAAATCACAACTATCTCTTGTAGTTGGGTATTCAACTCAGATATTCAGATGATGTTGGAAGTTGGAAATTCGATTGGAAAAAGTGTCAAATGATATTTCCTGCTACCAATCCAGCTACCGCTAAATCAAAAAACCCCTCAATACATCTGTAAAGAGGGGTTTTTGATGGTTATTGCGGACCGGACGGGACTCGTTTTTTATTATTTAAAATTTTAAATTTTTTAGTAAAGTATTGTAAATCAATTATTTAAATAATATTTGATTTCAAATTATTATCAAAATTAAGTGTAATTGTTTTACATTTTGTTTTACATTTTTTGTATTTTTGATTTATGGACTATCCAATTAAATTCATAATCAGAGATGACAGGGTCAATTCGAAAGGTAAATGTCCAATTTACCTTCGTTACACATTACAGAGGAAATTCATTAACACACCCGTTAAACATTCAATTTCCCCTCAATTCTGGGATAAGATAGATGGTAGACCAACAAGGAATTACCCCGATTATAAGGGTTTAAGGACCATTCTAAAGGATTTTGAGGATGCTGTTATTGAAAGATTGAACCAATATAAGGACCAAAATGGGGTATTCCCTGAAATAGAACATTTCAAAAATGTTATTGCAGGTACTTCGCTTCAAATACAACAAGGTGGTGTAAAGACTTTGGTAGATTATTTCAAGGAGTATGTTGAATATAGGAAAAGTGATGATGCAAGTGATAATACCTTGAAAATATATTCTTATACATGGGATAAGTGGAAGGGTTTTGAGGATAGTAAAGGAAGAAGCTATGATTATCAAGATTTAAATTTCAATTTATTAAATGAATTTAGAATTCACCTTAAAAATCAAGGATTACAGTTAAATACGGTTTCTAAATACATAAAAACTATTAAGTCATTCTTAAGTTATTTGTCACTACACAAGGAACTTCCTGTGCCCCCATCATATAAAAAAGTATCCGTTGAAAAGGAAGAACCTGAGATTGAGGTGTTAACTCAGGAGGAACTTGAAGTACTGAAAAGAGAGTGTTTTTTTACTAGAAGTGAAGAGCATCAAATAAGGGAGTATAATCTTACTGATAGAGAGAAGTTGATTGGTCAAATGATGGTTTTTATGTGCCACACAGGGTTAAGTTATGTTGATTTTGACAATTTTCGGCTCTGTCATTTAATCTTCCTGAAAGAATCAAAGACTGAAAAGGGGCTTCAGTTACAAATGACTCGCCAAAAATTAAAAACGGTGATTACTTGTAAAATTCCAATACTTGATGTAACCATTGATTTAATAATGGACAAACTCGGTATCCCTCATAGTTTTATAGAATCTAATAAGAATGAACCTACATCTTTACAGACAAAAATAAATGTGTTGGAATCGTATATTAAAAGTCAGATTCAAAAAGGAGAGTTGACCATAAACTCGAGGATATTTCCGAAGATAATTTCCCAAATCTTTAATTACGAAATTAAAGACATTTTGAAGAAAATCCATATTGATACATCTGTAATGGTTAATACGATAATCAGAGGCAAGAGAGTAGAAAAAGCGGTGCCGAAATATTCAATTATAAGTTCGAGGACAGGAAGAAGAACCTTCGTTACTAGAAATGTCGAAAACGGCATTAATCCCCTTGTATTAAAGGACATGACAGGCCACATTAAGCTACAAACCATGTCTAGATACAATAAAAATTCCGCTAGCTTTATTCAAAGAGAATTAAATGAAAAGACTCCTGGGCAGACAGGTCATATTAATCTAGTTAAGAGTGTAGATTCAAATGTTATTGGTAATTTGGAAAATAATAGAGCGGATAATAATAAAAAGAGCTAACCTTTTTGTGAAATAGATTATCGAGCTCACGGTTATGAAAAGAACTGTAGTATTGATTTACAATAAATTAGATTGTATTAGTCAGCATAATTTTGAGAAAAAGGGACAAAAAGTGGCGCAGATAAAATTCAACATAGCTTCAAATGAACATAAGAGTAATTTCAAGTTATAAGTACAACTTTGGTAAAAGAACCCCCGAAGCTGGGTGAGCCTAAAAACTATCACTTTAAGGTCTATCAAACAAGATAAATTGCTTAAGTTGTATAAACTTAAGGGCATCAATAAATATTCGGCTATTTTGTGACACCAAGCATACCAACTATGGATAGAATGGACCCATTTTATTGCTGGCATAAATAAGTTGGCGGTAATGCTAAAATAACATCTATGACAAGAAACGACATTATAGGGACAAAATGGATGATAACTCATACAGGTGCATCGCTTAATGATGAAGTTTTTGTATTCTTCTCAAATGGATTATTAAAGGATGGTAATTCGGACTCTAAATGGGATTTTGATAATGGAATAATTACTATATCCCATAACAATGACTATGCAATATTAAAAGGTCAAATTTTAGAGAATGTTTTACAAGGAACAGCATCTAATATAGTGGGCAAAAAATGGACTTTTAAAGGAGAATTAATTTCAAATGGGCCGCCTGCAAGAACCACAAATAATCCAATTATATCAAATGTATTGAATGATGACCAAAATTCATTAATAGAAAGTATTTTCGCTACCATAGAAGACTATCGGGCAGATGAAAACAATCAAGTTGGCCGAATGACAACTGACAGAATTAGGAATTGGATTAATCAGTTTGAAGACGACCAAAAAGTCCCTATTCTTGAAGAACTTGACAACATTTTTAAGAAAAGATATTGCTCGAAATCTAAAGTAAAAGATTTTCTATACCAGGTCATTCAAGTTCTGACTAAGGACTTTATGTTTAACAATGCTAATGATTTTCTAAAAAATTCAGACTTTCTTAATCTTCAACCACAAGGGAAAAGTCAAAGAATTATGCTTTCAATATTTGACGAACTAATTCAAGAAAAATATGGGCTTTCACTTGCAGATTGTGGAACTATTTCCAAGAAATATTCAATTTACATTGACGATATTCTTTGCACAGGACTAACACTTATTTCAGATACAAAAGATTGGTCGGAAAAAGAATTTAGCACAAGAAAGACCAATAAACAAGCAGTGGCTGACGGCTCGACTGTTTTGGTTTTTGCATACGTTTTTATTCACGAAAAGAACTATCATAAAAAGAAAGCAGAAATGAGGTTTAAAATCTCAAATGAGATTTCTAATAATCACAAAATGTATAGAAGGAGTGAAATAGAAAATGGAATAGGACACAGTTCAAAAATCGACTTAATATATCCACTTGGAGTTATGCAACCTCAAAGTGTTATTGATTATAAAAATCAATTAATTGAATTGGTTGACAACCATACCCAACAGTATAATACAACAAGCCCCGAAGAGTTTTATAGACCAGCAGGACTTCCAACTACTGAACAATTCTTCACAAGTGCACAGAATAGAGTGATAGTTGAAAATGCCTTTCTTCAAAAAGGAATTGAAATATTGCAAAATGCTAATCCCAACAATAGAAATATAAGAGCACTTGGATACTCAATACCCTCTTTTAAAAATTTTGGGTTTGGGGCATTGTGTTTTACTTGGAGAAATGTTCCCAATAATGCCCCGTTGGTATTTTGGTATTCCGGGGGTGGATTTGCCCCACTTTTCAAGGTTACAAGAGGTGGTAACCCAATTGTAAATTTTAACTTTGTTGTTAATCCAACAACATCTAATGATGATTTACCTTTCTAAATTATGGAGACAAAAAAACACGAAAATAAAATCTATAATGCTACCGAGAGTTGCATATTCAGAAAGACCAAAGAATTATATGGTGGTCTTTCTAATATGGCATCAGGCTTTCCATTGAAAGTAAATGGCGTTCATATACTTACTTCTGAAGCAATATATCAGGCTTGTAGATTTCCTCACCTCATAGATGTTCAAGAAAAAATAATTAAAGAGAAAAGTCCAATGTCAGCTAAAATGGTTGGAAAGCCATTTAGAAGCAATTCCAGAGCGGATTGGGATGATACTCGTATCAAAATAATGCGTTGGTGCTTGAGAGTTAAGCTCGCTCAGAATTTTATTGAATTTGGAAAATTATTAGAAAGCACATTTGACAAACCAATAGTTGAAGATAGTAGTAAGGATGATTTTTGGGGTGCTATTAGGGATAAACAAGATGAGAATATATTAAGAGGAACCAACGCATTAGGTAGGCTTCTAATGGAACTTAGACAATTTTATAATGATAAAAGATATACCTATGAAATCTTTGTTGTTGAGCCATTAAACATTCTAGATTTCAAACTTTTCGGAAAATATATTGATACAATAGACGAACGAGAAAGTTTCATTTCAACGATTAAGAAATCAACAAGATATTTTGAAGTTGAAAATCTTAAAACGTGGACACCTAAAGAAAAGGGATATCCAAAAGTTGAAAATGAGCAGACAATTGTAAGCGAACCAGAAATAAAGCAAGAGAATAAAGAACAAGAAAAGATAACCAAGAAAAAAACAACGAAATCAAAATCGACAAAAAAAAATTGCAATCTCAAAGAAGATTACCAGATACCTTTACCGTTTTGAAAGTAAGCACTACCGCCAACAGCAGCTACAAGAAATTGGCGGTTAAGTTGTTACAAAAGGCTTACATTTAGATTTAAACATATTATTATTTCTCTCTATCACAGTAAATTGGAAGACCCATCATGGAGAATAGCAAATGACTTAGTCTAAAAGTTATGAAAATCGAGAATTCCAGTAATATAAAAGAAGCATTAATAAAAGCTTGTATCAAATCGCGCCCAGGTTGTTTTAAGTCTTATCTGGCCTCTGAGAAAGTAACTTGTGAACCTGAAAAAGAAGGATTTTATAAATTTTTTAAGTACATGCTCGCTGTTTCTAGGAGGCAATCAGAAGGAGAATTACATTTAAAAATTAAGCAACCTGACCCTGAGAATAAAAATGTTCAACATTACAAATTCTATGACAGAGTACATCTTCATTCTCGATTGACAATAATCGTTGAAGAATGGAATGACTTTATTCATTTAGACATTATTCCATTTTAAAATATCGAGAAGTAGTATGGAAAACTATTTGATGATAAACAGAAATGATAAAGCACGAACCGCTATCAGTAACCCTAAGACGACATTGAAACATTAATATGACTGACATGAAATCAACAATTTCAAAGGCTAAAACAGAACGATTGATTTGCAAAACAACCAGCCAGCTTACCGAAGGAAAAATTTTCCAATCCTATACTAACTTGTGCGTTCAAAATGATTGACAGTAGCAAAGCAGTATTCCTTCCAGTTGACAACAGAATTCTAACCCTTTTTAAGGGCTATATTCTGAATGGAGAACCGTTGCTTGATGTAAAGGAATCTGATGTTTACACTGTTACAGAATACTATGAATTTTCTGATTCAATTTCCAAAAGAGAACTGATAATTAGAATTATTGTCATAGTTCCTTTGGTTCCTTTATTCATACTAATTCTTTTGATTGCATCTATCTTCAAAAGATTTAACCAAGTAGGTGACAAAATAAAATACATACTTGACAGATTCTTTAATATTTTTTTCAAAAAGAAAAAGGAACTACGAACAAGTAGAATAAAAAAGAAAAAATATGATGATGCAATTGAAGAAGACATACCTGAATTTCTCAATCATTGCAAAAAGAATTTTGTAAAAGTTTATCTTTATTCTTACCGTGAACTTACCTTCGAAGAAAAATTAAAAGTTGAGAACCTGATTTCATCGGGTTTCATTTCATCTTGTCAGATAGTTTCTAAATTATCGAATTTAATTCCTTTAATAAGTGATGAAAGAATATCATTACGAAATTCACTTTTAATTATTTCAGATTCTAAAGAGAAGGAAGAAGCCAACTTACTTGGATTCTATTCGGGTAACGGACATAAGAGAAATGTTGAACTTTGGAAAAAGAGAAAAATGAGTTCAGAAGGTGGCGAAGGAGAACTTGAATGGAATAGTCAGGAAATAATTGTAGGCATGAAAAGTAGAATTGAATATTATCTAAAAGCAAAGAGTAATACTTTTTTTACCAATGATACCATTTTGTTCATTGAGGAAAAACGAGATGAGTTTCTAAACAATTACATACAACAGAATCTAAAAAGAATAAACAACCGATTAGATGAAAAGGGAATGCGATTAATTTACTTCCCTTCTTTTCAAAACGAAGCATTAAAATATCAAGAACCAATACTTGAATTTATAAGATACCGTTTGCCAATTCTGTATTCATTAACTGACAATGAATTAAATGATGCTATAAAAGCGATTCTGCAAAAATTATCACCGGAAGAATTCTACAGAATAGTTCTTGAAGAATTAGAACTACCTTTTTTCAAGCGACCTTGTTTATTAAGAAATATTTCAGGCGGATTTATAAATACTGAAAACAAGTTCACTTACAAACACATTGAATATCAAAGCGAGGAAGACCTGGATAAATTATTTGATTCTTATATCCAACAAGTAAATATTCCAAATGATAGCAAGGATGTATCTTATCGAATAGTGTCTAAATCCCAATTGGCAACGCCACCTGCCGAGTATGATGCAGATTGGTATTTTGAAAGTGATTCAAAGAAAGATACTGATGAATTAAAGCAGAAGATTGATGCAATTAAGGAAGAAGGCAAATACGGTGTAATGGTAGAAGCAATTATGTATATGCTTGCAACTATCAAAGAGGGAAAGCCAGAGATAATAAACAAAGTCAGACCACTTTTAGAAAAAAATAAATTGCTTGAATCAAAAGTAATTTTAAGCCCAATTCTCATTGACAAACATTACAACATTTTTCTTCCTGACTTTGGTAACATTGAAGTAAAGATGCATGCTTTGCCAAAGACCGTTTACATTTTATTTCTTCGTTATCCTAAAGGAATCAGGTTCAAAGAACTTTATCAGTACAAAACAGAGCTACTTGAAATCTACAACAAGGTGACTAACAAATACGAGAAAGAAGAAATTGTAAGAGCAATTACTGATTTAGTTGATATGACAAAACCGAACATTAACATGCAGTGTTCAAGAATTAGAGCTTCATTCAGAAATTTAATGGATGAACATATTGCAAAGCATTACTACATTGATGGGTTAAACGGTGAGGCTAAAATGATTTCTCTACCCAAAAAACTAATTGACATTCGCTACTGATGAAAGTTTATCTCATAAAAACACCGGAGTATCAAACTGAAAACCTAATTGAAGTTTGCGACTTTTTAAATTCGTTTGACGGTACTTTAGAATTCATTCCTTCAACATATGAATTTTCAGAAGGAGAGTTTAACTTTCTTGGAAACACTTATCTTAAGAATTTTGAAGGTGTAAAAAAGGTTCTTTACGACAATACAATGGAAACACCATTGTCATGGGAACAACAATTGTCATGGGAACAACTGTTTTCGCTTTGTAACCATTATAGGAATCTGTTTAAAGTTGAAAAAAATGATTTTATCGTTCTCTTAACATTGAGAAACAATGTAACAAACTGGTTTAGTCATAACGACTCCACCAGAAATGTATTTATTCAAACTGCAAATTGGGAAAATTATATTCAAGTTCATCACAAATATCCAGTCGCCTATGAAGTATTAGAAAACATTATGCAATCACTGATGCATGTTACATCAGAAGTTTTCCCAAGCCAATACATTCATCAAAAACCAAGAGGTTGTATGAATGATTTTTGTGAGGATAAAGAACAAATAATTTTAAAACTTCAAACAGCAAACATTTGTGTTGTATGTGCTGAAAAAATTCAGGAAGAAAACATTGACCAGAAAATTGTCAATCAAACTTTGGAAATTTTTGAAGGAATTCGTAAAGAACTTTTATTCAAACAAAAATTTAGAAAGCAGGTTGAACCTGTTTCAATCACAATAAACGAGAGCAGGCAAATTATTCTTCCACAACTTGACAATCTTGAAATCCGTCTTAATCCACTTTTTAAAACACTTTACATTTTCTATCTGAAACACACCGGAGGTGTGAAACTGAATGAACTAAATGACTTCCGAGAAGAGCTTCTTGCTCTATATAAGAAACTTTCAGGTGCAGACAATAATAATACTATAGAAGTAAGGATTGCAGACCTTGTAAATCCAATCGGTGGCTCATTTAGTCAGAAGAAATCTAAACTGAATAAGATTATCACCGACCTTTTGGGAGAACCGTTAGCGAAATTTTATCGTATAGAAGGAGAACCCGGAGAACCATTTAAAATCAACATTCCCAACAATCTTATTGACATCAGATATTAACTTTCTGCAACCTTGCAAAACCCACTGCAAGGTTGCAGAGATTAGTTAAGCCGTGATAGCCAATCTACTTTTGTTTCATCAAACCGATAAACGGATTGACAGAACAAAAAAAGAAACGGCAAAATGCAAAAACAAGAAACAAACACTTTAAGACAGTTAGCCAAAAGCTGGAACAACCTTGACACCAGTTTTATTGAAAGAGAATTAGCTGACGATTTTATTTATGAATCACAATGGGTTCTAACACCCGTTAAAGGCAAGAGAGAATTCCTTTCCTATCTCCACTCTAAATTTACCGCTATCAAAACAGCGATGCAGTCGCAGACAATGACTGTAACAGCAGAAATTGCTTTGCAACCTTCCATGCAAAACAAACCTTGTATTGTGCTCACACAAATCACATCAGAAGGAATCAGACAAGTTTCATTGCTGATAAAAATTCAGAAGAGAAAAATCAAACGCATTGATGTGTGTTTCATTCCCGACCCGACAGAGGCAGAACTAACAGGAGAATTTCCAAAGTAACTTTTAAAACAAATAAAAATGACAACAGAATACAACACTCTTTTAAAAAGCCCGAGATGGTTTGAGAAAAGAAAAACCATTTTGGCAAGAGATGGAAATAAGTGCCGTTGTTGCGGAGCAACAACCACACTTCAAGCCCATCACAGGCAATATCATGTGAGCAAGCGTACAGGACAGTTTTTGCTTCCGTGGAAATATCAAAGCAAATATCTGATTACACTTTGCGACAAGTGCCATTCAGCAGGACATGCAAATTTTAAAGTTCCAACATTCACCATTTAATCACAATTAAAAATTAAAAATCATGAACATCTTATCAAAAATTTTTGGGACCAAACACCAAGCAGAAAATCAGTCAACAATGATTGCCGAACCACAAACTACAGTTGCAAAAACTCAACAGGAAAACATTCCACCAATTGATTTATTTATTGACAATGAAGTTCCGCAACCCGAAAAGCAAGTTGCAGCAGAAACTCAGAACAAGATTACTGTTTTCCTAAACCGTAATTATCATTCAATGGGAACGAATGACGGTTATGAATATCACTCACAAGAAACCCTTGAAGTAGGAAAGAAAAAAATTAGAGCAGAATTTCAGCTAATCATTGACCAATCAATTCAAGAAAAATTTGGAAGTAGATTGCAAATGAAAAACCTGATTGTAGAAGTGACTAAAGTTTCAGATGATGCAAGGCAGAAACTTGAAAATACAGTTGAAGAATTGAATTCTTCTTTAGCTCTATTACAAAAGCAAAAAGAACTTTCAGCCGAAAACGAAGGATGGGTTATGAATGCGGTTCATAGCTATCATCAAGGATTCGTTCAAGGATTGAACGATTACATCATAGGAGAAAATCTTCTCAACTCAATCAAAAATGTTTAACAATAAAAACTAAAAATCATGTTGAAAATATATAGTATCATCATTGGAGAAAATCCAAAATATACAGCCACTTTCCAACCTGCAAGCAAAAGAAAAATTGCTTTGTATGCGAACTGTTTAATCGTGCCGGTTATTCTTTGGTTCATTAACGGTTATTTACTTGTGAGCAATGTTTTAGAGGGAGGTGTTTTCTCTGCTATTCTCACTGCATTCATAGCAGCATTCATAATCTTCCTTATTGAAAGAGCAATGTTAATGTCAAACGGAAGCAAATCAATTTTTTGGTTTAGGATTTTCCTTGGGATTATTGTTGCCTCACTTGGTTCTATCAGTTTGGACGAAGTAATTTTCAAACACGACATTGATAATCAAGTCGCATACTACAAGCAGGCAGAAATCGACAGTGCAGTGAAAAAAGTTGAACAGAAATTCCAAAACCAAATTGGTTTGCAACAATCAATTGTAAATCAAAAAGGATTGGAATGGAATCAATCTTTAAAGGATGCAAAAGGTGAAGCAGACGGCTCAACTGGCAGTCATCAAAAACAAGTTGGTAAAATTGCCCTGCTGAAAATGAATGTTGCCGAAAAACAGCAATTAGATTACAAAACAGAGAACAATAAACTTGTAGCCCTTTCAATCAGTGTGGACACAGCAAAAGCAAATGCAAAGAGATTGGCAGAAGCCAACTTTAACGGAAATGCTTTGCTCATTAGAATCAGAGCAATGTTTGACTTGATTTCAAAAGACAAATTCATGCTTGGCGTTTACATTCTCTTTACTTTGTTTCTTTTCTGCTTGGAGTTCCTTGTAGTGCTAATTAAAATCGGGAGCAAAAATTCTATTGATGAAGACCTTGAAAAAGCAAGAGAAGTATTGTTGAGAGCAAAAACAAAAAAGACACTTGACCGAAGTGAAATATTCTTTCAGCCAGAACACTTTATTCCTTCCGTACAAAGTGCAAATAGCCTAGTAAGACAAAATACAGCAACAATATTCTAAAATGAGAAAACTAACAATCTTACTTGCATTGAAATTTGGACTAATTTCGTGCAACAACAACGCAAAAAAACCTGTTGACAATAAGCCATTGACCGAAGCTCAACAAATTGCCATTAAAATAGCTTATCACTTAATTCTATTAAAAGAACCATCATGTTGGTACAGAAGCAAAATATAGCAATAATTCTTATTTTGATATGTTTTTCTTTAGTATTTAATTCAAGTTGTAAAAGAAGAAAAGCGCAAGATAAAACTCCAGTCATACCTTCGGGATATCAAGTTCATGGAATAGATGTATCTCATCATCAAAATCATATTGATTGGGAAATAGTAAGTAAACAAAAAACTATAAAATTTGCTTTTATGAAGGCTACCGAAGGGGTTAGTTTATTAGACCGCAAATTTGAAACCAACTGGGAAGGCTCTAAATTAAACGCAATTAAAAGATGGGCCTACCATTTTTTTAGACCACAATTTAGTGGTTATGAACAAGCTAAATTTTATCTATCAGTGGTTAATTTTCAGTCAGGAGATTTATATCCAGTGTTAGATTTGGAAGTAGAGCCAAATACATCTATTACACTATTTTATAAAGAAATAGATGCCTGGCTAAACACCGTAGAATTAGCAACAGGTAAAAGACCTATTTTATATGCAAGTAGAAAGTTTTATACAAGCTACTTAGAAAAACGATATCCTAAACATCATCTTTGGGTGGCAAATTATAAGACCCTTAGGAATCCTTTAAAAGGTAAATGGAAATTCTGGCAGCATACAGAAGAAGCTAAGATTTCTGGTATCTTAGGGCGGGTAGACCATAATGTGTTTAATGGCTCAGAGAATGACTTGTTGGAGTTATCTTTTTAATATATCGTATTTTAATTATGTATTTAACCCTTTTCCCTTAGCGGCAAGTTCATCGTCCCTACTGCTTATTAATTTGTAAGTTCATTAATAGGTGCATTTATTTGGATTAATTTTAATTATCAAATGATTGATTACATTGTTTTTGCTTTGATTATTTTATTTTTCCTTGGCCCACCTGTTTATCTATGGTTTAGGTGGATAAAGGCGGCAATTATAAATAGGAACACGATTAGTAAAATAGCCTCAATAACAAGTTTTCTATTTTTTATATTGGCCATAGTTGTGATGTGGTTTGGCCCCAGCAAGCCATATGAACCTAGTAGATTCATACTATCATCTTCAGGACCAATTGTTCTGTTTTTATTTATGGTCTCATTCTCAATACCGCTAACCTATTTTTACGCAAGGTGGGTTTATCAGTCAGTAAAATTGAGGAAGGTATCAACGATATTATTCAGATTAAGCTTTCTACTACTTTTTTTAATCTTATTTAAGTATCAATCTGTCAGTTCAGAACTTGAATCTAGAAATGATATTGGAAGAGATTTAGGTATTAATATACCTTATTGGGGAACATCATTTATCAATTTTGATAAAACTCTTACTTTATTCAGGAATGAGGGCGAAATTAATGCAACTCTAAAGCTTAGCGACAAATCTGCAAACCTTTTAACTAATCAAATAGGCAATAGCAAATATTTCAGTCAAAAACAGTTGGAACTATTTTATAGTGATGATAATAACTGGCCTGAACAAGATTCTATTAAATATTGGTCTGTGCGAACCCATTTAGAAAAAAGTAAACTTACTGGGCTATGGGTGTATAACAGTAAAAAAGCTGTTTACGATTTTTATGAACCCGGTTTGAGTGATATTCCAAATGCTGCCATTATGTTTGATGAAGATTATGTAATCTCAGCACAATTTAATCCTGAGACAAAAATTTTAACCTATAAAAGGTTACAATTTTAACAAATTCAATTTATTAGGCAAAAAATATTAGTGCCTGTCATTTTCATAAAGTTTCTGATTCATCACCCCCTTTACATTCTTCATCTGTGTTTTCATGTAAATCTTTAAAATTATATCTATCAGGGAATCTCAGCCGGTCATATTTCCTCCAAAATTCACGCAATACCGGATAGAAGACACCATTACAGGTTGTACGGGGTATAGCTGGTAATCCAGGTGGCTGATTCGTAAGTGTCCAATATAAAGAGTCATAATCTTGCAACCACAAGTCCAAGTCTTCTTGATTTTCTTCAATACCATCATCTTCTAAAATTCTTAAAGCAATCTGACAGTAAATAGATGCCTTAAGGCAATCTCCTGGGTAAACTAGGGCTTTTAATTTTTCTTTCATTTACTGTTAATTAACTTTCTACTATAGCCATCCCATTTAGCTAACTTTATATGAAAATATATGCCGAAACTCTATTTCTGACTATGAAGTTTAACTTGAAGAGGTCAAACTTCATAGTGGATATAGTTTATATCCGTCAGTTATTGGGTAATCACATTTAACTCTTATGAATAGCTTTGTTTTTGTATCCTCTGAGATTAATTTAAGGGATTCAATAAAATTATCATTCCACGCAGTTTCTTGTTGATTCACAAATAATCGAGTTTGATAGGTATTATGTGAATCTTCTGCCTCATATTCCCATAATCCATGGTTTTCATATAAGTCAATTTCTCTAAATGCACTAGTACCAAAAAGATAGAAAGTATCAGTATCACTGCAATTTATTATGTATTGATAAATATATTTTAATACTTCAGTGTTTAAATGTTCGCAATGTGTGCCAATATCTTTTACTAATGGAGCACTTAAGAATTTTATTCTTTTCGAATCAATATATGTATTATGAACAAAATCAATCACTGATTGGAGTTTAATTAAATCATTAATATAACTAGAATTATTATGTTTTAAATAATGATTAATTGCCAAGAAAGATGCAAAGTCCTCATTTCTTATCTTAGATTCGGAATTTTCATGAATGTGGCAATAATCATCAGGAATAGGGATGTTTTTTGCTATTGAAGTATGCCCAAATATTTCAATAATTAAATCAATATATCGGGGATTTAAAAATGTATTTTGAGGTGGGGAATGTGCAAAATTTCCAGCAATAGGTTCAATCATCAAATCCAAGATTCCGATGTTACATTGGAGTGCTGATTCCAAAATGTTTTTGTAAAATGCATTTGTAACGGCCTTCTTATAATTAGTTCTCGCGGGATAGTTATGCCGAACTAAATCTTGACGTAATATAAGTTTCCCTCCATTAATTTCTAAAATTGAATGATATGAATACTTTTTAGTCATCTTACTTGTCTGTTTCCAAAGCTATGGTTTTTGATAGAATGAATTCCAAATTAATTGGACAGGGCAATTTAATTTAGAATGACTAACTAAAAACTATCTTTCAGTTTATTCATTCGATTTTCAATGTACAACATCAAATAAAACGAACTGTTGTTTAGTGTCTGTAATTTTCTTCCCTAAAACATCTAATGCATATTTTGTGCCAATCTTCAGTAACTTGATTATAACACCCAGTTCTTTCACATTCTCCTATTCCCCAATAGATATTATACGCCTGACCTTTATAAAGTCCCGCCCAAAAAGCAAATCCGTTTAAACCCCTATCTTTTATTACTTTTGCTATCCTCTTTCTTCGTTCCTCGTGGTCATTTTTTTTATTAAAAGAATATGAGCTAAAAGTCCATCCTCTTGATTTACAATAAGCCAATTCCTTTTCGGAATCAAATAATTCCACTAAATGATGTGATAAATACTCAGAGTTATCTACTTTATAAGTCTCTTTAAAATGCCCATTTGTGTCAACATATTTTTCTATGTTTTTCTTGTGTTCTTCTATAGACAATATCAACCTTTCTTCTTTACTTAACTTCCTAGGTTCATTAGATTTGTTAATAACTACAACTATCAGCATATAACCTACTCCAATCCAATAAAGGAAAATTGTAACGTCAGTAAAATCTTTTTCCCATGATTTTCCTGGCGCTGACAGAAATCTAACAATAAATAAAATGAAAACTAAAATAAATAAAGGGAGACAGCCTGAACCTACATTTTTCTTGCTCATAATTTCTTATTTATATTCCCCAAATCAATTTTGACACCTGATTTTGACATCAATTATTATTTTAAGTTTAGAATTTTATTTAAGAATAATTTGGCGCAATTTCAGAATCCTTAACTCCTCATAAGTTTGTATGATATGAGCAATATCAGAAAATAGATATTATTAACCTATTAGCAAGACTAGCCCACATATATATTATAGAACTAATCAATATTCCAATGCCCTGTTTCTTGCTCGTCCTCAGGTAAGCCTAAATAAGGTATATCATCATATATGTCAGGGTAATTTTCGTCTTTTTGATTATCTAATTCCTTATAAAGTTCAGATTCTTCATCGTCTAAATATTGAAAAAAAACATTAGTAGTGACAATATAATAACATTCAATAATAGTGCTATTAAACTTCTTTTTCGCTTTATCTAGTTTTTCCTGTGAATTTTTTCCATCTTTTATTTTAATCAATCTTAATATTGGCGAAAATAGTTCCCTTTCGATTTTAGACAATGCATCTGAACTCAATTCAATTATATATGATATTTCAGAATTTCTGAAATATGCAGTGTAATTATAATTTCTATCCATTACAGGTACCCCATTATCATACTTTTCAATGTAACTTGAAAAATCATTATTGAGAGATAAACCAAAAAGTTGATTAATCTCGGTTAGTCTTAAATCTTTATAAACAGCATTTTCCATATTGATAAATTGTTTGTTTTTACTAAGGACCGCGTAAAATGTGAACTAACATTTTCGGGCACTTCATTCGGGTGGGTTTCGAAGTACAAAACTGTCTTGTAGACTTACCCAAAGTTCGGCCAATTAAAAGGTGGACTTTGAAGATTAAATATATAAAAATATTGTATATCGACTATTAAAGCTGTCAAAATAAACGAATCTATTTCTTGAGACAGAGAAAGTAACAATTGATGGGGTTAATCTAACGTTTATTCAAGGTTTTTCAGAGGATTTTTGGCAAACCTTTATTTTGAGACACTGGTTCATTTACTTTGATGTAAATTTATTCAGGTCTAATACATCCACTTAGCTAAAATGAATTAATAACAATTTGGTAGCAAACCTAGTTTCAAATTCATAAAGGTTATATCCTGCATAAATATGATTGCATTGGCGAGTTGAGTCCAATAACAAATCAAAACCGCTTTTTGTAATCTATAATTAATTATTTTTAATTAAATTGAAACATTGTTCTCCTTGTTTTGCAAGACATATACATCCTAATTGGGGTGAATTAGGATGATTTTATCAGGGTTATAAATATCCTAAAAGACGACACGAACGACAATAAACGGACAGAAAAATGAAAGACAAAGTGCCAACGTTTCTGCAAAATCAAAAGAGCAGCACCCCAACACACACGACCAAATTACAGACTTTTTATAAATGATATTAAACGAGACATATTATCAGAAACTTTTGGAAAAATTCAATGATGTTCAGCATCTTGAGACAAATTTTTCTAACAATATTATCGCTCTGACTGTAAAAATTATCCTTAAACACTTCCAAGTAAACAAACCACTTCACATAAACTTTCAAAACTCAAAAGAATCTTTGTTGAAAATTGCAGGACATCTATACATAGAGTTGGCAAATGACATTTATAAAAATCACTATGACTTGCCAGACAAATACTGCATAGGTGATAAATTAAAAAGGATTAGAGATAACCAGTATTACGAAATAACAAATATTGGAAAAGACGATTATACTCTCAGACAAATTTTAAGAAAGACAAAAACCGTAATTTCACCCGCTACCATCCAAGGAATAAACTATGACAGGTTGACGAAAAATTTTGTGAAAATTGATGGGGGAACGGGAATTAGCGAAAGAACCATAAAAAACTACTTTTCATTTTTTGAAAATCTCAATAATGAGAAAAGCGATTTTCCAAGACTGAACTTTGACAGACATACCGTATTTATTTCTAAAAAGCCATTATGGGATAGTTTAGGCGAGAAGAATAAAATTCCATCAATCTATTTACCTAACCCAAGAGAAGAAAACCACCTTTCAGAAACTAAATCAATTCCTGCATTATCAGATTGTCTGGTTTATTTTACTCCAAAATATGAAGTGTGCTATCAGCAAATTATACAGCAAGACAAAAAAATAAAAACAATAATTGTCTTCGATACAGAGGCAGGAAACATTGAGCAAATGATACTTGATAAACAAAGATTTGGTTTCAATTTAATTGTGCTGTCAAATAGTCTTTTTCCTCAAAAAAACACTTCAATGCCTAGTTGGAATTGGTTCAAAGAAGAAATCGACATAGTAAATGCATTATGATTAAATTCAAAAACATACCTAGTGCCGAAATAGAAAGTTTTATCGGACATCTTGATAACAAAATATCATTTCTCAATTCCGAGTTTGGTATCGAATTAAAATCATACGGTAACATTTTGAGAATAGCTATAAATGCAATTCAAAAGGATACAATTGAAAATCTAATTGAAAGAGTAAAAATAAACAAGGAACTTGAAAAGGCATTAGATAACGCAGGTGGCTACACAATTGATTTTCTCGGAGAAAATAATCCTAAAATTGAACTGCTTGAACTACTTGATTATTTAAAATCAAATTTACCTAAGCAAGAAAATTTGATAAATCACTTAAATCAAACAGATAACAGGACGATTGCCTTTTTTGACAATAATGATATTGACTTTGCTACAAAGCACATAAAAAACAAACGGGTAGATATACAGCCCTTTTCTGCTTTAAAAAAAATGCACCTTGAAAACAGAACACTTGTTTTTCATAGTTTCAATGGTCAAAAGGATTTTGAATTACTATACAATCTTGATAATGAAGTAGTTCTTGTAGTTTATAAACAAGAAAAAAATCTTTACTACAAATACTTAGACCAAAGAAAAAAACTGATTGAACAGGAGATAAAATCAACTGACAGATTTTCGATTTGCGAAATTGAATATCAGGGAACTCGTAATTATTTGATTGATGTAAGTTCTACAATCAATGGGATTGTTTCAAGATTGGATGATTTGGGAAATAGAGCTTATGATGGTTACAAAAACGAATGCGATATTTTACTAAATGACAGTGAGGAAAAACTTGTTTATAAAATAGTTACAAACCTTTCGGAATTATACCTTGAAAGCAACGATACGGTTTTCACGGAGCGTGGAGAATTGAATAAAACCTATAAAGTAAAAGTTGGAGATAGAATTAGAGTTTATCCTAAAGAGGAATTGGCTGAAAACTTATACCAAGTGGCGGTTGAAACTGAACCTGAAATTTTCGGAAAGGTCGAGGAACATTCTATTTATTGGAAACAGCTAATAAATGAAATGAGACATAAATACGGGGATGAATTGCTATATCAAAAATTAAAAGAAAGAGGCCTGAGAATATTACCAAACACATTAGCAAGTTATGGGAAAGGGTACAGGAAATTTCCAATGTTTAACAATGATTTGCGAGCTATTTTCAAGCTTTACCATTTGGGGAAATCAGACATTGAAATAGATTCAATGCTTAGACCAATTTTCAAATCTAAAACAACCTATAATAGCACAATGATAGTTCTTGGACGTGGTTTAAAACAAGAATTACGGTTGTTTTTAAAAGAAAGTAAAATTGGCGAAATTTTACAGAAGCGAAACTTTAATGCAACTACATTAAAGACTTTTGTGGAGGATTATATGCCTTTGCATATCGTAAATAGCAAAGATGTCTTTAGAGAGAATATCGAAACATTGGACGAATCAACTTTACAATTAATTGAATTATGAGCGTAAAAGAAGATAGAGACATCTTAATTGAGCGAGTAAAAAAGGAAATAATAGGTCCAGGCTCAGATATTTTTCAATGTAGTGAAGATTTCAGCAATGAGATAATTGAAGGAAAGCCTTTGCAGAGATATTTTTCAGGAATTCTTTTTCCAAAACAACTCCAACCTAATGGAAGTGATAATGGACAAGAGGAAATGAAAGAGGAAGACGTGGACGATTTGACTGATTTAACATCAGACTTATCTGATGGAGAAACCAAAGAAATTGAGGTTTTTGAAGACGAGGAGGACGAAACAGATAAAACAGACACCCAACCGAAATATACTTCAAACACATTTTTCCCTTCACATTTTGGGATAACATTTGCCGTTGACAAAACTTGCAAAAACTTTAAAGCAACAATCAATTTTGGCAATTACAAGAAAGCTAATTTTTCAGAAATAAAAATTCCATATAGCGGAGAAGGAATTCACTTTTTGGAGCAATTCGGGCTTAGTAATTTTATTACTTATGATACCGAAAATAAAACACTATCACAATCACAAATACTTCAAAGAACTAAAGACGGAAAAATTACGCCAGAGTATCTACATTTTCAGGATTGTCTAAAATCATTAAGGCAAAATACTGATAAGGATTTTGCTCTCTACAAAGTAATATCTAAACTCTTTTTCAAAGACAAATACAAGAGATTTGATAACTCAATTACGTTAGATATAAATGTTTCAGACATTGAAGCTGCTCCAAATAGGCATTTAGAATTGATTATTTCCGAACAGCCTAGCTACAACTTTGAAAATTGGAACAAGGAAATGAAAGAAAACCTTGTTTTCCATTTAAAACTATACTCAACCTACGCTGATAAATATTACATCAAAGCAGTAATTGAAAACAAAGTCAAGATACCAAAGGATAAGTTTTCATTATCAAAAGAAAAAGTCAATTACGTAAGTTGTTTTCAATCAGAGATTAAAATTGAAAGCGAAAACCTACTGCCGTTTCGAGATTATAAAACTCACTTATACAAAACTGACGAAGATAAAATGTTGGATTATCTCTATCGAGAAAAGCTTGCATTTGGAATAGGTCATAATACTGCTTGTAATTGGGAAAATGCACAATCTCCAAATACTCCAAAATGGATAGAATCAACATTTTTACCTGAATATGATGTAAAAAGCCAAAGTTCCGAGACAGAAAAAATCAAAGGCGAAATTCTAAATATCAAGAATCTTTCCGTTTATAATACAGACACAAAAAGCATAATTGCAAATCTTATTAAAGTTTCAGAAGCCTATAAGAATTGGATTGAAGATGAACGCAAATCTGCAAACGGAAATGAATTAGGTCTGCAAAATATTGTAAAATGTGAACAGATATACAGTCGAATAAGTAACGGAATAAAACTTCTTTCAGAAAATGACAATGCCTTACGAGCATTTCAGTTAGCAAATACCGCTATTTATTTGCAAATGTTTCAAACTTCACAGCATTTCAATACAAAAAAGGAGGGTTTTGAAGTTTGGGAACGAAATGAAGTTTTGCAACATAATTTTCAAGAATATGCCAAATTAGATTTTCCGTCAGATAGAGTTCCTGAATGGAGACCATTTCAGTTAGCGTTTATTTTACAATGTTTAGCATCATTTGTTGATGAAAATAGCAAAGAGAAAGAGTTAGTAGACTTATTGTATTTCCCTACGGGAGGTGGAAAAACCGAAGCATATTTAGCAGTTTCAGCCTTCTTGATTTTTTGGCGGAGAATTCAATACCAAACGAGTTATGATGGTGTAAACATCATCATAAGATATACGTTGAGACTTCTTTCTGCACAGCAATTTGAAAGAGCTTCAAAAATGATTTTAGCTTGTGAATTTATTAGAACCAATCACAAAGATTTAGGCGACAAGAAAATTACAATAGGTTTTTGGGTGGGTAAGCAAACTATACCAAATAGTCTTGCAGATGCACAAAACAAATTACAATCTACTCAGCAAAAACTTAATCAAGGCAATACTTATTTAGTTAACCCTTTCCAGCTTTCAAATTGTCAATGGTGCAACACGAAAATCATAACCAAGATTACACAAAAAGACACTACTTATCAAATCGGACACAGGGTAGATAGACAACTAAAAAGCCATTGTTTAAATGACGCTTGCAATTTTTCAGAAAAAAATGGAGGCTTACCAATTGTTCTGATTGATGATGACATTTATTCAAAACCACCAACTATTTTATTTGCAACAGTTGACAAATTTGCTGCTTTAGCTTGGAAAGGAGAATCGACATCACTTTTTAATAATGGCTCAAACAGAAAGCCTGAATTGATAATTCAAGATGAGTTGCATTTATTGAATGGCACATTAGGCAGTTTAGTAGGTTTATTTGAAAATGCCCTTTTAGAAATTTGTGACAATCCCAAAATAATTGCTTCAACAGCTACTGTAAAAAATGTTGACAAACAAATATTGGGTTTATACGGACGTAATGCAAGAGTATTTCCTCAATATGCAACAAATTCAGATGATACATTTTTCTCAAAAGTAATTGATGAGAGTAAAAGAAAATACATTGGTATTTTACCTACCGGTAAAACCACAGTAGTTACCAATCTTCAATTATTAGCTTCTCTAATGTTTGCAAGGTTAGAAATATGGAAGAAATCCACTAAAAAATCTGATGCTGATAGTTTTTGGACTTTACTTTCATATTTTAAAAGTCTTAAAGAAATCGGTCGATTTTCAAACAAGATAAACTCTGAATTGAAACCCATAATTAAGCAACTACAAGTGAGATATTTAATTGACGATTATAATTCGGCAAATAATTACCTCAAACTTTCTTACAGAAATATTGAATTAACAAGTAGAATACCAAACGAAAAAATCAAGAAGAATCTCGATAAACTCGACATACAATTCAATGGCGATTTAAAAGACCATAAAGCCTATGACCTTGTTCTTGCAACAAATATGATAAGCGTTGGTCTTGATGTCGGTCGATTAGGAGTTATGATAATGAATGGAATGCCTCCAAATACTGCCGAATATATTCAGGCAAGTAGCCGGGTTGCGAGAAAAAATGAGGGCGTTGTCTTTACTCTTTATGACCCATTCAACAGCAGAGATTTATCGTTTTATGAAGATTTCGTACAGTTTCATAAAACATTTTATAAGCAAGTAGAACCTTTGAGTGTGACACCATTTGCTGAAAATGCTTTGGACAAAATGTTATTTACTCTTATCCTCGCCTATTTCAGACACACAACCCCATATACGAGCAACGAAACTGCAAATTCAATTGTAGATGATAGAATTAAGACTGAGCTCAGAAACAATCTTTTAACCATTTTCCAAAATCATCAATTCGCTCAAGAAGATGTTCAACTCATAATGGAAAAAACAGATACTATTTTGAGAGATTGGAGATATAAAGTTGATGCAGAAAGAAACTTAAAATATTATTGGTACAATCATCCAAAAGAATCCTTAATTGTGCCTTTGCAAGAAAAGAAAAATGATGATGACACTCTTGTTGCAATGCAATCAATGAGAAGTGTTGAGCCAAGTGCAGAAATATTAATTAGACAATATTAGAAGATATGCCAATCGATAAGATAAAGCACGGTAGAAGCAAGCATATTTCAAACTATGGCGGAGTTGGTTCACTAATTGAAACAACAGATAATTCAATAATCATTGAAACATTTGACAATTGGGGCTATTCCGACTTAAATGAGAAATTAGCTCATTACATTATAAAAGATGACAGGCTTTTACAGCGACTTAAAAATAGATTCCCGAACCTTAAACATTTGGTTTCAATCCCTACTGATAGAGATTCATTTTTACATCAAGTCAGACCAAAAGCAAGCTATTTTCCCAAATGGTTTTATTGTACTTACTGTAATCGCTTTGCATCATATTTTGAATGGAAGAACAGATGGAGAAGTGCAGGGAAAAATCTTGACTTTTTCCATCCACCGAAATGCAGCAATAAAGAGTGTAAGGAAAATCATTTAGAACAAATTCGATTTGTTCTGACTTGTAGCAATGGTCATATTCACGATTTACCTTGGGAATATTGGAATAATCGATTGGCATCTGACAAGAGTAATGTAGAAGAAAACGAAGATGACAACAAAAATGAAAAACAAAGTGGTCCTCAATTAGATTACACGAAAAAATGTTGCGTACAACAAGACTTAATTTATAAAATAAGTCGTGAAAACACTGAACTTTCAGGTATATGGATTGAATGCAAAAGTTGTAAGAAAAAAGCAAATCTTAAAGGTATTTTCAATTTTGAAAAGAAATGTGATGGCAAAAAATATTGGTTAGGTCAACTTAACGGCCAATTTCACGAAGAAGAATGCGGTATTTCTATACAACCAAGTATTTCTGTAAAGCTAAAAACCAGCAATAGCGTATATTATGCAAATACCCTTAGCAGTTTATTCATACCTGAACTTCAAAACCCTCTTTCAACAGAAATAAGAATTGATATTGACAATATGTTAGAAAGTGAACAATTTACAACTGAGCAAATTGTTCAACTTATTAGCATCCAAAAGAAAATTGATAAGGAACTTATTCAGCAATATTTAGAAAAAGGGGAGATAAAATTTATTCCCGACAATGTTTACCGACAAACCGAATACGAATATTTTTTAGAGAAAGAACAACCAGACAATAGGCAAATAAAATTTAGAGTGATTGATTGCATCGTACAAATAAATGGTTTCTCAAAATTGGTAAAAATTGATAAGTTGAAGAAAACAACTGTTCAAACATCTTTTACTAGGAACGAACCTATTGATATTGATTCAATCTTGCAAGACCAAACAGAATACGAATATTCGGTTCAAAGACAATCAGTTTCTAAGAATAATTTCGATTCTAAAACTCTGCCTGCTTTAGAAAGTTACGGAGAAGGTATCTTATTCATATTGGATAAAAGCAAATTAGAGCAATGGGAAAAGCAACAAGATGTAATTGAAAGAACAGAAAAAATTAAATTCAATGCAGAAAGTGCAGATTGGAAATCTCATCAAATTATTGCAAAGACATTAACTCCAAGAAAAGTACTGATACATACACTTTCACATATAATAATGAGAGAATTGGAATATGTATGCGGTTATCCATCATCTTCACTTTCAGAGAGACTTTATGTCAGTGAAACAATGCACGGATTTTTAATATCTGCATTTGATGGTACAGATGGTTACTTAGGTGGACTTTCAAATCTTTGCAACGACTTAGAAAATTTGAGAAAAATTTTTGAAAGTGCAATATTCAGAGCAACAGACTGTTCTTCAGACCCAATTTGTATAGAATCTGAAGGTCAAGGAGTAGGACAGCTAAATCTTGCAGCTTGCCATTCCTGTGCTTTGACTCCTGAAACAAGTTGCGAACTTTCAAACCTTTATTTAGACAGAAATTTAGTAATACACAATGAATTTGGATATTTCAAAACAATGATAGAATAATATGCCATCGCTATTGGTGGCTCTTTTGCAAAACAGACAAGAAATGAAAACAAAACAGACTACAGAAAAAGAAGAGCGAAGGCATAACATCACCTATTCGAAAGCAGGGGTTTCGTGCTTCTTAGGAAGTTCATTGGTTAAAATCCCTGCTTGCGTATAGCTGAGAACTGTTATGTTCAACCCTAACAGACCGACCATAAACGACAGAATAGCCAACCGCACATTTTAGCACATTTGGTTTTGCCTGTCCGTAAAAGCCCAACCTTCGCAAAAACCAAAAGAACTAAAACTCCCCCCCCCCACTGAACCAAGAGAATTAGAATTATTTCGACAATAGCGAGTATGACTGACTTGGTGGGAACAGTAAATCCAGAGCCTTTGGTTTTATTTTAAAAATTGGCCCTTTCTCGACAACGCTTCCCGTTGGTTTTCTTTTTATCAAGTGGTCAAGTGTAATAATTCCTTGTTCTAACAAAATATCAAACTGAGAAACAATTGGCTTTTTTGTATGCTCAACTTTTTTATATTGAAAATGTTCTTTTCCATCAATCGTGATAGAATCGGCAGCAATCCAAAAAGTTTCATTATGCTTTTCAAGCAGACGCTTATGTAAAGTTTCTAGTCCCCAAACAACAAAATCTCCAATACTATATTTATCAGAATTTTCAATTAGCTGACTAATTTCGTTATCCATTTTCAACTTCAAACCTTGCGAATTCCTGACAAGTGTTGAAACAGTGCAATACAATTTAAAATCTTCTTCCCGACTGTATCCAAAAGCATTTAATATTTCGGCAGAACTTTTGAACTTGCTTAAATTCCAATCAGGAACTTGGGCGAACAGATTTTTTCGATTACCTCTTTTATCTCTATAAGACTTTAATTCAATGCCTTTATAATCTGGTTTCTTTGACGAATTTATATCAATTCCTAAAAGTGTTTCGAGTGTTCTTCCTATTGAAGTATCGGCTTGAAGCATAGCAGGAACTGGTCCTTTCGCAGCAATCTTATTTAATAGAATCAATAGTTCTTCTGCAACTTCATTAGAAATTTGATTAATTTCATTAACCAAATCTTGAAGCGGATTTGATATTTTACTTTCAATTAACTTGTGTAAATCAAGTTGCGTAATATTCAAAACATACAAATTACTTTCAAAAGCAATTATTCCTAAAATATCATTTGCCTTTGAGTATGACCCCAATTCTTTGAACCAAATTCTGGGGTCTCCTTTTTTAGTGTTCGGACGATATAATGAAGAAACTGAATTTACTAATGAATCAGACGAGATTAAAAATGAGTTAATTTGAATTTTACTTTCCTGACCTTGTTTTTGTAGTTCAAAATCGTGAATGTTATTAGCTTTCAAATATGTTCGTACCGAACCTGTAGCATCCATAATCGATTTTTCAAGTCCAGTTCCAGTTGGTTCAATCAGACAAAGTTCAACAGATTTTTCAGTTAGAAGTTTTATCCTACTTATTTCAAGGGTAGTTAATTGCCTCATCAATGACTACTTTATATTTTTTAATATTTCCAATGCAACAGCACGAGCCATTAACGGAGGAACTGCATTACCAACTAGTGTAAATTGTGGCACTTCAAATTTACGTTTATTACCGCCAGTTGAGCGTTTGCCTTGAAAAACAAACGAATCATCAAATGATTGTAACCTTGCCATTTCTCTCACTGTTAATGCCCTTGGATTTGAATAATGTATATAGTCATCCGCAATTGTCATAATAGTCGAACTCTGAGAATTTGGTTTTAAAACGTTGTAATTTCTTTTTTCAGAATCCAACCCGATTTT
>CAMDKO010000010.1 GCA_945901155.1 Pedobacter schmidteae
CTAATGAGAAAGCCGCATTAGACACCGGAGTTCTTGAAACTATACTTGAGGTAGATCCAAACAGATTAATCACTTCTGTTTTCCCTCTGAAGGATGCATTTGCAGATACAGATCTTCAATTCTTTCCAGAAGGTGGAGAGCTCATTCAAAATATAAGTAATAAGGTTGCATTTAAGGCCATACAAGAAAAAGGATTGGGACTTGGTGTTAAAGGTGAAATATTGGATAATACTGGAAAAGTGATCAGCAAACTTGAATCTCAGCATCTGGGTATGGGTGTTTTAGCCTTATTACCTGAAGCAGGCAAAACCTATTCAGCAAATCTAACCTTTGCTAATGGGATCAAGAAAACTGTTGCTCTGCCTGTGTCTAAGCCCTCCGGACTTACCCTATCTGTAGTCAATTCTACTCCAAGTAGTGTCATGATACAGATCAGTGCAAATCAGGCATTTTACAACACAAATAAAGACAAGAATTTTTACCTAATTGCCCGCAGTAAAGGAGTAATAGCTTTCGCTGCTCAAGCAGCCTTAAATACCATGACCATTGGAGCTTCTATCCCCAAGAATAAATTCCCGGATGGCATTCTACAAATTACTGTATTTACTACAAAAGGAGAGCCATTGGCAGAGAGACTGGTATTCATAAAACGTAACACTATTTCTTCTTTGAGCCTCAGTTCAGACAAGAAAGTTTACGCCACAAGGCAGGCAGTTAAAATGAACGTACTGGCCAAGACCAATAATGTTCCAGTTGAGGGTAATTTCTCGATTTCTGTAATCAATGAATCAAAAGTGCCGTTTAATGAGGACGATGAAACCACCATTTTAAGTTCTTTTCTTATTTCTTCTGAGCTGCAAGGGTTTATCGAAAAACCAAATTACTATTTCCAACAGATCAATGAGAAAAAAACAGCAGATCTCGACCTTTTAATGATGACTCAAGGATACCGTAAATTCTCCTATAAAGATATCATGGCCGGAAATGAACCTGTGATTAGTGTTTTGCCTGAGCAGGGTATAGAATTTTCAGGAATACTCAGAACATCGAATGGTATGCCCGTTTCTAATGGGAGTTTGAAACTGGTAGTCCCTGAAAGTCGATTCTACGCCGAAACCAAGTCAAACCTGAAAGGCGAATTCAAATTCGAAAAAGTAGTCATCACAGATTCTACAGAAGCTACAATCAGTGCCAGAAGTCAAACAGCAGCAAAAAACATGATGATCATGCTAAATGGAAGTGGCTTTCCTACAATTGCAAGCAACAAGAATACTGCTGAAGAAAAGCTAAATATCGATAGTGCACTTTCATCCTATCTAGACAATAGTAAGAGACAGTATCGAATGATCACTCAAATGCTGCAAGAGGTTGTAGTAAAAGCTACAGCAATCAAGAAGTCAAGCCACATGGACCACCCTTCGTTATCCGGATTGGCAACAGTACCAGATCATCTGATTGAATCTGAGCGCTTTCAAGGCTGTGTAATATTCTTGAATTGTTTGCAATCTTCGGCCTCTGGCCTTATTTTTTCTGACAATAATTTTTATGTAACCCGGGTTTTTAATAGCGGATTAAAAGTTCCGGTGCAGATATTTTATGATGGAATGCCAGTGGATGTCAACTACCTGAATAACGTACAGACAGCCGATGTTGACAATGTTGAGATTTTCCTTAAAGATGATCTTGGATTGGTGAACCGTACTTACAATACGAATGGTGTTTTGGTTATCAATTCAAAGAAGACTGAGAAAGGTAAGGCAGTTACCGCAGAAGATCTGAAAAAATTATTCCCTCCTAGCAATGTATTGACCTTTAAACCACAGGGTTACATTAAAAAAAGAGAATTCTATACTCCTAAATATCTGACAGCAGCAAGTCGTACCGTTGGGGCTGATTATCGCAGCACAGTATACTGGAACCCAAGGGTATTTACTGATAAAGATGGAACTATGGCACTTGAATTTTATAATGGCGATAATAAAGGAACCTATAAGGCAGTAGTAGAAGGAACAGATATAGATGGCAACTTATCCAGGTTTATATATCGGTATAAAGTGGAGTAATTGCTACTACGAAATTCCCCAGACTTTAGCTCTAGAACGCTAAGTCAAAAGACAGATCTGCATTTTCAAAATGTATTAACGATGCAAATTGGAATTAGAAATTATAATTAAAGCAATCTCATCTTATTTCTGAAAGAATAAAAAAAAGGGGCTCTGATCAGAGCCCCTTTTCTTATAAGTTTTGTTCTATCTGATTAATGAATCCCGCCCAATAACCTAGACCAGCGAACTTTATCAAAAAATGTTCCGTTAGTATTCCAGCTCATCCAAACAAATAATGCCTTACCTACAATATGGTCATCAGGCACAAAGCCCCAGTAGCGTGAATCTAGCGAGTTATCTCTGTTATCACCCATCATCCAGTAATAGTTCATCTTAAAGGTGTAAGAATCAGCCTTTTTACCATTAATAATGATATCATTTCCTCTTCGCTCTATGGTATTCTCTTCATAAATGGAGATTGCCCGTTCATAAAGTGCATAGTTTGTGCTATCCAGCTTGACTGTCCAGCCTTGCTTTGGAACAATAAGCGGTCCAAAATTATCAGCATTCCACTTAAACTTCGGATCATGAGGAAAAATCTGTGAGTCATACTCGTTAACAGGTCTGATATAAGGATTAACAGATTTAACATTAGACCATTTTTTGATGATCTCAGCATCTGATGCAGACATATTAAATAAATATTCATCTGCTGTTGAGCGTTGAGCCTCAATATTTAGATCTTGTATTGCCTGAGGGTTAAAATCAGTTCCATCAGATTTAACGTAATAATACTTTTCGCCAAATTGGGGAACTTCAGTAGGCTTGCCATTCAAATGAACTCTGGCATTAATAATATTGATCGTATCACCTCCAACAGCTATACAACGTTTAATATAGTTTTCACGTTTATCAACCGGACGCAAAAAAGGCTCATCCGCATCCATAGGATAATTAAACACAACTACATCATTTCTTTTCACTTCACTTAATCCAGGTAAACGGTGATAATCCCATTTAATGCCTTCCCAATAAGCCTTGGTTCCTATCACTGGCATCGTATGGTGTGCAAATGGAAAAGCCACAGGTGTCATAGGTGTTCTTGCCCCATAATTTACCTTGCTTACAAAAAGATAATCCCCTACAAGCAGGGTTTTTTCCATTGAACCGGTGGGTATAACATAGGCTTCAATAAACAATCCACGTATCAGTGTTGCTGCAACTACAGCAAAAAGAATGGCATCAAACCATTCTCTTCCAGCCGATTTCTTCTTACTTACCTTTTTATTTTTTGACATAGTCTTATTAGAATCCTTTAAATCCATATATTTCTTTCTATTTAAACGCTAAAATCAAACATATCAGTAATATTATAAAAACCGGTTTTATCTTCCAGCCATTCTGCTGCTAAGACAGCTCCTAATGCAAATCCGGCCCGATTATGAGCCTTATGTTTAAACTCAATATCATCAACTTCCGAACTGTAAATTACTGTATGCGTACCGGGAACATCTTCAATTCTGTGC
Organism: Pedobacter schmidteae; assembly: GCA_945901155.1. Taxonomy (GTDB): domain Bacteria; phylum Bacteroidota; class Bacteroidia; order Sphingobacteriales; family Sphingobacteriaceae; genus Daejeonella; species Daejeonella schmidteae_B. The sequence goes on from CAMDKO010000010.1 coordinate 3,572, forward strand.
GACTCGATCAGTAATTGATCAGGTTTTACAATAAATTCTTCTCCCGAACCAATCAACTCATTTATCCACTCATTCTTACGATCAAGCTCGCTCAATATTCCCTCAGAAATAGTCATTGCAGTGCCGCTGGGTGAATCAAGTTTTTGAGTATGATGGATTTCTTCAACCTGAACCTCATACTGAGGGTACCTGTTCATAATCTTTGCAAGCACTTTATTCACAAAAAAGAACACATTTACGCCTACACTGAAATTAGATGCATATAATAGCGTATTGTTACCTTGTTGACATTTATTCTTTACCGTCTGAAGGTGTCCATACCATCCAGTGGTTCCTACAACTACTGGAACTCCAGCATCAAAGCAAAGCTCAATATTACTCAAAGCAGAATCAGGAGTGCTAAAATCAATAGCTACATCTGCCATTCCCAGATTAGTAAGGGTTAGATCTTCTGTATTATCGATGTTAATTTTCAAAACAATTTCATGTCCTCTTTCAGTTGCAAATTGTTCAATAATACGGCCCATTTTGCCATATCCGAGGATAGCTATTTTCATTTGTAAAAGATATTATTAAATACTAATCACAAAAGTACGATTTCTGATCATAAAGCAATTTTAAACCTTAGTCCTATAACTGGAGCAAAGGCAGATGCATGAACAGGAACCGGCTGATTTATTGTTGGATTGACCTGCAAGGTTAAATCATTTGATATATCAAACCTAAAAAACTTTGCATCAACATAGGCATCAATAATAGTTATTGCATAAAAACCTAATCCGGCGAGCACCGAAAGATCTCTATCCCGCCTATAGGAATCTTTAATACTGATTATTCCTTCGGTTGTATATGGAGTGAAAAGAGGATTTTCTTTCTTTCCAGGATTTTCTTGCCTGAATTGAGCCTCCTTAAGAAATATCTGATAATAACGTTGATTAAACTCAAAAACAAGACCAATACCTACAAAGCCACCATATACCAATGGAACTTTCCACCAGCGTTTATTATAAATTTGACCAAGGCCGGGTAACATCGCTGACTTCAGTGCCGCGCGACGAGGCATTGCTTCAATTTCAATACGTGCTGAATCCTTGATTGCGGGAGTTTTTTTGAAAACAACTTTAGCAGTGTCTTTACGAGCAGTATCATTCTCCTTTTTTTGAGCAAAAGCATATGAATGCGCTAAAAAGCACATCAATATGAACCCAGCAAGGATTTTAACGTTCATTACCAGTCTAACATTTCCAGAATACGGGCAAGATCATCGTCAGACATGAAGTTAATTTCAATCGATCCTTTGCCCTTCTCACCCAGTTTTAACTTAACATTAGTACTGAATTTAGAGGCTAAATCATCCTGTATTTTCATATACTGAAATGATATAGCTCTTCCTTTGGATTTTTTCTTATCCTTGCCTATGGTGTGAATCTGACGTACAAGTTCTTCAACCTTACGAACTGACAAGCCATTTTTGATGACCTCCTGATATATATATAGCTGTTTATCAGAGTCTTCAACAGAAATCAGAGCACGGGCATGACCCATAGAAATCTTTTTATCACGAATAGAAGCTTGAATCACAGGAGGAAGCTTCAAAAGTCGGAGGTAATTGGTAACCGTTGAACGGTTTTTGCTCACCCGATCACCAAGTTCTTCCTGCTTTAAATTACACTCATCAATCATCCTCTGAAAACTAAGTGCTACCTCAATAGCATTCAGATCTTCACGCTGAATATTTTCGATAAGAGCCATTTCCAGCATTTGCTGATCATTGGCTGTACGAATATAGGCAGGGATCTCTGTAAGTCCGGCTAATTTAGAAGCCCTTAAGCGACGTTCGCCAGAAATTAACTGATAAGAATTCTGACCAGCCTGTCGCACTGTTATGGGCTGAATCAATCCCTGAACTTTGATCGAATCTGAAAGTTCTTTTAATGTAACGGCATCAAATTCTGTTCTTGGCTGGAATGGATTAACCTCAACCTGATTGATCCGCACAAAGCTTATGGAGCCAAGTGACGTGTTATCATTACTTGCCTGATGTTTGATGTTTTCTGGCAGATCCGAATCATCCAATAGCGCCTTTAATCCCCTTCCTAAGCCGGTTTTTTTCTGGTTGATCATATTATACTAAAGCTTGATTTGCAGCTTCTTCCTTTGAAACTAATCCGTTTTTCTTAATTATTTCACGTGCTAAATTAAGATAGTTTATAGCTCCTTTACAATTAGCATCATGCATAATCACAGAAATGCCATAACTAGGAGCCTCACTTAATCGTGTATTTCTTTGAATGATTGTATCGAAAACAAGATCCTGAAAATGAGTTTTTACTTCCTCAACAACCTGATTGGATAAACGAAGTCGAACATCATACATGGTCAATAAAATGCCTTCTATTTGCAAATTTGGATTTAAACGACTCTGAACTATTTTAATGGTATTTAACAACTTACCCAAACCTTCTAATGCAAAATACTCACACTGCACAGGAATGATCACAGAATCTGCAGCAGTAAGTGAATTGATCGTAATTAAACCTAGCGAAGGTGAGCAGTCAATGATTATAAAATCATAATTGTCTTTTATCTTTTCTAGAACAGCCTTCATTTTATACTCCCTATCGGCCATATTGATCATTTCAATTTCGGCACCAACAAGATCAATATGTGCAGGTAAAAGATCAAGAAAAGGAGTATCTGTATGTTGAATTGCTTCTGCAGGATTAATTTCATTAACTATACATTCGTAAATACTAACCTTGATGGTACGTGGATCGAATCCTATTCCGGATGTTGAATTTGCCTGCGGGTCTGCATCAACCAATAAAGTACGATATTCAAGTACAGCCAGACTAGCTGCAAGATTTATGGAAGAAGTAGTTTTTCCAACGCCTCCTTTTTGGTTAGCTAATGCAATAATTTTGCCCATTTTATAAAAAATAATTACAAATACATGATATTAAAAAAGCTTAATCATAAGATCATAGCAATCCAAAAGACTACTTTTGCCTTGTTTTAATACGCTTTTTATTAAAATCTAAGATACAAACTTAAAACTATTTACACCGCTGGGCGATTTTCGTTTTGCACATCTTATCAACAAAATGACTACAATAATATCCTGTACCAACCGTGAAGGAAGCAATACGCTGAAACTAGCTAACTATTACCACAAAGAATTAGCAGCAAAAGGATATGAATCAAATTTATTTTCACTTCAAGATCTACCTGAAAATTTTATAGTTTCAGATTTGTATGGAAAACGCAGCGAAGCCTTTCAAAGAATTCAGGATAAAATTTCTGCTACAAGCAAATTCATTTTTTTGATTCCAGAATATAATGGAAGTTTTCCGGGTATTTTAAAGCTATTTATCGATGCCTGTACTTTCCCAGAAAGTTTTTATGGTAAAAAAGCTGCTTTGGTAGGTCTATCTACTGGTAAATATGGCAATGTTCGTGGTATTGAACATTTTACAGGGATCTGTCATTATGTTAATCTTCATGTTCTGCCATTAAGAATTCATATTCCTGCGGTAGGGAAAGAGTTTGATGAAAAGGGCGACCTGTACAAAGAAGATACAGTGCAATTTGTAAGCCAACAGATCGAGCAGTTCATCGCATTTTAATTGGCAGCTTAAAAAGATCCCGTAAATCAAATAATTGGTTCAGCTCTACACGTTAAAGTGTACCCATCCATTGCCCTCATAGCCAAAAATAAATTGCTTAGGGTTAATGATTTCTGCCATAATCTCAATGCTGTCTGTGATTCTGGGGCCAGACCTGTTAAAGTACTGGTTACCATCAGCTATGTAAACTCTTTGTGATTTCACAGCCTTGAGATCTGCCCAGCCTGGCGTATCAAGCATCAAACTTATTTCCTGCAAGGTTCTCTGAATTGAAAACCCGCAAGGCATAATTAAGATAATATCAGGTTCAGCCTGCAAAATGTCTTGAAAATTGATGTAGGATGAATGCTTCCCTGCTTCCGTCAGGATAGGTAAACCTCCTGCTATTTCAATAATCTCGGGAGTCCAGTTGCCAGCCATCATTAATGGAGAAAGCCATTCTATGCAGGCTAATGTTGGCTTTTCAGTAATAAATTTCAGTTTATGGCGAATAATATTGATCCTTTCAGCAGATAATTCGAGTAATTCTTCAGCCGCATTTTCCACTCCTAGTTGACCTGCAATCATCCTGATATCCCCGTAAACATCATCCAGCTCATTTGGCTGCAGAGAAATTATTTGGCATTCTTTATCTAATAAATCTGATAGTGCCAGCTCAACATCCTTTAAACTAACTGCACAAACTTCACATTGAGCTTGAGTAATGATCACCTCAGGTGCAAGACTTTTAATCAAATCTCTATCTATGGTATAAATTGAAAGCGATTCAGAAATTATTTCCTTTACTTGTCTATCTATCTGAGCGCTGTCTGAGCCAGGAAGGAATTTAGCAGAAGAACAAATCGGTAAATTTGAGATACCGGGCGGATAATCACACTCGTGCGATCTTCCAACCAGCTGATGTTCTAAACCTAAAGCACAGATTATCTCTGTGGCAGCAGGTAATAAGGAAACTATTCTTCGCTCAGGCATTATCATCATTTCTGTAAATGTACAAAATTACAAAAGGCCAGACGCTTTGCATCCGGCCTTTTCATTAGTACAAATACGATTATTGATTACCTGTATTTTGTTCACCTTGTTTCAGGTCATCATTTGTAACTCCTCGCTTTTTCTTTGGTGCCTGCATGGTCAGTTTACCAAATCGGTAACTGAAACTAGTTCCGAATGAACGGAATGGCACAGAGAAATTACTGCTTTGAGTAAAATCTGCTCCTACAATATTAGATCTGAAATTCTTGTTCTCATTAAAAGGATCAATAATTGTTAGTCCGATGCTGCCTTTCTTCTTCATGATCTCTTTCTTAAAACCAAGATTCCACATATTAAACGATGGATTTCTACCTTGGGATGTCCGGCGTGGTGAGTTAGTGATCAGAAAGGTTTCAAATGTTAATCCCTTAGGGAACACATAAGAAGCCATCAAGAATGCATTGTATATGAGCTGAGTACTTGAATTGGTATTGGCTACTACCACTGTATTATTCGTGTTGATGTCATAAGTAAACACATTAAAATTACCACGCAAGGTTAATGGTTTAACCGGATTGATCTGCCCGAAGAAATTAAAACCAACTGAATTATTATTTCCTACGTTGCGGAAAGTTGTTTTAGAACCTGTTGCAATAACACCTGAGTTTGGATCAGTAACCGAGATAGGTAAAACGAAACTTTCAATAATATCGTTTGTACGACGGTAATAAACTGAAGCATTCAAAACTGAGGTTTTTACGAACATAGAGTAATTAAATTCCACATTATGCGAAAGCTCAGGCTTCAGAGAAGGATTTCCTTGCGACTGGTTATAAATATCTGCACTGTTCAGAAAAGGATTCAGAAAAAACAAACTAGGCCTTTGTAAGCGCTGGTTATAACTGAATTTAACCGTTGAGAAATTCTTGAATGTTCTTGAAACAACAAAACTTGGAACCAGGTTATAATAGCTACTTGCAAATGGAGCTGCTGCTGCTCCTACAGATCTTGCATCTCCTTTGATCTCGGTACCTTCGTAACGTGCACCCGCTCTGATACCGTATTTTTTAGCCAATGTAAAGCCAAAAGTTGCATAGGCAGAATATACATCCTGATTGTAGTCATATACATAAGTACGTGAGGATATGGGTGAAAATACATTCGTTACAGAATTGAAATTACGAGTCTGATTATCACTCACAATATCTCTAAGAATTCCTTTAATACCTGTTTCAAAGGTAGCTTTCTTGAAGGGATGGGTGTAATCTGCTTGAATCGTATTTTCAGTATTATCTGCATCGTTGTTTCCATACTCATCAATCACCGTATTTGAAAAATCAGTAGTATAATCGTTTTTCTGAATACCATTGGTATATTGATACGCAAAAGAAATCTGCTGATCTTTCTTTTTAAACTTATGCAAGAAATCACTGCTCCAATCAACCCCATTCATATTCATGGAATTATCAGTCAGCCTCGTAAAATTAACAGCAGAACCATTAAATATATTCTGATTCAGGTTACTTCCATCTGCACTATTACTAAATCCAGTTAAACGTAAATTAGAGCTAATTGAGTTAAAGCTATTGAAATCATAATCAGCACCAATCGAACCATTTGCAGAAAGCCGGTCTGTTTTGCTTTCACCATTCTGACTAATGATCTGAGTTGCATTGGCATTGGTCCGTTTAAATGAGATGTTAGAAGTTTGAGGCCATGAATAAAATCCGCCTCCGTTTGCAGTAACAGCCAAACGTCCTGTCTTAGCATTCAGGTTCAAATTTCCGCTATTCTGTCTTGTTCCAACACCTCCATTCACTGAACCACTTATACCAGCAAGATTATTCTTTTTTGTAATGATGTTAATGATGCCAGAGGTTCCTTCAGCATCGTATTTTGCAGAAGGAGAAGTGATAACCTCCACGTTTTTGATCTGATCAGCAGGAATTGCTTTTAAAGCATCTGCCATATTATTGGCCATTGACCCTGAGGGCTTACCATTGATCAATACTCTTACATTCTGGCTTCCTCTAAGCGATACATTACCCTCAAAATCAACCGATAGCAAAGGAACCTTTCGAAGTACATCTGTAGCATTTCCACCTGCAATGGCAATATCCTGTTCGGCATTATAAACCAGCTTATCTATCTTGTTTTCAATGATCGGGGCCGTTCCTGTAATTACCACTTCATTTAACATTTTTAAATTGGGTGCCAGAAGAATACGACCTAGATTCAAATCAGGCTTTCCAGGTGTGGTTTTCACTGAATCCAAGATTTTGGTTTGGTATCCTAGGAAAGCAATAGTGATACGATACGATCCTGCAACAATATTCTCTATTTTGAATGCACCCTTTTCATCTGTAAGGGCACCATTGGTAGTTTTTACTGAACCTGCACGGCCCATTGAAACAGTAGCATAGTCAATTGGCTTAGCGCTTAATGAATCAAGGACAATACCAGAAATTCTTCCTGTTACAGAAGGAGCTACTGCCCCACCCATTCCTTGTGCTGAAGCAAAAGATATCCCTGTGAATAATGCAATAAGTACTAAAAAATATTTCATGTAATTGGTTTTATGGAATTAGTCGCGAAAGTACGGAGTATGTTACAGGAATTCAGACTCAAATTGTTAATTGAAAGTAAAATCAATTTACAATCGAAAAGCTAGTAGCTAAAATCTGGCAAATGCAAGCTTATACTTAAAAGCTTTTGAAAGATGACTGAAAAACAAAAATGATAAACTATAGCCTATCCATTCTGTCTTTAAAATCTAAATGACGATATTAATGATTTTCCCCTTTACGAAAATAATTTTCTTTGGAGTTTTGCCTTCTAAATATTTCTGCAGATCAGCATTTGCCATTACGATTGCTTCAACCTCTGCCTGACTTAAACTAAGCGAAATATTCAGGTTCATTCTGGTTTTACCATTCACAGAAACCGGATATGAGAATTCATTTTCAACCAGAAATTCTGGATTAAACACAGGGTAAAGAGCTACAGAAAGTGTTCCAGGTGCATTGCCAAGTAAAGCCCATAGCTCTTCAGAAATATGAGGGGCATAGGCAGAAAGAACAATAACCAGATCCTGAATAATCTTTCTCTTATTACATTTAAGATCTGTTAATTCATTTATACAGATCATAAAACTAGATACAGATGTATTGAATGAAAAGCGTTCAATATCTTCTTCAACCTTACGGATGATCTTATGCAGTGCTTTATATTCTGCCTTTGAGGGTTCATCATCAGACACCTTAAAATTAAACTCATCGTCATGGGATAGCTTCCAGAATTTGCGAAGGAATTTAAAAACCCCTTCAATTCCATTCGTGTTCCATGGTTTACTTTGCTCTAGCGGGCCAAGGAACATTTCATACATCCTGAGGGTATCGGCTCCATAACGTTCTATAATATCATCTGGACTTACCACATTGAATTTAGATTTTGACATCTTTTCAACTTCGACACCGCAGATATATTTATCATTTTCGAGTATGAATTCGGCATCAGCAAATTCAGATCTGAATACTTTAAATTTTTCGAGGTCAAGAATTTCATTGGACACGATATTAACATCAACATGAAGTGCTGAGGTGGTATATTGCGATTTCAGTCCATGAGATACAAATTTATTTGTTCCGCGCCCATCTTGATCAATGATCCGATACACAAAATTAGACCTCCCCTGAATCATTCCTTGATTGATCAATTTTTTGAATGGTTCTTCTTCTACAACATACCCCAGATCTTTCAAAAATTTATTCCAGAAACGGCTGTAAAGTAAATGACCGGTAGCATGCTCTGATCCGCCGATATACAAATCTACATCCTTCCAATAAGCGATTGCATTTGCCGGAGCAAATGAATCCTGATTACGATCATCTTGTGAAGCCATGTAACGATACCAATACCAGCTTGAACCAGCCCAACCGGGCATAGTGCTCAGCTCATATTCCAGATCTCCTTTATATTTCCAGTTTTCGGCTCTTCCCAATGGGGGTTCTCCGCTTTCGGTAGGTAAATATTTATCCACTTCAGGTAAAACAAGCGGAAGATCTTCTGTAGCAATAAGTTGCGGAAGTCCGTCTTTGAAATAAACAGGTACCGGTTCTCCCCAATAACGCTGCCGGCCAAAAATAGCATCGCGCAAGCGAAAATTGACTTTTGCTTTACCCGCCCCAAGTTCTTCAAGCTTAGCGATCATAGCTGCTGTTGCTTGCTTATAATTCAAGCCATTGATAATTCCTGAATTGATATAAAGACCGTCTTTTGTTGGGTCGGCCTGAATATTCAGATCAAGCTGTGCATCCGAGATGGCTACAATTGGCAAACCAAATTTAGTAGCAAATAGCCAGTCACGCTGATCTCCAGAAGGAACAGCCATGACCGCACCGGTTCCATAACCTGCTAGAACATAATCCGCTATCCAGATAGGCACCGGAGCTCCACTGATTGGGTGTTTGGCATAGCTCCCCGTAAATGCCCCTGACACAGTTTTTGTGTCGGCCATACGGTCAAGTTCGGTCTTCTTTTTAGTTTGATCGATATAGTTCTGAATTTCTTCAATATGATCTGGAGTAGTTAAACCTTCAACTAGCTCATGCTCTGGAGCCAGAACAAGGAAAGTAGTTCCATAAAGTGTATCCACACGGGTAGTAAACACCTCAATAAATGCTCCTGAATTTAATCCGAATCTAACCAGTGCACCCACACTCTTACCGATCCAGTTACGCTGCATTTCTTTTAGCGGATCAGGCCAGTCGATATTATCCAACCCCTGTAGTAAACGATCAGCATAAGCCGTGATGCGCATACTCCACTGCATCATTTTCTTTTGTTCAACAGGATAACCTCCACGCTCAGAGTAGCCATCCTTAACCTCATCGTTTGCAAGAACAGTTCCCAACAATGGGCACCAGTTCACGGTACTTTCACGTAAATAGGTAAGTCGGTATTTGAGTAGTTCAGTTTGTTTATCTATATCAGATTTCAGCTTCCATTGTTCAGCAGAAAAAATTTCGGCATCCTCATCAGATACAGCCTTAATACCGTGATTTCCTGAATCTTCAAATTTTTTGATCAGTTCTTCAATACTTTCTGCTTTATTACTCAACAGGTTATACCAAGAATTGAATAAAAGCATGAAAATCCACTGGGTCCATTTATAATATCCTGGATCACTGGTTCTTACCTCTCTGCTCCAGTCATATGAAAACCCAAGGTTATCCAGCTGCTCGCGGTAACGGTTTATATTGGTTTCAGTAGTTATTGCAGGATGTTGACCCGTTTGTATAGCATATTGTTCTGCAGGCAATCCAAAAGAATCATATCCCATAGGATGCAACACATTAAATCCCTTTAAACGCTTGTAACGAGAAAAAATATCAGAAGCTATATATCCCAAGGGATGACCGACATGAAGACCGGCACCTGATGGATAAGGAAACATATCCAAAACGTAATATTTTGACTTTTCTGAATTATTATCTACCCTAAAGGTATGATTCATGGCCCAGAATTTTTGCCATCTCTTCTCTATATCTCTGAATTGATAATCCATCTTGAAACTGAATAAGATGCGAAAATACTAAATTCCGTGGTTTTATAGAACCAATGGAAGCAGCAAATTCCTTTAAAATCTTGTTCAAAGGGCAGAAATAAAAATTTAACAAAGTTTAACTGCTAAATAAGGCCAGTTAAACGCATATTATTTACCTTTACTTAAAATATCTATTTTAGTACCACAAAATTTGCTCATGGAAGAATTTGAAAGAAGTACCTCATCAGGAAAAACAAAAACTATTTATGTTTCAACGGTAATCAGCATTGCGCTGGTTTTACTTATGACAGGTCTTCTAGGACTGATTTTGGTTCATGCTAAAAATCTTTCAAAATATGTAAAAGAAAACATTGTGCTTAATATTATTGTTAATGAAGGCGCAAAAGAGGTAGATGTTAATGCGCTGCAAAAACAGCTAGATGCTAATCCTTATGTACTTAAAACACAATATGTAAGTAAAGAGTTGGCTGCCAGAAATCTAACAAAAGATCTTGGCGAAGATTTCGTTGATTTTCTTGGATATAATCCCTTATTATCATCCATTGATGTTTACTTAAAGGCCGATTATGCCAATAACGCAAGCATTCAGACATTCACAGCTACTTTAAATAAAAATCCACTAGTTAAAGAAGTTGTATATCAAAAATCATTGATCGATATGGTTAACCAGAATATAAAGGGAATTGGCTTGGTAATTTTAGCCTTTGCTTCCATTTTACTGATTATTGCCGTGGCCCTAATCAATAACACAATCAGACTGGCTATCTACTCACAACGATTCCTGATAAAAAGCATGCAGCTTGTGGGTGCTACCAAAAATTTTATTCGTATGCCATTTTTAACCTATGGCGTTCTTCATGGATTGATTGGAGGTTTAATTGCAGTCATTTTATTACTTCTTACCCTCTATTTTGCCCAACAACAAGTTCCTGAAATGATCATTCTACGTGATTGGTTTGAATTTAGCCTTGTGTTTATTGGGGTTGTTGGAATTGGAGTACTTATTTCAGGCTTAAGTACCTATTTTGCAGTGAGCAAATTTCTTCGTTTAAAAATTTACGACCTTTATAAATAATGGCACAGAAAAATACACCACTCAAAGAATCCCAGCAAGAACCATTTGTATTCGGGAAAAACAATTACAGATTACTACTTTTAAGTATTGCTATGGTAGTTTTAGGATTTATCCTAATGATCGGCGAGACCGATATCTATGAGTTCAAAAAGATCATTTTGGCCCCAATTATTGTATTGGCTGGCTTTGGTGTTGGCTTTGTTGCAATCCTCAAAAAGCCTGCTCAAAATAACTAATGACTATATTTCAGGGAATCATTCTGGCCATAATTGAGGGCCTGACTGAATTTTTACCGGTATCATCTACCGGACACATGATTATTGGGTCATCTCTCATGGGTATACAATCTGATGAGTTCGTGAAGTTGTTCACCGTTGCCATTCAACTTGGAGCGATATTATCGGTTATTGTTCTTTACTTCAAGCACTTTTTTCAAACTTTCGGATTCTACTTTAAGCTCTTAGTTGCTTTTTTGCCTGCAGTATTTTTTGGTCTGCTTCTTAGCGATAAGATCGATCAGCTTATGGAAAGTGCTCTGGGAGTTGCAATTGCTCTATTACTGGGAGGTATCATTTTGCTATTTGTAGACAAATGGTTCAAAGATGGGGAAATAGACAATCCTAATGATATTTCGTATGGTACAGCCTTTAAGATTGGATTGTTCCAATGCCTTTCAATGATACCTGGAACTTCAAGATCTGCTGCAACAATTGTTGGTGGAATGTCGCAGCGTTTATCCAGAAAAGCGGCCGCCGAATTCTCATTCTTTTTAGCAGTTCCAACAATGTTCGGAGCAACTACTAAGAAACTATATGACTTTTATAAAGATGGATTTGTAATTAGCGGTGATCAAATCAATCTGTTGATCATTGGAAATATTGTGGCATTTATTGTAGCCATGCTTGCCATTCGCTATTTTTTAACATTCCTTCAAACCAAAGGCTTCAGAATTTTTGGCTGGTACCGGATAATCGTAGGCGGCATCATCCTATTACTGCTAGGTTCGGGTTATGATCTCCAAGTAATCTGATGATCGAAAAAATTGAAAAAGTATTCCCTGAGTTTAGTTTTACCGAAGGCGAAATGCTACTCATCAATAAGCCATATACCTGGACTAGCTTTGATGTTGTTGGAAAAATCAGAAATTCTTTCAAACCATTGAAATTAAAAGTTGGCCATGCAGGCACACTTGATCCCTTAGCTACTGGATTACTAATCATCTGTACGGGAAAATTCACGAAAAAGATCGATGAGTTTCAGGCACAGGAGAAAGAATATACCGGAACCATGATACTTGGCGCTGGAACACCATCATATGATTTGGAAACTGAGGTAGATGAAACATGTGATATCAGTCATATTAATGAAGACATAATCCGAGCAACTATTTCAAAATTCATTGGCGACTTAGATCAATTTCCACCAGCACATTCAGCGGTTAAAGTTGATGGCGAAAGATTGTATATGAAGGCGCGCAGGGGAGAAAATGTGGAGTTAAAAACAAGAAAGGTAAGCATCAGTCAATTTGAAATAACTCGCATTGAGCTTCCTGAGATCGACTTCAGAGTAGTGTGCAGCAAAGGCACTTACATCCGTTCATTGGTATACGATTTTGGGAGATCATTGCAAAACGTAGCCTATCTAAGCGCTTTACGCCGTACCAAAAGTGGTGATTATGAGGTTAAAAATGCTTTTGAAGTAATGGAACTGGTTAATCATATCCGGCAATTAAAAGAGCAGGGAACTTTAAAATAATAATTAATTTTGCTCTCTATCTCAGAACATGAAGGTCTATAATCATATTGACGAATTCAAGCAGATCAAAAATGCAGTGGTTACCATTGGCACATTTGATGGTGTTCATATCGGGCATCAGAAAATAATCAGCCGGCTGCAGGAAGTGGCTCGTCAAAAAGGCGGAGAAACAGTTATTCTAACTTTTTTTCCGCATCCGAGAATGATCCTTCATCCAGATGACCTGAATATAAAGCTGATCAGCACCATGGATGAGAAAGCTGAACGTCTTGCTAATTTAGGTATAGATCATCTAATAATTACCCCATTCACGCGCGATTTCTCCAATTTGAGTCCGCAGGAATATATCAGAGAAGTTCTAGTTAAAAAAATAGGCACTAATCAGATCATCATTGGCTATGACCACAGATTTGGGAAAGACCGTAGTGGAGGATTAAAAGAACTACAACATTACTCATCAGAACTAGGTTATGAGGTTGAAGAAATTCCGAAACAGGATATTGATGATGTTGCGATCAGCTCCACTAAAATCAGAAATGCTATTTTGAGCGGCGATACCAAGACAGCAGAAAATTTCCTGGGATACCCTTTCACTTTAACGGGAAAAGTAATCAAAGGAGATCAGATCGGCAGGCAACTAGGATTTCCAACGGCCAATCTGTTCATCGTAGAAAGTTATAAACTCATTCCTGCTGACGGTATATATGCAGTACGTGTAGATTTTAAAAGTGAAGAAGCAAATCTTAAGCGTGCTAATGGGATGGCTTATATCGGTCACCGACCTACAATAAATGGCATGAGCCGGAATATAGAAGTTAATATTTTTGACTTTCAAGAAGATATTTACGGACAAAGCATCCGCCTGAATTTTCTTGAATATATGCGAGACGATCAAAAATTCAATTCGCTCGAAGAACTTAAAGAGCAGTTAAGCCTGGATGAGATCAAAGCTCGGAACTTATTGCTTAAATAAGTTCTTTCTAGCTATAATGAGATAAAAATTAGAAATAAAAAGAAAGCCATCCTTCACAGAATGGCTTTCTAATTTATTATAATTGGTTATTATACTTGTTTTGCAAGTTGCAGATTGATATTCAATTTAATATCATCACCAACAACTATAGCGCCGGCTTCTGTAATTCCATCCCAGGTAAGTCCGAATTCTTTACGGCTTATTTTTCCAGAAACTTCAAAACCTGCTTTTTCATTACCATAAAAATCAGTAGCAACACCTCCAAATTCGACTTCCAATTTTACATGTTTAGTTACTTCTTTAACTGTAAGATCACCCACAAGAACATAATCATCGCCATCCTTAGTGAATGAAGTAGATTTAAATGAAATTTTAGGGAATTGTTCTGCATCAAAGAATTCTGCTGATTTCAAATGAGCATCACGTTGCTCCTGGTTTGTATCAATGCTATTTACATCCATTGAAAACTCAATAGATGCATCTTTGAAATCTAAATCTGTAGTTTTAAGCTCTCCTTCAAAAGATTTGAAGGTACCTGTTAGAGTTGAAATTACCAGATGCTTCACCTTGAAATGAACCTCTGAATGCATTGGGTCAATAACCCATTTTAATTTTACCGCTGATTCCATCTTTATATATTTTTATTGTTAAGTTCTATTTATATCCAAAGATACAAAAATAGATGTTTAAACATATAATTTCAAAGTCATAACAGATTTGCTATAAAACAAGCCAATAAAAATGAAAAAGGCTTTTATTATAGTCTATTAATTATAGAAAGGAGAATTGAATCTATCTGAATATCACAAATTTCAGAATATAGTAATTGGCTTAGAGATACCGATTAATTGGCTATTATTTTACGATCTCGATAGCGTACGTGATCTCAACACCTCCGGCTACAAGCATATCATGAACTGAACAGTATTTTTTAATTGCCAACTCTGCAGCTCGATCTGCCTTAGCAGGATCAATGTCGCCTATTAGCGTAAAATCCATGTGAATTTTAGTAAAAATAGGGGGTAACTGTTCCCTTCTTTCTCCCACTACACTGACAGAAAAATCTTTGAGACCCTGTTTTTGCTTATTGAGTATCGATACCAGATCCAATGAACTGCAAGCGGCTAATGCCATCAAAACCATTTCCATTGGCCTGACACCTAGCCCCTGCCCACCAATTTCAGGCGAACCATCAATATGAACTTTTACTGTGGAGGAGGGTGCCGAGGCTTCAAAATGCACCGCATCATTCACCCTTTTTAGTTCAACTTTCATGCTATCTAATTTTATGCAATTTAGAGATTACAGAACTTAAAACCCCCGATCTAGAGATATTATTATTCAGCACTTGCACGAAACATCAAGGCTCCAACCGTTAGGTTTGTGCGCGGATCAATCAAAATAGCCCCACCATTCAGTTTATTTACCTGATAAAGATCAAAAGCAAGTGGCTCTGCTGTTCTGATCACAATTCTACCAATATCATTTAACTGGAAAGTATCCGTTTCTATTTTTTCAAGGGTATTGATATTAACCTTATGGAGAATATCTCTGATCTTACATTTGGTAACCTTGCTATTATGCTGCAAAAGATACATGATGGAAGTATCCAGTGGTTTGGTATCCATCCAGCATAGATCTGCTTCAATAGATTGTGAAACAATGGGTTCATGTGTTGAGTTAACCAAGATATCTCCACGACCTATGTCAATATTATCTTTTAAATGAAGTGTAACAGATGTTCCACTATGCACTTCATCTTGTTCCTGCATATTGGTCTCAATCTTGCTAATCTCAGAACGAATGCCTGAGGGTAAAACAGTGATCTTATCATTCACGCGAAAACTACCGCTTAAAACCCTTCCGGCATAGCCGCGATAATCATGTAGTTCATCAGTCTGAGGCCTAATTACCCATTGTACAGGCATACGTGCCTGAACTGATTTTACATCTTCGTTAACTTCAGTGGTTTCCAAATGATCCAATAGGCTTTTTCCAGCATACCATGACATATTTTGGGATCTGTTGACGATGTTATCCCCCTTCAATGCACTTACAGGGATATAGGTAACCTCTTTTAGCTTAAGTTTTAGAGCAATTTCTGAATAAGATTTATGAATCTTATTGAAGGCATCTTCGCTAAAGTCAACCATATCCATTTTGTTGATACATACTACCACATGTTTCAATTCCAAGAGAGAAACAATAAATGAGTGCCTGACCGTTTGTTCAACCACCCCATTTCTGGCATCTACAAGAATAATAGCTAGATCAGAATTTGAGGCACCAGTAACCATATTTCGGGTATATTGAATATGGCCAGGGGTATCAGCAATGATAAACTTCCTTTTATCTGTTTGGAAATATTTATAGGCCACATCGATTGTGATTCCTTGTTCACGTTCTGCCTTTAATCCGTCTGTTAAAATAGCAAGGTCAATTGTCCCGTCATCATTTTTACGGTTGGATTGTTGCAAGGCCTCCAGCTGATCTGCAAGAATGGATTCGCTATCATAAAGTAGACGGCCAATCAAGGTGCTTTTGCCATCATCAACACTTCCGGCGGTAAAAAATTTAAGTAAATCCATATTAAAAATACCCCCCTTTTTTGCGGTCTTCCATTGCAGCCTCAGATACTTTATCATCCATGCGGGCTCCCCTTTCACTAATTTTTGACATTTTTATTTCTTCGATGATATCATCGATCTGATCGGCATCCGATTCAACAGCTGCAGTACAGGTCATATCGCCAACCGTTCTGAAACGAACATTACGACGTTCAATTTGATCATCCGAATCCATATTCAGACAATCTGCAGCTGCCATTAACTGCCCGTTGCGGGTAATCACATCACGCTCATGTGCAAAGTAAATAGATGGAAGTTCTATATTCTCTCTGCGGATATAATTCCAGACATCTAATTCTGTCCAGTTACTGATCGGGAAAACCCGTACATTTTCACCTTTATGAATCTTTCCGTTATAAATATTCCATAATTCAGGACGCTGACGTTTTGGATCCCATTGACCAAATTCATCACGAACTGAAAATATTCTTTCTTTAGCTCTGGCCTTTTCCTCATCTCTGCGGGCACCCCCAATACAAGCATCGAACTTTCCCTCAGCAATAGTATCAAGTAATGTTACAGTCTGCAATGCATTTCTGCTGGCATTCTTTCCTGTTTGCTCAATCACTTTTCCCTGATCGATCGAATCCTGAACATGACCAATAATCAATTTTTCACCGATCCTTGCAATCATATCATCTCTGAAGCTAATCGTTTCAGGAAAATTATGACCGGTATCAATATGAACCAGCGGAAAAGGAAATTTGCCCGGTCTGAAAGCCTTTTCTGCCAGCCTAACAAGTGTGATAGAATCCTTTCCTCCTGAAAAAAGAAGGGCAGGTTTTTCAAACTGTCCGGCAACCTCGCGCAAAATAAAAATTGCTTCGGCTTCCAGCTGGTCTAAATAGGTAGTATCTTGTTTATTCATAAATTAATTATCAAAAACGCATAAATGCGTCAAACTTGTCCTTGTCGTTTATCAGGATGAGTGAAGGCCGCATTCTTTTTTGTTTTGGTCTTCCCACCACCATCGACCGGCTCTGAAATCTTCACCTTCTTTTACTGCTCTGGTACAGGGAGCACATCCAATACTCGGGAAACCCTTGTCATGCAATGGATTATACGGGATATTGTTTCCTTTGATAAAAGCTTTTACCTGGTCTAGCGACCAATCAAAAATAGGATGAAATTTATGAAGCTGATTAGATTCATCCCATTCCACAGCATTCATATCTTCCCTATTCATTGATTGTTCAGCACGTATTCCGGTAATCCACAATGAATTTCCGGCAAGAGCACGTTTTAAGGGTTCAACCTTTCTGATTCCGCAGCACTCTTTACGGTTCTCTACCGATTCGTAGAAACTACTCGGACCATTAACACTGACCATTCGCTCAACCGCCTCTGTATTGGGGTAGTATGCATGAACCGGCACTCCATATTTTTCAATAGTTCGGTTCCATACATAATAAGTTTCTGGAAAAAGCCGGCCTGTTTCGAGAGTGAATACTTTAACAGGTAGTTTATTTGAAAAAATTAGGTGAGAGATCACCTGATCTTCCCAACCAAAACTGCTGGAAAAAACTACTTTCCCAGGAAATCGATTGATTAACAATTCAAGAGACTGTTCTATACTCAATCCTGCAATTTCCTGTAATATCTCTGCTGATTTGTTCATTATATTAAATCAGTTTATAGAATTTTTAAGTGCTTCAGTCAGGTCTGAAAGGATATCATCAATATCCTCCAAGCCAACAGAGATTCTGATGCTTCCTGGAGATATTCCGATCTGTTTACGCTCAGCATCACTTAATTTGGAATGAGTTGTTGAAGCTGGATGTGTAGCTATTGAACGGGTATCTCCAAGATTGGGCGACAACCTGATCATTTGAAGCGCATCCATAAAACGTTTTGCCCGTTCAAAACCTCCCTTTACAATAAAGGTTACGATGCCACCGCCCTGTTTCATCTGGCGTTTTGCCAATTCATATTGTGGATGAGATGGGAGAAATGGATATCTGACTAGTTCTACTTCAGGATGCTGTTCAAGAGTTTCTGCCACTTTCAAAGCATTACTACAATGCCTGTCCATACGTACTGCAAGTGTTTCAAGACTTTTAGAAAGGGTCCATGCATTGAATGGCGACATCGCCGGACCCGTATGCCTGATAAAAAACATCAGTTCTTTCATCAAATCTTTACGGCCTACAAGTACCCCGCCCATTACTCTACCCTGTCCATCCATATATTTAGTTGCCGAGTGGCTTACTAGATCGGCGCCAAATTGAATTGGCTTTTGTAGATAGGGTGTTGCAAAACAGTTGTCAACATTCAGGATGAAATTATGTTTCTTCTTTAAATTACCTAGCCATTCCAGATCTACTAATTCCAAACCAGGATTTGAAGGCGTTTCAAGAAATACCATTTTGGTTTCCGGACGTAAGGCTGCTTCAAAATCTTCAGGATTTGAGGCATCTACATAGGTTGTGGTAATTCCCCAGCGAGGTAGCAATTGCGTAAAAAGCTGGTGAGTGGATCCAAAAATTGAGCGAAAAGCAACAATATGATCACCGCTACGTAGTAAACCCGCAATAGATGCAAAAACAGCTGCCATTCCTGATGAAAAGGCTAAGCCTGCTTCAGCACCCTCAAAATCGCGAACTTTCTCAATAAACTCGTTGGTATTTGGATTAGAATAACGCGAATAAATATTCCCTTCAACCTCATCGGCAAACATTGCTCGGCCATGTTCTGAATCATCAAAAACAAAACTAGATGTCAGATATAAAGGCACAGAATGCTCTCTGTTTGATGAACGAGGTACCTGGGTACGAATAAGCTTAGATTGTTCTTTCATTTTTTGCGAAGGTTTCGGCAAAAATACTTAATTAAATAAAATTAATCAGTTGCATTTATGTCGCTAATCTCGATTTAATAGTATTTAACCATAATTACAATCAGACTTATTCCAGCAAATACTGCTGCTAATAATTTCCAACTGATTTTTCTAAATAAGGGTTTCTCATTTGAATGATTGACCAATGATGCCGTTGCCTTATTCAACTCCTTAACTTTATGTGCAAAATCACCTCCCAACGTATTCCTCAGCTTATTCATTTGCTGCAAGGTTAGATCTAGTTCATCAGGTAAATTAGTTTGAAATATCTCTTTGAGCCGTTTAGCAACTGTTGGCGATTTCCCATTGGTTGAGATCCCGATCTTTAGATCTCCCTTCTTAACGATTGATCCCAAATAAAAATCACATAGATCAGGCTTATCAGCTACATTGATCAATAAATGTCGTTGACGTGCCAAAGACCTGATTTCTGCATTCAGTATATTATCTCCTGTTGCTATAATCACCAGGTCATGACCTTCTAGATCAGCAGCTTCAAATCTTTTTGAATGTAATTTAACCCTTGGATAATTGACTGTCAATTGAAGAAGTTTGGGCAAAAAGCTTTCAGCAACAATATTGATCTGGGTATCAGGGCTATTTGTTAGAACAGCCTCCAGTTTTTCAAGACCAATGTTCCCTGCTCCAACTAGTAAAACTTTCAATTGGTTTAACTTTAGGAATACCGGAAAAAGCTGATTGCCTGTATTGTTTTCCAAAACTTTATTATTCTTGTTCTGAGAATTCATAAAATGCCTTTATTGGCTGAAACAAGGAATGTAGCCCCACAACCTCGCCAAATACGATTAGTGCTGGAGAATCTATTTTCTGATCCTGAGCAGATTCAAAGATCGTTCCAGCTGTAGCAACCACAAGCTTCTCATTTTCCATCGTCCCATTTTGAATAACAGCAGCTGGCAAACGGTGCTTTCCCTCCGCAATAAATATGTCTGCGATATCCTTAAGCTTTTTGATGCCCATTAAAACCACAACCGTTGCATTCGATTTTGCAGCAGCATACAAATCTTTAGAAATCTCCCCAGAACTAGTCGTCCCGGTAATTACCCAGAAACTTTCACTCGCACCACGATGGGTTAATGGAATACCCTGCAGGGCAGGCACAGAAATACTACTAGATATGCCAGGAACCACTTCGGCAGGGATACTGTATGATGCAGCCATTTCCAATTCCTCAAATCCGCGTCCAAAAACAAATGGATCACCTCCTTTTAATCGAACCACATGCCCATAGTTCAAAGCATAGTCGATCATTAACTTATTAACAGCTTCCTGAGAATAGGAATGATTACCAGAACGCTTACCTACGAATACTTTTATTGCATTTTCAGGAGCAAACTGCAGTAATTCACAATTAACAAGTGCATCATATAAAACTACATCTGCAGATTTGAGTACCCTTACACCCTTCATGCTAATTAGTTCTGCGTCACCCGGACCTGCACCTACGAGCGTAATTCTTGGTTCTTTAACTGAGTTATTTGTTTGCGTAATTATCATCTTAATTGAACTCCTTTGCTAGTTTAACTCTTTTAATAAAATCAACAGTTGATCCAAGGTAAGCTCGGGCAAATTCTGCTGATGGCTCATTTTTATTTATTTGCAATACCAAATCGGCAAAGCTTTCCAATCCCTTAAGAATCTGACTGTCTTTATATTGCTCATCAAAATCACGAATGATTCCAACCTGTGTACTGCTATTGATTCCTTTATCCAATAATAATGCTTTTGCACTGCTGATAAATACACTGTAGGCATGATAGATTGAATCAGAATATGCTTTCGCATCCATTGATTCAATTGACCAATTCAGCTTTTCTTCTGCTTCAAGCAAGAGTGTTGAAACCAAGTCGATCATCACACCGGCACATTCTCCAACGCCAATTGCCGTTTCAAAGATCTCTTCGTGTCCCCAATCAACAAACTCATCGGGAGTTAATGTACTTAGATCGGCTAGTGGCTTTAATAACTGGTAAAAATGATCTTTACCAAATCTGTCATAAAAGTCGTTGAACAATTCATCCCTATTTTTATTCTTGCTATAATTATCCAAAATAACCCGAACCACATCCTTGGTTCTTTTAGACGGCACCTTTATAACCTTATCTGCAGCACGACCCACACCATCGCCCACGGTACCGCCTCCCAATAAAACCTGAGCAGCAGGCACAACCTTACCCGCAGCTTTGAGCGAACTTCCATGGAAACCGATGTGCGCCAAACCATGTTGTCCACAACTGTTCATACAGCCGCTAATCTTTATTTTTATATCCTGATTCTCTATCAGTTCATCAAATTCTTCTGAGATCAGATCTTCAAGAACTCGTGCAAGTTCGGTACTGTTTGAAATACCGAGGTTACAGGTATCCGTTCCGGGGCAGGTTGTAATATCACTCACACTGTCGAACCCCGGCTTTACAAAGTCAAGTTCCTTCAATCGCTCAAACAAAACCGGTAAAGCCTCTTTACGAACATATTTGAGAAGCAAACCCTGATTGATTGTGATACGAATTTCATCGGCAACCAATCCGTTGATTGCTGCAATAAATTTTCTTGCCTTGCTTGTTGGAATATCTCCAGTTGTAACCTTGATGTAAACTCCATAAAAACCATGTTGCTTTTGCTCAAAGACATTAGTATCCAGCCATCTTTGATAAAGTAACTGATCTGAAATAGTTGCATCCGTCAGCTCTATTTTATCAGGAATCTGAGGAAGATCAACCGTGTCACGATCAATGTTGAAATGTTTAGTCCGGTTTGCAACTCTCTCTTGCGCGATTAGGCTTAATACTTCATCAAGACCTAATTTTGCAACAAGAAATTTCATCCTTGCTTTATTTCTGTTACTGCGTTCGCCATACCTGTCAAAAACACGCAATGTTGATTCTATGTAGGGAATCAGCTCATCTTCGGGCAAAAATTCATTCACCATATGGGCAATGGATGGCTGCGCCCCTAAGCCACCACCAAATAAAACTTTAAAACCACGAACTTCTTTCCCTTCTTTCAGAATAAGTTTAGGAATAAAGCCTAGATCATGAATATAGGTAAAGGCTGTATCCGCATCACTCGAAGAAAAGGCGATCTTAAACTTTCTACCCATCTCCTGACAAATTGGATTGCGAAGGAAATATTTGAAAGTTGCATAAGCATAAGGTGATACATCAAAGGGCTCATTCGGGTCAATACCAGATGTTGGAGATGCCGTTACATTTCGTACAGTATTACCACAGGCCTCCCTTAGTGTAATATCATCTTGCTCGAGTTTAGCCCATAGCTCTGGAGTTCGGTCAAGGCTTACATAATGGATCTGAATATCCTGACGTGTTGTTAAATGAAGGTTGCTACTGGCATATTCATCTGATATGTCGGCAATACGCAAAAACTGCTTAAAACTAACTTTCCCAAATGGTAACTTGATCCTAATCATTTGAACACCGGGCTGCCTCTGACCGTAAATTCCACGGGCTAAACGGAGACTACGGAACTTCTCATCATGTATCTTACCATCGCGAAATTCTCTGATCTTTTTTTCAAGATCGACAATATCTTTTTGAACAATTGGATCTTCTAATTCTGTTCTGAAACTATTCATTAATTTTTTACAAAAAATAACCTCTTCTACCAGTGGGTGAAGAGGTTCATATAAATAAATCTTTACCTGGTCTTCTTCAATGTTTTACATGCACATATAACAACAATCTAGTGTTGTTTCATTGTTCATATGGCAGCTAAAATTTTTCATTGACCAAATATAATACAAAGTATATAGATTTAGTAGACTTTTATTTAAATTTTTTTTTTACACCTCCGTATTTTGAATTAAAAGGCCTTCACGACGAATAACATCAGCAATACTAGTTTCGCTTAAAATCTTCAAAGTTGCATTTCTAACTTCCAGAAACACATCTCTTACACCACAAGTTGCTTCATTGCTGCATTCATCACACTTCTGATAGAAATTCAAGCTAACACATGGCAATAGTGCTACAGGGCCCCCGGTAAGACGCAATACCTGAACCACGAAGATCTCAGCAGGATCTTTAACCAGCCCATATCCACCACCGGCTCCCTTCTTACTGTAAAGTAATCCGGCATTCCTTAAATCGAGTAGAATTTGTTCAAGGAATTTTTTGGGGATATGTTCCTCAGAGGCAATTTTCGAGATTTGCATAGGTGCCTCCCCAAAAATTTTACCCAAAACCACCAGGGCTTTTATTGCATAACGCGTTTTTTTAGAAAGCATATAATTTTAGGAGTTTTACAATAAAGCAAATTAACACAATTTCTTTTTGAATCCAATTGTTATCTGAGGTCGGTTGTCTGTTGTCTGTTGGTTAGGTGGTTAGTTGGTTAGTTAAAATTGCCTCGGGCTAATCATTTCAAATGATTACTCTTCTCTGCTTTTACCTTTTAGCTTTCTGCTTTTGCCTTTTATCTGTTGTCTGTTATCAGTTGTCTGAGGTTGGAGGTATGAGGTATGAGATATTAGATATGAGATATGAGATATGAGATATGAAAAAAGCAGAAAATTTCAGATTAGCACTAAAAAGTCTTTGTTCTTTAATCTTGGCTCTTGGTTCCTGGTTCTTTATTCCTGATTCTATTCAATCATTTTTCTTAATTATTCTGCTTACCCTCAAAAGCAAGAATACAGAAATTAATGAAAGCAAGACAACTACATATACAAGCGTATCATAATGTTCAAGAGGTTTTAATTTATCATTCTGAACAACAATCATCCCACCAATAGCCGCGGCAATTCCACCGGCAATCTGTTGAAAAGATGAATTGATTCCCATAAATGCCCCACGATCTTTTTTTTGAGGCAAAGCTGAGGTAAGTGCCATTGATGGAACCATCCGGCTCATGAAGCCCACCTGAAGACCAAGGTTCATAATCAGCACAATCCAGAACGAAACAGGCCCAAGATTCGCGTAAATGGTAATCACTACTATCAGAATAATTGATGCAATGGTAAACAGATAGAATTTATCGAAACGATCACTTAATTTTCCGACTATTGGCATGATGGTAAGCGTGCAAACTCCGGAAGCCATATAAATAAATGGAAGTTGTTGAGTTGTGATCTTCAAATTATTAATCACATATGCACTTCCCCAGGGCAGCATCATAAAACTTCCCAAAGAAAGAAATGCAGTTGCCAGAAAACCTATCCGATATTTCTTTAAAGTTAGAGTTTGCCATAAATGTGCAATTGCATTCTGTTCACTTTTTTGCTCAAGATGCTCAGAAACGGGCTTCAATTTGAAAACAATAAAGAACCAAACAAGGATTGATAATACCACAATCATCAGAAATGGCGATTGCCAGCCCCAGGTATTCGCGATGTACAAGCTTAATGGAATGCCAAGAACTTGGCTAGCTCCAAAACCCATTTGCAGGAAGCCAAAAACCCTTCCTCTTTTCTCAAGTGGAAATAAGTCAGCTACAATAGCCATTGAAATTGCACCAATCACTCCGCCAAATAAACCAGTGAAAATACGTGCAACCAAAAGCATAGAATAAGTTTGGCTTATTCCACAGAAAAACGTGCCTACAATGAAGCCGACATAAAAAAATAAAAGCAATTTCTTTCTGTCGAAACGATCAGCGAATCCGGCAGTAATCAGACCTGAGAACCCGGCACTGAAGGCGTATGCTGATACCGACAATCCAAA
This sequence comes from Pedobacter schmidteae, assembly GCA_945901155.1. Classification (GTDB taxonomy): domain Bacteria; phylum Bacteroidota; class Bacteroidia; order Sphingobacteriales; family Sphingobacteriaceae; genus Daejeonella; species Daejeonella schmidteae_B. The sequence goes on from CAMDKO010000010.1 coordinate 28,701, forward strand.
CTGGGTGGTACTCAGGTTCATGGATTTCATCAAGAGATCACCAAGTGGTGAAATCACTATAAAATCTAACACTACTGTAAACTGAGTAAGGGTAAGGATCAGGATTACAAAAATTTCATAAGATGAGAATTTCAGCTTCATGTCTGTAGATTCTGAACTCATCCTGAAATTTTATACCTGATCATGTCTCTTTTATCAAAATGGATTTGCCACTGCAAGATAATGGATTATACATTAAAACTGGATGAAATATCAAAGCTAATTGTCTGGACCGAGTAAAGCATAGCACATAAAAATTCCAGAACTTATTTTTGTTCCTTATCCATTGTAATCCTATATTTAATCACACATTAAAAAAAATCATATGCCTAAATTCATTTGCCTTCTGCTTCTATGCTTTATAGGCAGTCCAGCCATTTCTCAGGAAAGTCCTGCCAAAAAAGATAATACGATCTATTACGGTAAAGAATCCTTCTTAATTGAAGGCACCGGAGTTGCTGAATCTGAGAAAGAAAGCCCCTACGACCGTTTACCTAAGTCTTACAAGGATAAAGTAAGAAAACCCGTTTGGGATCTGTCAAAAAACTCTGCTGGTATCTCTTTAAGATTCAATTCCAACTCCACTTCTGTAAAGGTTAAATGGGCTTTAATGAATGATACAAAAATGAACCATATGGCCGAAACGGGCATAAAAGGTGTTGATCTTTATTGCAAAGTTAAAGGAGTATGGACCTATGTAAATACAGGCCGACCAACCGCAAAGGAAAATGAGGCTTCTCTGATAAATGGTCTTGGTCAAATAGAGAGAGAATACAAACTCTATTTACCCCTTTATGATGGCACAACCAAAGTGGAAATTGGTATAGAAAGCGGCAGTACGATAACGAAGCCAGCTGAAGATAAAAAGCTGCCCATAGTTTTTTATGGCACCAGTATTTTGCAGGGAGGTTGTGCTTCAAGGCCTGGTATGGTGTTTACAAGTATCATATCCAGAAAGTTGAATGTGGATTGCATCAATTTTGGGTTTAGTGGTAATGGAAGAATGGATCCGCCAATGGCTGAGCTTATTTCTGGCATAAAGGCCTCCTATTATGTTATTGACTGTCTTCCGAATATGACTGCAAAACAAGTGACCGATAGTGTTATACCATTAGCCAAAGCTATACGTGCTAAAAATCCAAAAACTCCGATTGTATTTGTTGAAAATGTGGAGTATACACGAGCCATTTTTCAAGCAAGTTTGCTAAATAGTATGAATGAGAAGAATCAGGCCTTGAAAACAGAGTTCGATAAATTGGTGCAGGGTGGAATGAAAGATTTAATCTATATCGGTGCTGCCGGATCAATCGGGACAGATAATGAGGGTACTGTAGATGGAACCCACTTAACCGATCTGGGCTATTTACGATATGCAGATTATTTGATTGAAAAGTTTAAAGAGAATAAACTTGCGATCAGATGATTGTGAGCTTTCGATAATTATTTTTTTCAATAAGCAATAACAGATTAGACAAAAGTTCAGGTTGCAGGATTTTTTTTGAAAAGCAATACCAGTGCTTTTGGCTTGCTTCAGCCGGGCTCTGCGCTGTAGCTTTTGCCGTGAAATTTTGATGTGATTAATAAAATTGATTCGGCAAAAGGCCGCCGCTTCAATCCCGTTTAGATTGCAGGGACAGTGGTTATTTATTTGTAGCTAAGATCTTATTAATAAAATTAAATCCTAAAGCATGCAAGCCTTACAAAAGAACTACAACAGAGGCTAAATTAAACCGGGGCGGCAGCGGTAGCTTTTTTGCGATCAGGATTTTTGTCATTTACGATTTTTTGAATGCAAAAAACTAAAGCAGAGCCCGTCCGAACGGGTTCATCCGGGCGGGCACCGGACTGAAATAACGAAAGAACCACAACAGCACCTTTCCATAAATTTAAGCCGGTAACACATATACCAGGCTAAACCTATATCCTATCCATCTTTCATTACCTTGACTGAAATTTTTTATACACCGCATCTATTGAAAACATGCGAAAATAATCCGTCTATCAGGCTAAATCAAATTGCATTTAGCAATAAATTGTATTGGAAACTTCAATCCTACCCCTTAAACCTCTCCTTCAAAAAACTACCGGTATAAGATCCCTTTTCCAGAATCAGATCTTCAGGAACCCCTTCAAACACAACATTACCACCCCTGTCACCGCCTTCGGGACCAATATCAATTATCCAATCGGCGCATTTGATTACATCCATATTGTGTTCTATAACAATAATAGTGTTCCCTTGCTCTATTAAAGCATCAAAGGATTTAAGTAGTTTTTTAATGTCATGAAAATGAAGTCCGGTGGTAGGTTCATCAAAAATGAACAAGGTTTTACTGCTATTGTTTCCCTTAACCAGGAAAGATGCCAGTTTAATTCGTTGGGCCTCGCCACCAGAAAGTGTGTTTGATGATTGTCCCAAATGAACATACCCTAATCCAACATCAGCAAGTGGTTTGATCTTTGCAGCAATTTTTGGTTCACTCTGGAAAAACTCAAGAGCTTCATCAATAGTCATATCCAGCACCTCAAATACATTTTTTTCTTTATAGGTCACATCAAGAACATGCTGTTTAAAGCGCTTTCCATTGCAAGATTCGCAAGGCAGATAAATATCTGCCATGAACTGCATTTCGATCTTCACTTCACCTTCGCCCTGACAAACATCACAACGGCCACCTTCAACATTGAATGAAAATGCAGATGGCTTCAAACCGGAGGCCTTAGCAACACCCTGAGAGGCAAACAAATTTCGTATCTCATCCCATGCCTTCACATAGGTAACAGGGTTAGATCTTGAAGAACGGCCAATTGGATTCTGATCTACTATTTCAACCTGTTCAATTTTATTAAAATCTCCACCTATAGAATCATAAGATCCCGTTTGTTCACCAGAATAATTTCCAATAGCTTTCTGCAAGGCCGGTTGTAAAATTCGCTTCACCAGTGATGTCTTTCCAGAACCGGAAACACCTGAAACCACGCTTAAAACATTTAATGGGAATTTAACATCTACATTATTTAGATTATTCTCTCTAGCGCCCTTGATTTCAATATAATCACTCCATTTTCTACGATTCTGTGGTATAGCGATTGCTTGTTTTCCACTTAGGTATTGCCCGGTAAGACTCGCATCTTCCTTCAAAATTTCAGAATAAGTACCTGTAAACACTAGCTGACCACCATGTGTACCCGCCTCCGGACCAATATCAATAATATGATCAGCTGCCTTCATGATTTCTTCTTCATGCTCAACAACTAATACAGTGTTTCCAACATCTCTCAATGATATTAATACTTCAATCAGTTGCTGAGTATCCCTTGGATGAAGTCCGATACTTGGCTCATCCAAAACATATACTGAACCAACCAGTGAGCTGCCCAATGAGGTAGCCAGATTTATACGCTGCGATTCACCACCTGAAAGGGTATTTGACAGTCTATTCAGGGTAAGGTAACTCAAGCCCACATCATTCAAAAATTTGATCCGGTTCGTAATTTCCATTAACAGACGCTTAGCGATCTTCATTCGAACTGGATCAAGTGCTAAACCCTGAAAAAAAACAAGTGCTTTATCCAAAGGCATCAAAACAATATCTGTAATAGAATGGTCGGCGATTTTTACGTTTGAAGTATCCTCACGGAGACGACTGCCTTGGCATTCTGGGCAGTTTGTCTTGCCACGATACCTTGAAAGCATAACACGGTATTGAATTTTATACGTTTGCGCCTCAAGTTCCTTGAAAAAATCATCTAATCCGCTAAAGTATTCGTTACCAGACCATACTAATTGTTTTTGCTCTGCTGTTAGCTGATTATAAGAACGATGAATTGGGAAATCGAATTTTAAGGCATTTTTAACTAGTTTATGCAGCCATTCACCCATTTTTTCGCCTCTCCATGGAGCGATGGCCCCATCGTAAACCGACTTGCTTTTATCCGGAATAACAAGGTCTTCATCAATGCCAATAATCTTACCATAACCTTCACAACGCTTACAAGCACCAAAAGGATTATTAAAACTGAAGAAATTAGGAGATGGCTCCTCGAAACGTATACCATCTAGCTCAAAACGATCGCAAAACACATGAATCTGACCATTTGCTTCTAAAAAGCAATCACCCCTTCCCTCAAAAAATGCAGTTTGAACCGAATCTGCAATACGGCTTAAGGTCTCATCATCAGCTGTTACTGAAACACGATCAATAACGATCTTGATATCCACGTCATTACCCGATTTAAAATTACCAGTTGACTGATCATCTAGAAGATCTTCTATTTTAGACAGCTGCTCATTGATCAATACGCGCGTAAAACCTTTTTGAAGAAGAACTGCAAGCTCCTCCTTCAAAGAACGGTTATTATGTGCATGCAAAGGACAAGAAACAGTAACTGAAGTGCCTTCTAAAAGACCAGAAATAAAATTAATTACATCCGTAACCGTGTCTTTTTTAACTTCCCTTCCCGAAATTGGTGATATGGTTTTCCCGATCCTTGAAAAAAGCAATTTTAAATAATCATAAATCTCAGTTGAAGTGCCTACAGTTGAACGTGGATTACTAGTAATTACCTTTTGCTCAATAGCAATTGCAGGCGCGATACCCTTAATATAATCAACATCAGGCTTATTCATTCGCCCCATAAACTGCCTGGCGTATGATGATAAACTTTCTACATATCGCCTTTGTCCTTCGGCATAAAGAGTATCAAATGCGAGTGACGACTTTCCTGAACCAGACATTCCGGTAATGACAACTAATTTATTTTTAGGGATGGCGACATCAATATTCTTTAAATTATGGACTCTTGCCCCTTTAATAACAATATACTTTTTAGGATCTTTTTCTGCCTCTTTGTTCATTCGCAAACTCCAAACTATTTTATTTCGTATATACTGATATAACCCTATTATTCGGAACGCAAAAATACGGCTATAAGTATTTATTAAAGAACAATGATGAAATATTATTTGATTTTGGCAAGATTATTGTTTAATTCCAAATCAATTCATTTCATTACAAATAACCAAAGGAGAAACGCTATCGAATAAACTCTACTCTATCATTTTTTTAAGAATTTTAATACTAAAGAATTTAAAGTATGAGTACTATAACTATCCATTCGATTAGTGACCAGGATCTGGTACAAAAATACATAATTGGCCATGAATCAAGCCTAGAGGAGCTCATCCAAAGGCATAAAGTCAAAATCTACACCTCAATTTATCTATTAGTAAAAGACTCCTATTTAGCAGAAGATATTTTTCAGGAAACTTTTATTAAGGTTATAAATACCCTAAAAGCAGGTAAATATAATGAGGAAGGCAAGTTTCTTCCATGGGTAATTCGTATTGCACATAATCTTGTAATTGATCATTTTCGAAAAGAAAAGCGTAAACCAGTGGTAACAACGGTTGATGGTTTTGATATTTTCGAGGTAATTAAATTTTATGATGATAGCACAGAAGAAAAAATCATTCGCGAGCAAACACACAAGGATTTAAGAGAACTCATCCATCACTTGCCATCAGATCAAAAAGAAGTATTGATCATGCGCCATTTTGGTGAACTAAGTTTTAAAGAAATATCAGATATAACCGGGGTAAGTATAAACACTGCACTTGGCCGCATGCGATATGCACTGAATAATTTACGCAAAATGATGTTAACCAGAGAATTAAGTTTGAAGAATATCTAAAATATATTTTATTCTAAATAAAACATTTCTAAATTAAGTACGTTTAAACTGAAAACTTAAATTGCTTATGATAGAAATCTCTACTCCAAAAACACATTCTTTACAGCAAACAGCAGTTAATAAAGATATTCATGCAGAAGATCTTAACGAAGAAGATCAATCATTTTATACTGCTATTAAACCCTGTTTAAATGCAATGGCAACAAATCCAAGCCAGGATACCATTAGCAATCTTGTAAATTATTCAAAATCTATTTGAAAAAATAAAACCAATGGTCGAACTGGTTTTTTTGACCTTTTAATAAAGAAAATTGTTTTATTCAAACATATATTTGTGGGGTGCTAAGAAAAGACAGATATAAAGATTTTGTAGACTATTTCTCTTCCCATCAGCCTGAAGCGGAAACAGAATTGAAATACGAAAACCCATACCAGCTATTGGTTGCAGTGATTTTATCTGCACAATGTACCGATAAACGAATCAATCAGGTTACTCCTAAGTTATTTGAACATTTTCCTACTCCAGAAAGTCTGGCAAAGTCAAGTTCAGAGCATGTTTTTGAGTATATACGAAGCGTAAGTTATCCCAATAATAAAGCAAAGCATCTAGTTGGGATGGCTAAAAAATTAGTTGATAATTTTAATGGTATAGTGCCGTCTTCTATAGAAGATCTTCAAACAATGCCTGGAGTTGGCAGAAAAACTGCAAATGTGATAGCCTCTGTAATTTTCAATGCACCAGCAATGGCAGTAGATACGCATGTATTCAGAGTATCTAATCGGATTGGTCTTACAAGAAATGCAAAAACACCACTGGCCGTGGAGAAACAACTGGTAGAATTCCTTCCAAAGGAAAAAATCCACATTGCACATCATTGGCTCATTTTACATGGAAGATATGTTTGTCTGGCTAGAAGTCCGAAATGCACTAGTTGTCAACTAGCACATATTTGTAAATATTATGCACAAAGCCAGACAGAAGGAGCCCTACGAAAAGTAGAAAATATTCAGCTTAAAAAATCGCGCGAGCTAAAAAAGAAACAACAGGCTAAAAAAATTGCAGTCAAATTAAAAAAATTTGAATAATTAAGCCTGTACTGCCATCAAATGACCTAATTAATCTATATATTGAGAATCCGAGAATATTTAAAGAAATTATTTTTGATAATATTTTTAGTATTTTCAAATATTAATTATACTTTTGGAGAAATAAAACTAAAATAATGAGCAACGCAGATAAATTAAAAGCTTTACAGTTAACGCTAGATAAACTTGAAAAATCATACGGTAAAGGCACCGTTATGAAGTTAGGAGATAATGCAGTTGAAGCCATTGAATCTATATCCACTGGTTCAATAAGCCTTGATATTGCATTAGGCATTGGTGGGTTACCAAAGGGTAGGGTCATTGAGATCTATGGCCCTGAATCTTCCGGTAAAACTACTCTTGCTATTCATGCGATTGCTGAAGCACAGAAAAAAGGAGGCATTGCTGCTTTTATTGATGCTGAACATGCTTTTGATAAATTTTATGCCAGTAAACTTGGTGTTGATATTGAAAACTTATTGATCTCACAACCTGACAATGGGGAACAAGCTTTAGAAATTGCTGATAACTTAATCCGTTCAGGAGCAATTGATATAATTGTAATTGACTCTGTTGCTGCCTTAGTACCAAAAGCTGAGATTGAAGGCGAAATGGGAGATTCAAAAATGGGTCTTCATGCACGTTTAATGTCACAAGCCTTACGTAAATTAACCGGAACCATCTCAAAAACAGGATGTTGCTGTATTTTTATCAACCAACTTCGTGATAAGATTGGAGTTATGTTTGGTAGTCCAGAAACAACAACAGGAGGTAATGCACTTAAATTTTACGCCTCTGTGCGTTTAGACATTCGCCGTATCTCTCAAATTAAGGATACTGATGAAGTTTCTGGAAACAGAGTGAAAGTGAAAGTGGTCAAAAACAAATTGGCTCCTCCATTCCGAATTGCTGAGTTTGACGTAATGTTCGGAGAAGGAATTTCTAAAGCCGGAGAGATCGTTGATCTTGGTGTTGATTTTGACATCATTAAAAAAGCAGGATCATGGTTTAGCTACGGTGATACTAAACTAGGTCAGGGTCGCGATGGTGTGAAGCAGCTGCTGCTTGATAATCCTGATCTGATGGATGAACTGGAAGCTAAGATAAAAGCAACAGTTACTGCCGATAAACTCGAAGAAAAAGTATAAACATAAAAAACCCGCTTTAAACAAGCGGGTTTTTTTATGCGATGATCATTTTAGTGAATGCTTTAATTCACCTTAAGTTGCTTTTGCAACCAGTTATCCATATTTTCTTTTTGTTCGGGATACATCCAATGCCCAGTTTCTAATGCCAAAAACAAAGACTTAGGTGCGTTAATCACATTGTATGCTGCATGCATAGAAGTTGGCGGACAAGTTTCATCATTGAAACCCCAACTATACATACCCGGCACTTTAATAAGTTTGGCAAAATTCACAACATCATAATAACCTGTGGTTTTTACCTTGTCAGGAGTGCTTCCGGTATTTACATTTTCCTTATTAAATAAATGTGGCCATCCACCTGCACGACCAATCATGAATCCGGTAAGGTCACTTAGTGCTGGATAATAAGCGCCTAAAAACTTAACTCTTGAATCCAAAGCGGCTGTAACTATAGACAATGCTCCCCCCTGACTGCCACCTGTTACACCAAGGTTGGAACCATCAAACTGAGGCAGAGATGTTAAAAAATCATTCGCTCTGACACAGCCCATATAAACTCTCTTATAATAGTAGCGCTCACGATCTTCTAGATTAGAAGCCTGATAACCAGATAATGCTCCAGCTGCCAGATTGGTATAGACCACCGGATCCATTATTACAGGTACTCCGTGAATTCCAATCTCCAAGGTGATCACTCCTTTCTCTGCAGTGGCAACATCGCCATTATATGGCCTTACACCAGCGCCAGGAACCCTAAGTAATGCAGGATACTTCCCTTCCTTTTTAGGAACGCACAATATTCCATATAACCTACTTCCTAAACGAAAATTCTGAAGATTAATATGATACACATTTACCTTTTCAGTTGAACGTTCAGGCAATAAGGTCATGCGGGCATCCAATGGTATTTTAGCCAGATCGGCCTTTGCGTTATCCCAAAATTGAACAAAATCGGCCGGGCTGCTAGCTGCTGCAGGCTTAATTTGGTTTGCATCAAAACCAACAGTAGCAAGGCCTCTATATTTTTTACCATTTACTTCAGCTGTAACTATACAACGATAAAACCCAGGATTTTTCATTGTGCCTGCATTTATAGTATGAAGACCGCCGGCCAATTGCATAGAATCTTTCATCTCAGGAGCCATTCTTTCAGGACCAAGTTCATAGTTAACCTTTACGTTCTTTAAAGGATTGCCATATTGCAAAACAGAAACATTGAACTTAACTTTTTCTCCTGTTTTATACTGCCAATCAGTATGATCGGGTGCCACAATGACCTTTACATTTTGTTCCACTGGCTGGGCATAACTCTGCACAATAGCCATAAGGAGTAGAAGAATTATTAAAAACGATTTTATTTTTTTCATTGTTTTATGTTTTTTTAACAAAAGGAATATCAATATATAGACTTTGCCTTGTTCTCCAATTTGCTGATGAATAAATAATTAACACTTTCAAATTCGTTAATAATAGCGTTTAAAGCAAATTTATTTTCAAGCAAAACAATAAAGAAATATGGAACCAAAAGCCTCAAGATTAAAGGAAGCTAGAAATATTACGGGAAAAATAACGGATTATAAATATAAAAGCAATACTATTTACCCTTAGTCATGAGGTACATGAACCAGACTCCAAAAACCACAATAAAACCAAGAACATACAAACCAATTTTTCCTTTGCGTTTGTCTTGACGCATAACCCAGATTAACAATCCAATTAATGGTATTAAAAAGATTAAAAAGAAAATAATACTTGCTACGCTCATCATTTATTTACGAAGTAAATCTCGTGTTTTATATTTTATATTACGAATAAAATCAATTAAAACTGCATGCGAGCCATTGGAGCAATATCCTGACCAACAAAATCCTGTTTAAGAAATTTATAATGTCCCGCAATTGCAATCATGGCCGCGTTATCAGTACAATATTCAAATTTAGGAATATAAACCTTCCAATTTAGGTCTGGCGCCGAGTCATTTAGAGCAGCTCTTAAACCAGAATTAGCGGAAACTCCACCTGCAATCGCAATGCATTGTATATTATACTGGTAAGATGCCTTCTTAAGCTTATTCAATAATATAGAAATGATTCTTTCCTGAACTGAAGCGCAAATATCAAAAAGGTTGTTCTTTAAAAAATCCTGATCCTCCTTTAACCTATCACGCACAAAATACATGATCGATGTCTTTAATCCGCTAAAGCTAAAATCCAATCCCTGTATCTGAGGCTCAGGAAATTTAAAGGCAAATTTATTTCCCTGTTGTGCATACTTATCAATTAGCGGGCCGCCAGGATAGGGTAAACCAAGTAGTTTTGCTGTTTTATCAAAGGCCTCTCCGGCAGCATCATCAGTTGTCTGACCTACAATTTTCATGTCAAAATGACCCCTTACAAGCACTATCTGTGTATGTCCACCAGAAACGGTAAGACATAAAAATGGGAAAGAAGGCTTATCATCGGCGATAAAATGAGCGAGAATGTGTGCTTGCATATGATTTACCTCAATTAAAGGAAGTCCATTTGCGAGTGCAAAAGCCTTTGCGAAAGAGGTGCCAACTAAAAGTGAGCCTAATAATCCCGGACCGCGAGTAAATGCTACCGCATCAATCTCATTTTTATGTATTTTTGCATCAGAAATAGCTTGATGAACGGCGGGAATAATATTTTGCTGATGAACCCTAGAGGCCAACTCAGGAATTACGCCGCCATAATTTTGATGGACAACCTGGCTGGTAATAATGTTGGAGAGAATTTTGCCGTCTACGCAAATTGCTGCAGAAGTATCGTCACAGGAAGATTCAATGCCCAGGATGATTGCCAAAATTATAGCGTTAAATTGTTATAGATCATATAAAAAACAAATTTATCAAAAAAGCACTAAAAATAACTCTTCGGATACTGGCAACATTTTTATTGCTGCTCATTGTACTTTTTTTCTTGCTGCAATATAAGCCGGTACAAACTTATATTGCAAAAAAAACAGCGAAATATCTATCCAATGAGCTGAATACGAAGGTCTATGTTGGAGGCTTACACATTAAACCATTCAAATCACTGGTACTCGACACCTTGTATGTTGAAGATCAGGAAAAAGATACCCTACTATTCTCACCCAAATTTACAGTTGAATTAAATTTCATTTCATTAAATCGGAGAACGCTATCAATACATAGCGTCCAAATGGACAATGGGAAAATTTATTTGAAAAAATATAAGGATAATACTACAAATCTGGCCTTTATCATCAACTATTTCGATACTGGCAAAAAATCGCCTAAAAAGAAATCGGGGAAAGCCTTTGACTTAATTCTTAATAAAATTGTTTTAAGCAATATCGCATTCAAATACAAAAACTTAAATAATATCAAACCTGTCAATGGAATAAACTTTAACGATATCTATTTAAACAACTTCAGCAGTACGATCCTTGATCTGGATACTAAAAATCACCTTTTTAGTTTTGAGGTGAAAAACATGACATTTAAAGAGAAAAGTGGATTTTATTTAAAAAACCTAAGTACCAATGCCACAATCGATACCAATCAGATGGAGTTCAGGAATCTTTTTCTTGAAACACCAGACAGCAAAGTAAGAAACTACTTACTTTTTAAGTATTCAAAATTCAAAGATTTTAGACAGTTCATCAGCAAGGTGTATCTGAAATCAGATTTAAGGAATACTAAAATAAACAGTTCTGATATTGCCTATTTTTCACCGAATCTGGCTAAATCCTCTGTCATATTTCAGCTCAACGGAAAAGTATCAGGATATGTAAATAACTTGAAGGCAAAGGGGCTGACCATCCAAAGCGGGCAGGCTAGTTACGTAAAAGGAGATTTTTCAATAAAAGGCCTTCCATTAATCAAAGAAGCTATAATGGACCTGAATTTTGAACAGGTTTCTACAAATAAGCAGGATATTGATTTTATCCTAGCTCGTGCCACAGGCTCAAAAAAATCTATTGTCCCCGAGATTGTAAACAAATTGGGCACCATTAACTTCAAAGGCCGATTTACTGGATATATCAATGATTTCAAATCCGTTGGCGAGTTTAAAACTAAGGCTGGCCGTTTGGTAACCGATATCAACATGAAGATTGGTAAAAATTCTGTTCCCAATTATAGTGGAATATTAAAAGCTTTTGACTTTAACATAGGCGAAGTATTAGGTAGGAGTGATCTTGGAAGAACTACGCTCTCTGCCACCATTTCCGGCAAAGGATTCAAGATCAAAAGTCTGCAGGAAAAGATTAAATCAGACCTAAAATATCTTGACTATAATGGGTACAGATACAGGAATATAAACGTTGATGGTAAGTTTATCAATAATATCTTCAATGGGCAGATCAAAGTAGACGACAGTAATCTAGAACTTGATTTCGATGGCAATATTAATCTGAATCCACAAAGACCCATCTATAATTTTCATGCAATGATCAGAGGTGCAAATTTGCACAAACTGAATTTCGTGAAAGATACCATTCAGTTTGATGCAGAATTAAATACAAATTTTTCAGGCTCCAATCTTGAAAATATTGAAGGCTCTGTTGCATTAAGCAAAATTCAATTAACTAACCCGCAAAATTCTTTCATCGTTGATTCTGTCAATTTGAAAGCTATCGGAGCTGGGTCACAACGATCAATAACTATAGGTTCGGATATACTCGATGCCAGCATCAAAGGGCAATATGACTTAAAAGCATTGCCTTCATATTTCAAATCGGTAGCAAGCAAGTATATTCCTTCATTGGGTTTGAAATTTGCAACACCAGGTAAACAGAATTTCGAATTCAGTTTAAACATTAAATATTTTGATCCGATAAGTATGCTATTGATTCCAGACCTGAAAGTTCCGGAACAAGCAAACTTCAATGGCAAATTTGTTTCATCTGAAAACATAGCCACTTTAAATGGATTTATTAAGTTGATACAATACAAAAAAATTAAGATCAATGACCTGATCATAGATGAGAGTACTTCAGATAAGGCAATGAACCTGTTTATTACCTCCGACCGAGTTGACCTTTCTGACAGCCTCTATATCAAAAATGTCAACATTGCGAATATTCTTAAGAATGATAGCTTAAGCCTGAATATTAAACTTTCAGACAAAAATGCAATCAACCAGCTGGATTTGAACTCACTGGTAGAATTTAAGACGGAAGGAGAGGAAAGAATTCGCTTAAGTGTTTTACCATCTGATGTAATTATAAACAAAGAGGTTTGGAAAATTCAGGAAAAAGTCAGTTTCAGCTTTGATGAAGGAAGAGAGAAAGATCAGGCATTTAGCTTATTCAGGCGAACAAGAATTTCAGGTTTCGAGCTTTTCAAGGACAATCAAATGGTGACCATTGAAGGAATCATTTCAAAAAATCCTGAAGATAAATTACTCATAGGTTTCAATACCTTTAAACTAACCACATTCAATTCACTTACTAAACCAAAAGGTATAACATTAAATGGAACACTAAATGGGGAGGCAACTCTTTCTGGACTGGGTGGAACTCCCAATTTAGAAGCCGAAATTAAGATTGATAGTCTCAATTTTAATAATATGGGTCTTGGAGACCTTAAAATGACTGCAGGGCTTGATAATTCATCAAAACTCATCAATGTTAAAATGGATATTTTAGACAAGGGTAAAACCACTCTTGATATAGAAGGAACTTACAATGCCAATAGCGATCAGAATAGGCTAGACATGAACGTCTTGATGAAAGACAATGAGGTGGCACTCTTTCAGCCATTACTTAAAAACCTAGTTTCAAAAATGTATGGAAAAGTATCTGCAGAACTTACCATAAGCGGAAAACTTAATAACCCGCAAATCAATGGCAATCTTTCCTTAAATGAAGCAGGAATGACCATAAATTATCTGAAAACTCCTTATAAAATAACAGATAAAGTTGGCGTTGAAAATAGCGTTATCAAACTAACCAACCTCAAATTAAAAGACGTTAAAAACAATGAAGCCATCGCAAATGGAACCGTTGATATGTCTAACCCCAATAATCCAGAGATCCATTTAGAGATTCAGGCTACTAATTTTATGGCTTTGAATACAACATCCAAGGATAATGCCCTTTATTATGGGGTAGCATTTGGTACCGGAGCCTTTAGCTTTAATGGTCCATCAAATGACATGAAAATTATTATTAACGCAAAAACAGAGCCTGGAACAATTTTTAACATCCCACTAAACTCATCCGCTACGGTGAGTAAAAATGATTTCATCACTTTTGTAGCCAAAGATTCATCATTAAACAAGCCCAAATTAACTTCGTTTAAAGGCCTAACGATGGACTTCGATCTTCAGGTTAATGAAGATACAGAAGTTAATATATTCACAGATCTGGGCAGATTATCCGGACGGGGCAAGTCACAATTCAGTTTAAATATTACTACTCTTGGAGACTTCGAGATGTATGGTGATTATCAGATCAGTAGTGGTAAATTCCAGTTTACCGCACAGGACTTCATTAACAAACTCTTTAAAATTAGTGAGGGTGGTTCAATCCGCTGGACTGGCAATCCTATGGAGGCTGCTATAAACCTGAAAGCTTTATATGAAGTTCGTACTGGTATCGATCAGCTTTATTTAGCAGCTGGACGCCCGCCGCAAAATAATCAAAAAGTGGCTGCTGAGGCAATCATGAATTTAAGCGGGCCACTGCTAAGCCCCAATATTGCCTTCGATATCAATTTCCCTGCTAATGCATCTATAAAAGATGAATTGCAATCCTATCTGAGTGATATAAATAATACCAATCAGCAGGCATTGAGTTTAATTGTAAGAAGGTCATTTGCCGGCAGTGCTAACCAGAGTAACGGAATTGGAGGCATCGCAACTTCAACATTCATCAGTGCAGGATCAGAATTATTCTTCAATCAGTTGAATACTATTCTAACTCAATCATTGAACCTGAATTTTGTAGATCTGAATATTCGGTCATTCAATGAAGCTAGCGCATCCCTCCGATTTTTTAATGACCGATTGATACTTACTGGTGGTGTGACAGACCGGACAAATAACAGACGTTCTTTTTCCGATTTTTCTGTTATCGGAGGTGGGTCGCTTGTTGCCCATGATGTGGAAGCTTTATATCTGATCAAAAAGAATGGAGATCTTGTTCTCAGAGCATCAAACAAGTTGAATAACAATAGCTTCCTAAGCAACCTATCTAATGATGATTATGTAAGTGCAATAGGTTTGGTGTACCGAAGAGATTTCGACAGCTTTAAGGAGCTCCTTGGAATCCTTATTGGAAACAAAAGAAAAGAAGAACGCGAAAAAAATAATCAAAAACCTGTTCAGAATATTAATGCAATAAAGCCAAAAGAATCAGAACCTAAAAAAGATTAAAAAACTCAACTATTCTTCATTATGGAATGACCCATCTTATCACGTTTTGTTTTCAGATATAGTTCGTTATGAATATTGGATTTAATTTCAATTGGAATATTTGATACTACCTCTAGGCCATATCCAATTAAGCCAGAACGTTTGGTTGGGTTATTTGACATCAACCTCATTTTATTAATACCAAGGCTTCTTAATATCTGGGCGCCAATTCCATAATCACGCTGATCCATAGGGAATCCCAACTGCAAATTTGCATCTACCGTATCCAACCCATTTTCCTGAAGATTGTAAGCATGTAACTTATTGATCAGTCCAATACCGCGACCCTCCTGATTCATGTAAATGATTACTCCTTTACCTTCTTTCTCGATCATTTCCATCGCTTTATGCAACTGAGAGCCACAATCGCAACGACAAGAACCGAAAATATCACCGGTAATACATGAACTATGAACTCGTACAAGAACTGGCTCACCTTCATCCCAGCTCCCTTTTATCAATGCAAGATGCTGATCTCCAGTAGTTATTTGGGTATAAGCAACCATTTCAAAATCACCCCAATTGGTAGGTAATTTAACAGAAACCTCTTTTTTTATCAAAGATTCTGTTTTTAACCTGTAAGAGATCAGATCCTTTATGCTGATTATTTTAAGATCAAATTGTTTGGCAATGATCAGAAGATCTGGCAATCTAGCCATTTCTCCGTCCTCCTTCAATATTTCAACCAATACACCAGCAGGTTCAAGCCCCGCCATGCTGGCAAGATCAACAGCTGCTTCAGTATGGCCAGCTCTTCGTAAAACACCACCATGCTTGGCTATTAATGGAAATATATGACCCGGACGGCCCAATTCTTCAGGAGTAGTTTTAGAGTCGATAAGAGCAAGAATGGTTTTTGAACGATCAGAAGCAGAGATTCCCGTTGTACACCCATGCCCAATAAGATCCACAGAAACTGTGAAATTAGTCTCAAAAGCTGCGGTATTATTTCCAACCATTAAATCCAGTCTCAATTCCTTACAGCGTTCTTCAGTTAATGGTGCACAGATCAATCCACGACCATGAGTAGCCATAAAGTTTATTATTTCAGGTGTTGCATTGGAGGCTGCTGTTAAAAAATCTCCCTCATTCTCTCTATCCTCATCATCAACAACAATAATAACCTTACCTTCTTTAATATCTTTTATTGCTTCTTCAATTGTATTGAACATATTATTTGGATTGTTTGGCGAGCGGTTTCAAAATGAATAATAAAAAAAAATACCTGTGCAATGCAACCGACGTAATTTGGATGTAAATTTAAGTATTTTTTTGCACCTACGATTTCATATCCATTTAAATCAGTCAATGCTTTGCAATAAAAAATCAGAACCTATTCCAGGTTCTTAGCAAAGAGTCGTTTAAACCATCGCCTATAAAAATCAAGATCGAAAAGTGCCGAATCAACTGTTGCTTTATACGTCAGAAATATCCCCAAAGGAGTCAAGGTAAAGATTGCAATCCACATCCCAATAAATGGGGTAAGTGTGCCTTCCTTAACTGATTTCTCGCCAATGGTTGAAATAATATGATAGAGCAGAAAAAATAATACTGACATTACTACAGGCAAACCCAGCCCCCCCTTTCGAATAATCGCTCCTAATGGTGCACCGATAAAGAAAAGAACAAGACAAGAAATAGCTAGCGTGAATTTCCTGTTTAATTCGATTAAAAAGCCCCGCATGCGCAAATCATTATCATCAATAAACAATTCTTTACGACTTAAAATATCTTTTATAGATCTGATCTGATCTTTGGCTGTTTGCACAGACCGGATTCTACTATCTATAGGAATGATCTCCAAAACATCTTTATACTTTTTAATGACCTTTACTGATGCTTTGGGATTCAATGAGTCGGTACGATATGTCCGTGCAAGGAGTGTAAGATCTCTATACGTTGAGCGAAGATTACTATCTCCTTTGAGCTCAAAGGAATCTCTATAAAAGTTAAGTTGTTTTAAATTGAGCATTGCATAATTAGACTTGAATAGCTCTTCGTCAGTACGTTTTAGCTGAAAACCCGACAAATCAAATTTTTGCTCAGTTTCCTTAAATTCTGTCCGCATAAGCCTTTGCCTTGGATTATATGTACCCTTAGATCCGGGACTCTCCTCATAACGCTTTCCATCCTTAAGCTTAAGGACCAAAAGCTGATCATCATCAGTGATGAACATCTGCCCTTCTTTAGCCATCAAAACATTAACATTGCCACTGGTAGTATTTCGCTCATAGATAAGAACGTCGTGAAGCGTTTGATCGGAATCCTTTTTCTTTACACGAATTGAATAGCCAGGAATACTGTTGTTAAAAATTCCTTCTTTAATTAAGAATGCTGCCTTTTGGTTTCGAACATCATATAATAAAGAACCCATTTTGAGATTGGCAACAGGTAGCATATAATCACAAAAAAGAAAGGCCGCAATACTGAGCATACTCACACCAATGATTAAGGGCATCATTGCTTTTTGAAGGGAGATACCGGCAGATTTAATAGCTACGAGTTCATAATTTTCACCGAGGCTGCCAAAGGTCATAATGGAGGATAGAAGTATGGCTAGAGGAAGTGCCATAGCAACATTTGTCGCAGATGCATACATCAGCAACTCAAGAATTACATACCACTCAAAGCCCTTTCCAATCAGATCATCGATGTATTTAAATAAAAATAACATCAACAAAATGAACATGACAATGAAAAAGGTAACAATAAAAGGCTTTATAAAGGCCTTAAATACCAATAAGTGTACTTTCTTCACAGGTATAAAAATAGAGAAAATTTATCTCTATGCCCCTAATACGCTAATCAAATATTGAATCTGATTATCCCATATAAGCTTACGGTCAGTTATTGCGTCTTCAGGTGCAAAATCAGTTATTGAAAGAGCAACATCATTGGTTAATTCGTCCTGAACAATCTCCATTTCAAAATAGCAATGAGGCTCATCGTCCAACCATTTAAATTTAACCAGTTTATTCTCTTTGATTGATAGCAATTTTGCTTTTTGCTGATCACCATCCCAGGTAAATGTATAAACCTGATCTCTATAGGTTACATCATCAGCAAACCATTGAGCCAAACCATTGGGCTCATTTAAAAAGCCAAACAATATTTTAGGAGATGATTTTACCTCGTACTCTACATTGAACTTTATCTTTTCTGCCATTCCTTTATTTATTTACATCGCTTGGCGACTTTTTTTTCTGATTAGTTTCTAAAGAAAAGTAATTTCCTCTATATTTGCAACTCTGTTTTGAAAGGCATTGTTGTATAAATTATTTAAGGGTAAAAATATCCTGATTTATTTCCGGATTTTTCCTAAGATAAATTATTAACCAACAATAAACAAGACAAATTCGGCGGGGTAGCTCAGATGGTTAGAGCGCAGGATTCATAACCCTGAGGTCGGCAGTTCGATCCTGCTCCCCGCTACA